>NC_014317.1 GCF_000143085.1 Nitrosococcus watsonii C-113 | reverse complement strand
TTATTGACTTGATAGAGGTACAGGGGTAACAGATAAGGGAAACCCTTAACGGAACGACACGCAACCCCTATGAGTTATACCCTTGGAGAAGCTGCAAAAGCAGCAGGAAAGAGCAAAACAACTATCAAGC
Organism: Nitrosococcus watsonii C-113; assembly: GCF_000143085.1. Lineage (NCBI taxonomy): Bacteria > Pseudomonadati > Pseudomonadota > Gammaproteobacteria > Chromatiales > Chromatiaceae > Nitrosococcus > Nitrosococcus watsonii. The sequence goes on along the minus strand of NC_014317.1, from coordinate 5,481 downwards.
GGGCGCTTGATAAGGGCCGTATTTCAGGAAAAAAGAATGAAATAGGAGAATGGGAAATCGAGCCTGTAGAACTGCACCGGGTTTATCCCAAAATAGAACCCGGTACAGTGACGGCAGGCATACCAGAAAGTACACCCGGTAACGGGGCATTACAGGCGCGGCTTGACGCGGCAGAGCGGGAAGCGGCCTTGCTGCGGGAACAACATGACCGGGAGCGGCGGCAACTGGAAAGCACTATTGAGGATTTACGAGCTGACCGGGACCAGTGGCGGCAGCAAGCCACGGCGTTACTGCCCGATCAGCGGGAAAAGGAAGCCCGCCAGCAGCCGACAGGGGGCCGAATCGCCCGTGCATGGGCAGCATTGACAGGCAAGGCATAAATGGCCCTACTGAAATCAGCAGAAAGGATAAGCCCATGGACACATACGATCCCGCCTTGCAGCGCCGCCTTGAATCTTTGGAAGAAGCGGCCAAGGCCCGCCAGTGGAAACAGACAGCAGAGCAGCCCAAAAGCGCCGACATTATCCAGCTTCCCCTGTGGCCAGAACCGGCGCGAGGTGTGCCCAATTCCACCTTGCGGGGCGCGTTGTTCGCGGCCATTCAGGGCAAGAATCGGCAAGCGCTTAAACGTGCAGTGCTATCGGCTCAAAACGGTATCGAGATTCGCTTTACAGGCTGGCAACTGGATCAATCGGATTTGGATGTGTGGGAGCAAGTATTGCACTTGGCGCGGCAGCACCCGCTTGGAACGCGCTGCGATTTTACGGCTCATGCTTTTTTGAAATCTCTTGGACGTAGTGCCGGGAAGCCCATGCATGAGTGGCTAAAGGATGTTTTTGCGCGATTGGCAGGAGCCGTCGTTGAAATTACACATAACAGAAAAACCTACTTTGGTCCTTTGATTGAAGGGGGCGTAAGAGATGAGGCTAGCGGACTCTATACCCTGAAATTGAATCCTGAATTAGTCAAATTATATGGCGCAGGGATGTGGACAGCGATTGATTGGAAGGAACGCCAGAAGTTACGCCGTAAACCTTTGGCGCTATGGTTGCATGGTTTTTACGCCAGTCATGCCGAATCGTATCCGATGAAACTGGAAACTTTACGCCTGCTGAGTGGCAGCCGGACAAGGGATTTATGGAAGTTCAAGCAAAACTTGGTCAAAGCTTTTCAGGAGCTCAAAGCCGTGGGCGTGATTCGTAATTTTGAAATCAGAGACGGGCTTGTCTATGTGGTGAACGTGCCAAGCGCCAGCCAGCAAAAGCATTTGCGCAAGCCTAAACCCCGTAAAAAATAACGCACGGTGTTAGAGGTAGGTAGGCACGTAGTTCGAGGTAGGCAGGCACGTAGTTCGAGGTAGGTAGGCACGTAGTTCGAGGTAGGTAGGCACGTAGTTCGAGGTAGGCAGGCACGTAGTTCGAGGTAGGCAGGTCCAAAAAAAACCGCCCATTATCCATTTATTTTCAATCGCTTACGCGATTTTTGTTTTTTCACTAATCTTTTCTTAATCTATATTTAATCCGCGCGGGCGAGTCAGGCTGTGGATAACTTTGCAATTTGGGGCTTCGTCCTTCGCGCCTGTCGGCGCTGCGCGCTGACGCTTGCAAAAGGCCCTCGCTCACGCTCGGAATTGTTCCCTTTTGACCGGGGGCGTTGCCCCCCTTGCCCGCTAGCGCGGTCAATTCCCCCCTCCTCGCCGGAAGGCAGGGGTTCAGGCGAAAAGCCCTGAACCCCTGATGACAGGCTATTTTTTAGCAGGCCGTCCAAGGGCCGCTTTGCTTGGCGGTGCCAAAAACAGCGGTTTCCGCTAACGCGGACCCTCCGCGATTTTTCGCCCGCCACCCTTGACGGGGGAAAGATAGAGCTGGCCGATAGCCTAAAAAAGGCTTGGCAGGGAAAGCGTGGGGAGAGAGTAGTGCCTTTGAATATCCCTCAGAGCGCACAGGGAGCTTGTAGAGACGTTTTAAGGGGCTAGGCGCTACAAGGGTAGCGGTCATCATCCAATAACAGCCCTACGGGGCGAATATGGCCTTTTGAGGACCCTTCCAGACACAAGGGAAAGGGGTTTTTCTTGCTTGTCGGGTTTTTCATCCCTTTGCCCGGCCTTGCTCCAGAAAGGGAGGTGAGCAAGCGCCGGGCTTAGGTGGTGTTATCACCGTGGGCGGTCATGGGCTCCTCAGTCTGTACCGCATTGCTGACCTTATCCGGTTATCACTGTGGCATCAATACCTGCCGGGGGTGCGGGGGCGGCGAGCGCCCCGCAAAACGCCACTTGTCCGCGTCAGCGGACGCCATTACAACCGTTTTTGTTTGACAAGCGGCTATTGACGCTTTACAGATAGGGTATGATAGAAAACTTCAAGGACCGAAGGTTAAAACGCCTTTACGAACGGGCAGACCGCAGCAAGATACAGGCTGATTTGGTCGATAAGGTGGAACGTATTTTAGCGCGGCTGGAGCAAGCGCTTGTCATTGAGGATATGGATTTGCCCGGTTATCGTTTGCATAGCCTTAAAGGGGATTTAAAAGGTTTTTGGAGTGTCAGCATTTCAGGGAATTGGCGCGTAATTTTTCGTTTTGAAAACGGCAAAGCCCGTGATGTTGAAATGATTGATTACCACTAGCTTGAAAGGAAATAGCTATGTCTATGAAAAACCCACCCCATCCCGGCCATTGTGTGAAGCTGGATTGTCTGGACCCGCTTGGCCTTTCCGTGACGGAAGGGGCTAAAGTGCTTGGCGTGACCCGGCAGGCGCTCAGCAATGTGATTAACGGTAAGGCGGGGATTTCCGCTGAAATGGCTATTCGGCTTTCCCAAGCGTTTGGCGGTACGCCGGATGTTTGGCTGAGAATGCAAACGGCTTACGCACTGGCGCAGGCCAAGCAGAAAAATATTCAGGTGGAGCGGTTTGAACATGCCTAGAAAAGGGAAAAATATGAAGCCCACCGGAAAGGTTTCGATTGCGTGATAAACGACAATACGAAAACCTGTTTGAAGTTGCCGGAAAATAATGGCGCGAGCTTATGACAAAAGGCGGCGCGGTACTTCAAAATGGAAGTAAAAAACGTCGCCGAAGGCGGCAAATTTACTTGCTGAAAAATGCGAATAGCTGGCGGGAAAATGACTGAACGTGCCTGAATATTTTGATTAGATGAGGGGCGCTCGAGCGGAGGGTATGCCCCCGCCATAGGCCAGGAGTTTCATATCTGAAAAGCTGTAGGCGATCACCCAGGCGAAACACTGCGCGAAGTCAAAGCGGCGGCTTTCTTGAGCGATTTTCTCGGCATGATCGGCATACCATTCTTCGCTAAAGATATTGTAATGCAGCAACCCGTCGAGCTGGCGCCATGTAAGATGGAAACAGTTTACGGTTCGCCGCCTGCCTTCCGGCAACTGCACGGTGCGGGTTTCTCGCGTCAGAAAGTTTTCAATTTCCTTGTCGGTCCAAAAAGTTTTCATCCTTTCAGATTACGGGCAAATAAAACTTTGCCGCAAGAAAAAAATATCGGTGTTTTTGGATGGAAAATATCCTGTAGAGTAAAAAATTATACGTGTGTGTAATATAGGGCATTTAATCTTCCAATTTCTCTCCTTTCATCGTCTGTCATATTGTTAGCTATTTGCTTATTGACCAAGGGAAGGCTTGGTAAAAATTTATGCAATTCATCTGTTTTATATTGTTTTTTTAGTCTTCCTAATAATTGCGGATCAAGCTTCCTTATGTCCGCTAGGCTCATATAGTCACGGTCCAGCTTTGGATTATATGCTTTGAGCCATTCGCCCCAGTTCTGGCGCAGACATTTTTCTGAATCCGTGCTTCCCGTCTCCTGTTTGAACTCGGGGTAGAGTTTTATCCCCAGCTTGCGCATTTCTTTTAGATTGGTCGGCAGAGGATGCGCTGGTTGTTGTTTGGCGTTTACCGCGAATGTCTGTACAAGTTGAAGAAGTTCTTCACGGCGGTCTTCGGGAGTTGCTTCGACGGCCTGCCAGAATTTCTGCTTTAATTTAGTAGGGTCTTTCAATCCATCCTCTTGGGTTGCGGGTTATTTCAGTGTTTCCCATAAAGAATCGGTTTACCCCTTGTCAATATTTTTTGGCTATCCCGCGCACGGAAATTGCCCCTGTGTTTGGAGGTGAGGTATTGGGCTTGCGTCTTGGAAAGGGCGAGGGCTACACTCGGCCCCGATTCACTTAAAAATAACGGCGGCCCGAAAACGAACCGTGGAGCCGGGGGTTTAAATTCCATTAAGGGCATTTACATGTTGCCAGCAACATGGTGCGATTGCCGCCCCTTCGGGGACGACAATAAGGCGGCGCAGCCGCCGGGAACCTTCCCCCCTGAAAGGACCCCCCTTTGGGTTCGCGGCGGGCCGCGAATAGAGTTAAAGGCTGGTGGCGATTTATCATTTTAAAATCGGGATATTGGCCGGAGCGCCGGGCGCAGCGCCACGGCGGCGGCAGCCTACCGGGCCGGGCTTGAGATTACGGACACGCGCACCGGGGAAACCCACGACTACCGGAACCGCCACGGCGTTTTAGACCATGCGATTTTGACCCCGGCCCGCGCCCCGGACTGGGCCAAAGAGTCCGCCCGTTTATGGAACGCCGCCGAGCAGGCCGAGAATCGCAAAGACAGCCGCGTGGCCCGTGAAAATATCGTGGCCCTGCCCCATGAACTGACCCTTGAACAAAACCGAAGCTTGCTCCATCGCTTTGTTGAGGAAAACTATATCCGGCGGGGCATGGCGGCGCAGGTGGATATTCACGGCGCGGATGAAAAAGGCGATAGCCGCAACATTCACGCCCATATTTTGCTCACCACAAGGCCCCTGACCCGGAACGGCTTCAAGGCCCAGAAGCCCCAGAGCTGGAACGATAAAGCCACCTTGGCTCAATGGCGCGAGAACTGGGCGCAGTGCGTCAACCAAGCATTAGAACGCCATGGGTTCAAAGACCGGATTGACTCCCGGACCTTGCAGGCGCAGGGGATTTTCCGGGAAGCCACCCGGCACCTTGGCCCGGCGGTCACGGCCATGGAACGGCGGGGCCAGTCCACCCGCGCCGGCGATCACAACCGGGCGGTAGAGCGCGGTAATCGGGCGCTGTCGTGGCTGGAACAGCAACGCGCCACCGTGGAAGAAGCCCTTGCCGCTGAACAGACCCGGCAACGGGCAGACCCGTCTCGGCTTAAGGTGGCGGAGTTTCGGGAAAACATGGCCGCGCAGCGCAGGCCGACACTACCGCAACCCCCACCAACCCCGGCGCGGCAGGCCGGACCCGCTTTTAACTGGGAAGCGCCGCCACAGGGACCGCCGGAGAGTCCGGCGCAGGAGCAAGCGCAGGCCGAAAGACGGGCGGCACTGGTGGAGGAGTTCCGGCAGGCTCAAGAAAAGGCGCGGAAACAAGCACGGGAATGGGGCCGGGATGATGGCCCGGAGCTGGAGCGGTAGCGCGGTCCATGGCGGTGCAATGGAGCTTTT
>NC_014316.1 GCF_000143085.1 Nitrosococcus watsonii C-113 | reverse complement strand
CAGGAGCGCCGCGCCATTAGCCAAGGATGGCGATAAGCCGGGCAAGGATGCCGGGCGCGGCCTGCTCGGCGCAGCGGAGCAGGCGCCCAGGGAAGGCTGTAAGCGAGCTGGACACGACGGGCGAGCGGAATAAACCGTGCCCGGCGTACGATGTTAACCAGGAATTCCGGGCCCGGATTCAATGGCAGAAGAATTTAGTCTGCACTTCGCCGGGCACACCTTTAACCAGCACCATGCTCACCGCGGGCACGGAGATTTATTTATACATCAGCCGAATTAACCAGATTCTTTTCACGACGGATATTAACCCCAGAGGAGAGATGCAGATATAAATCCTGGCCAATTTTAAAATTGGGAACGCATCTCAACTACGTGCTCTGGTTCATGTTATTTATTCACTATCTAATTACGGTAGACACACCATCCAGAGTGATATGGCTTCTATAAACTTTTGTGTTTCACATGGACGAAGGACAATATGAACGATACTGAGGAAAAGAATCAGCAGCACCAGGTTATTCCCGCCGCAATTTTTGGGATAGTCATCGGCCTGATCATGGCTGTGGGCATTGCTGGCTACTTGGAACGGGAAACGCTCGCCGATATTTACTTTTATCTTACCGCTGACAGCGTGGCCTTTGATGTTAGTGGAGAAATCAGGCAATGAGGCACACCCACGGATTTACTCTTGCCGAGTTGATAATAACGTTGGCAATTGCTGCTATTTTAACCACAATGGCAGTACCCTCCTTCACCGGCGCCATACGGACAAACCGTTTGGTGACGGATACCAATACCCTCATTACCACTTTTACTCTGGCCCGTACTGAGGCTATCAAGCGGGGCATGCAAGCAGCTGTCTGTTCTGGAAGTGAGACTGCTGGCTGTGGAGGGAGCTGGAACGATGGCTGGATTGTCTTTGTCGATAGTGATGAAGACTGTGCCTACACCACAGGCACGGATACTCTACTCCGGGTCTCCCAAGGATTAGATAACAGCACCTTGAAGGTAAAGCAGAATGGCAGTTCAAAGGTTTGTACCGCGTTCAATTCTAGGGGCATGAATACGACTGCTACATTTAATGAGGAGTTGACCTTTACTTTGTGTAGCCCAGGTCTGGGAAAAACCAGAATATTAAGTATTAATCCTGTAGGCCGGGCAAATAAGTCAGAGGGCACGTGCTAATACGCGCCAGTAAATACCGCAAGGGATGTGGCAAAGTTCTTCAATTCTCAGCCACATCCCAACCCGCCATTAGCGATCTTCGCAAATTCTCCCGCCGGGGTAGCGCAGCGTTGAGACCACAGTCCCCTCTGGATCACGCAAAATCGCCGTATCCCCCGAATTATTCCATATAGGGCGTCCTATTGCGGTGGAGTCTATCCGAAGGGTACCGCCAGCATTAAGGCTGCCTTGTAAGGCAATCTTATGGTCCGCTTCATCCGCCAGTATCCAGCCGGTTAAATCCAGATGCTGAGCGCCAGAATTCTGTATCTCCACCCATTCACCGGCCAGATTTTTGTTATCGTTTCCAGGCGCATCGGGATGCACGCAAATAATTGCTAATGTTGCCTTTCGCTCGGCTGAAGAGGTTGTCTGTGCGCCATTCAATTTTCCTTTTGGAGATGGGGATACCGGATCACCAAGCACAATCACCACGGGAGCATGGTCACTGACGGTTTTTCGAGCTAGCTTGTGAGTAATTCCCAAACGCTGAGGGAAACGATCGATCCGGGCTTCCTGGATTTTCAAGGCATCCGGTCGGTACCAGATATTATCGTAGAGATTGGCGTACCGGCCCTCTTTGGCGGACAGAGTCGTTGCCCCTTCCCGGATAGCGGGTTTAAGTACTTTAGCCAGATCCCGGAATCCCGCTGAATCCGGGGGTAGGTTGAAGTCGCCCATCAGAACCACCGGATCTCCTTCAGCGACGTTTTCCTCTAGCCAGTTTACATACTCATCAAGCTGCTGTGCTTCTCGGCGCCGCTCATCCCGGCTATCTCCATAGACCACATGTACGGTGGCCGCAGTCCAACGATACTTTCCATTATCTGTCTGAAACCGTGCTGCAAAAGGCTCCCGCGCAAAGATATCCCCTGGGTCCAAATAGACCACGGCGCCGCCCACATAATCGACAGCCTCTTCACGCCAGATGAAAGCATAGAATTCCTGGTAACGTTTCGAGCGTCCTACGCTGGTTCCCGAAACCAGTGAGGACCATTTTACTCCGGTCTGCTTCTTCAGCGTCTGGACCAGATGGTTGACGGCCGTTTTACTCATTACCTCCTGGAGGGCGACAAAATCGTAGGGTGCTACGACCGCCGCGGTTGCGTTCCAGTTCCTCTTGTCCCCCCACCCTAAATGTTTGGTATTCCAGCTTGCAATGGTGAACGCTTGCGCTGAGATAGTGGGTAGAAAAAGAAAAAATAAGATTAATAACCGCTTGCCCATAATAGCTACTCCTCTTGATCAGAAATAGCTGGCAATGCTACGCGAACCTGAAGAGCTACAGCCAGAGAACGGATGAATCTATATAAAAGAGAGTTAACTCATTCAGAAAAGAGAGCGCGAAGCCGAAAACCTGATTATCTGACTCAATCCCTATAAAGAAGCACTTACCTATGAAACAACGTCGATGGCAATCTTGTCTTTTTATCCTGTCTTGCTTTTTATGGGCGCCTATCCTTTCAGCGGATGAAGATACCCTTGATCAAGCCTGGTTCCAGCAGATCTGCCAGCAGGCGCTCACGAAAACGATAGAAACATCTGGAGCTGCTTTCACTAGCGGCTACTGTTATGGTTACCTCCAAGGGTTGCGGCATACGGGAAAGGTGGCGAATGATTTTGTTACTCGGCCCGAGTTATGGGGTCGTCAGCTCTGGTGCATTCCCGAGGAAGAGAGCCTTGAAGCAGTGGCGCAGATTGTAATCGCTGAGCTGAAGACTCCTCCTGGCAATAGTGAAACCTCCTCCTACTCCTACCCCGCCGCAGTGATGAAATCCTTGAAAAAACGTTACCCCTGCCCATAAGCCGCTGAACTAATTAGCAGTATTGCCGATATTTCTTAAAATTCAACGCAAGAGGCACAGATATATGGCCCGTCGCCGATCCAATATCGTGGAAAGTATGTACGGCATCTTTCTGCGGACACCTTGGTGGGTCAGTCTCCTAGTGGCAGGCACGGCATATGCCGCTCTTAATTTTGGCCTACCCGCCTACATTGATGAAAGCAATTTGTTCTTAAAACCATTTGAACCACTGGGGCCACTCTTCGCGCCTTGGGTAACGGGTTTTGTCTTGTTAACTGGCGCCTTTGCGCAACTCGGCAAGCGGTCTCGCCGGAAATTGCTGAATCGTCAATCGGGCCTTGATTCGATTCGCGCCATGAGTTGGCAGAGTTTTGAAAAACTGGTAGGCGAGTGCTACCGGCGGCAAGGGTATAGGGTGGAAGAAAAAGGAGGTGAAGGCGCCGATGGCGGTGTTGATCTGGTATTACGACGGCAAGGTGAGGTCATTCTCGTTCAGTGCAAACAATGGAAAACTAGGCAGGTGGGGGTCGCTAAGGTGCGCGAACTCTACGGTGTGGTGGCTGGTGAGAACGCTACTCGAGGAATCCTCGTCACTTGTGGTCAATTCACTCCTGACGCTAGGGCCTTTGCCAAAGGAAAAGCGCTGGAGTTGGTAGAGGGGACCACGCTGCTGGAGCGGATAAGTGAAGTTCAAAAGCACAGCAAAACTGATCCAGGCATCGTTCCTAAGCGAGCACAATCTACTCAAGTCGATCCCAATTGCCCTCTTTGCGGTAAATCGATGGTGCTCCGAAAAGCTCGAAAAGGGAGGAATGCCGGTAAAAAATTTTGGGGTTGCATCGCATTTCCTCAGTGTAGAGGCGTAAGGAATTGTCCATAGGACAAAGAAGGTGGAGCTTAAGCTCAGGAAACCTTAACCTTTCTAACGCATAATGGATGTCTTGAAAGCTAAACTATATGTCTTATTATCCGTAATATCGAAAACCTTCACTCGAATTTTTTGGTAGGGATTCCATTTCAGATAAATGAAACCCTGCTGAATATCGCCTGGATAAATGACACGATCCTCAAACGCTAAGGAAGCCAGTTCCTTCTTAAATTGTATGGTGATGGCATCTGACAGTCCCGCGCCCGCTCCTGTAGCAGCTCCAGTGGCACCGCCAATGCAGCTCCAGCGCCAGCTCCACCACCCGAATCGCCGGCCGCATGTCCAATAGCCGCGCCCAGTCCTGCTCCTACCGCAGCTCCAGCCACAGCACCCACAACAGCGCCAGTCACCGCAGTAGTGCCAATGGATGAACGGCGGACATGCTGTGCGGACTTTCCGAGGGAATAAGCAGCAGTCATCTCTCCGTTCGCAACGACACCAAATATTTGTTGGGCGTTAATCTCAAATTCTTTTGTACCCTTATTCTCAACGATTAAATGAACAGGAAGAATGTTTGCCGTTTTCAAATCCGTTCCGAAAATCGCTTTGGAACGATCAGGAGAATCAATGGGGATCATGGCAATATCCAGTCCATCAATTTGCTGGTGATTAGCATAATGAGCTGGAGATTTAAAAGACACGGTGTCCGTATTCAAAGGCGCGGCACACCCCAACAGAATTAAGGGGAGGATTCCTAGCCACCTAGCGTTGAGCACAGGGCATTCCATTATTTTTTTGCTCCCACTTGGCTAGGTAATTGTGCAAGTTGGATGATTTATTCATCTGACCAAGAAGGTCGCCGATGGCTTTGTCAATCGCGCTGCTCATGGTAGAAGCAAAACCTCTTCCAGCTTCTTGATAGGTCATTTGACCCATCTCCTGAGATCCACCTTCTTCCTTCGCTTGGGTCGTACCCACCCATATTGTTCTGTTCTCTTGCGCATCCTGGATTTCTGCCCGGATGGAAAGGCGAGAGTAGGCCTCTGTTGAAATAGTTGCAAATCCTGTCCGCATGGCCATATTGACATCCATATCCTGTAAGCTAACGCGCATGAGCGCATCCACTGGCTCCGGCCCAGAATAACTCAGCGTATCGATAATATGGATAGTCCGAAAATTATATGCGAGCGCTTTAACTAATTTCGCCGAGAATGCTCTCCCTATGTCAAAGGAGAATTCTCCCATTCTAATTTTCTGCTCTACGTTTAAGTTCTTGAGCTTCGGATCAAGATAAAGGGCCAAAGAAACATCGCGCATATTAATCTGCCGCATATTCTCGAAGGCATCCATACCCAGGCTGGAGTCAAGAGAAGGAGCTACCTTAACGGTGCATCCCGCTACTCCGATAAAGGCGACGATGATCAATGAAAAAAATTTGTTTTTCATATTATGACCTTGAATAACAATCTAGGCTTAAGATAACCCGTTCCTGGAAGGAAAAGGCCTTGCTCTCGCTTAGTTATCGTCATCTCAGTGGAAGTGCTTAATTTCACAATACATATCACTTTTGGCTTTCATCAGAATACGATCATCAGATAAATACCATTAAGCTTACCTGGATCATCCCTATCACCATCCGGTTCTTCGAACTCCTTGTCAATTGCAGGTAAGGACAATATGGTTTCCATCGCCGTATTTTTGGAAGTTGCTTTCCTTGCCATATTTGTTATACAAGGTGACTAAGATGACAAAAACTACAACCATTGCCTTAGCAAACCAAAAGGGAGGCGTAGGAAAAACCACTACGGTGGTCAACCTAGCCTATGCGCTCTCTCAGCAGGGAAAACGGGTGCTAGCAGTAGATATGGACCCCCAGGCAAGTCTCACCCTCTACTGTGGCCACGATCCCAGAGTACTAGAGCAGCAAAAACACACCATCTATTGGGGACTCATAAAAGCCGGTGGTCTTGCTAATCTGGTGATCACCGGAACCCCCGCTCTCCTTCCTTCAAGCATCCAATTAGCTAAGGCGGAACCGGAATTAGCCCGGGAGTGGGACTCAATTTCTATCCTTAAGGAAAAACTGCGCGAAATCGAAAATGATTACGATTTTATCCTCATTGACTGTCCGCCAACGCTCGCGCTGCTTACTATCAATGCGCTTACTACAGCCGATGCGGTATTGATACCCGTCAAGACGGACTATCTCTCAATCATGGGTATTCCTCTCATGTTAGAAACTATTGAAGACGTGAGACGACGCCCCAACCCGCGCCTTGAGATCATCGGTGTACTGCCGACCATGTTCGATGTGCGCAATAGTCACGACAACGAAGCCCTTGCCGAACTTCGCAACTCTTTGGAACCGGATATTCATGTCTTCGATCCTATCAGCCGCAGCACCAGTTTTGATAAATCAGCCGCGGAGGGGCGTTCTACCCTTGAACTCCTCCCCAATGCCCCTGCGGCGCAGAATTACTTCCAACTAGCTAATCATCTGGTGACGCACTATGGCTAAAAAAATTTCACCCCTTGCCGGCAAGATTAATCGAAACGTATTTTTTCATACCTCCCTGGATCTGCCGCGCATCATAGAGGTGGATCTCAGCAATCTCAGGGAGAATCCCGATCAACCCCGTAAAACCTTTGACGAGACGGCTTTGCAAGAGCTTGCCGCCTCCATAGAGCAACACGGATTAATTCAGCCTATCGCTGTTGCATCCGATCCGGAAAATAAAGAGGGTTACATGGTGGTGGCCGGTGAGCGCCGGTTGCGGGCTTTTAAGCGGCTTGGGCGTGAGACCATCCCAGCCATCGTTACCCAGGGGAACCGTGATGAGATCGCCTTGATTGAAAATCTTCAACGCGAAAACCTCAATCCACTTGAAGAAGCGGAAGCGTTAGCACAAATTATGAGCCGCCATGCGTACACTCAAAATGAGGTAAGTAAGGTCATCGGCAAAGCTAGAAATACGGTGAATGAGCTTTTGCGCCTCAACACGCTGCCTCAAGGCATTAAAGAGGAGTATCGGAGTCGGACGTCCGACTCTGGGGTGTCGAAGTCAGCGCTTATTGAGCTGACTAGGATAAAAAACAAAGACGAACAATTGAATCTTTGGGAAGAATTAAAGGCAGGGGCCACCGTGCGGACTGCTAGAAAAGCAAAAAAAGAGGAAATAACCAGCAAGACGCCTTCTTCTCCAGCCATGCAACTGCTTTCCGCTGGAAAAGTATTTACCAAGAAACTGGCGGGGATTGCTCCTCACGAATTAAACAGCGAGCATTTTTATACGTTGCTTAAATTACGCGAGCAGATAGATAAATTAATTAATACCCTAGAGGAAGAGGGTGGCGGGCGATTTTAAGCTATCCTTGGGATTAATTTCATTTCTTTTAAGCATGGATGAACTCAACAGACGGCCTCTTGGTAAAACCCAATTCCCACAGAGTCGGACGTCCGACTCCAAGATAGAGCAGAGGTAATTCTGCTCTCCGAGCTTAAAATTCTAATGCGTGGAGATCACCATTCTATGCCCACGCTATTCTTTACCTAAATGATCGCGAGCTACCCCTGTTCCTTGTAGTAACTGGGGCAGAGAAAATTTGCTAGCTGGTTTTTCCTCTCTCTGTTTTTTCGAGTCGGCACTCAACACAACCCCACGGTATGGAGGGATCTGTACTTTATAAGAATGAAATCCTTTCGGCGGAAAGCGCGGAACAGAATGACCGGCTCGTAAAATCGTTATCCGATTTACTAAGGAAAACCCCTTCACCCCAAAAGGTGAACCCTATCACATTACTTTGAAACCTGTTGGACGAGGTTTTGATGGATAATCACTAAAACTAGGGTTTTAGTAACTTTGATTTGAAGATGTTGGAATATCGGTGTTTTTTAGTTGTTATATAGGCGTTTTTTTGCCAGACACCCCCATAGTTACGAAAATGGGTTTCAACTCTAAAGCACTAAAATACTTATTTCAGTAAATCGCAAATCCGGCGCTTATGGTACTGTAAGCGCAACAGGAGATTAAAAGCCGCATGGAGAACGCGGCCCGATTCTGAACCGGGGAGGCATTGTGACAATGGAGAAAAAAGCCGTTGATTTCTGGCAGGCACGAAAAGACTTCCTGGCGCATCTGCATTACGCCAAGGGGTACAGTCAGGGGACCTGCTATGCCTACAACTCGGACCTGGGAATTTGGGGCCGCTGGCTAGAAGAGGCGGGCAAGGACTGGTGTCAGGCCACCCATGCAGACACCGAGAAGTTTGTGGCCTGGCAGATGCGGGAGCGGGGCGCCAAGGCGCACATCGTGGCCCGCCGCTCCAGTTGCCTAGGCTCGTTCTACAAATGGGCCATGAAGAATGCCCTGGTGGAATCAGACCCCATCTATCTCGCTGATAAACCCAAGCGTCCCTATCGCATCCCCGTCTGGCTAGAGAAGGAAGAGCAACAAGCGCTCCAGGAAGCGACCCAGCGGATAGACAATTTACCCGAGAATATCTTCGGGCGTACCCAGGAGCATATTAAAGCGGTCCGGCGTCGCTATGATGTCCTGTTTGGCCTTATTCTCAACAGCGGCCTGCGAATCAGCGAAGCTCTGGCCGTGAAAGTCCGGGATGTGCGGGTGATGAACGGGATCGCTAAATCCGTGCGGATCATCGGCAAGGGCAACCGGGAACGGCTGGTGCCACTACCGGAAGCCTTCGGCCAAGTATTCGGGGCTTGGCTACAGGGCAGGGAAGGGGACGATTTCGTGTTCGCCAAAGCCCCGGGGGGAAAACCGCCTGGACCCCATGCGGCGCGGGCCTATTTGCGGCGGCTCATTGAACGGGCGGGCATCGACAAGCCCGTCACGCCCCACAAGCTGCGTCATACTTACGCCACGCGGCTATTGGAATCCGGGGCTGAGCTGGTGGACATCCAAGCCTTGCTGGGGCACGTGGATTTATCCACCACCCAGATTTACACCCATGTGAGCGAGGAGCGGATGGCCGGGGTGGTGGCGAAGTTGTAGCCCATGGGAAGAGGTGATCTTGATGGCTGTAAGTTGTAGAGCTTAGATCTTAGATGGGGTTGAAAGTCTTTCCAACTTCAATCAGAAGGTGACACCCAACTCTTTCTCGGCGCAGCTTTGACAAATCTCTTGATCCAGCATGTGACCGGCGTTTACTCGTTCTTTGCAATGCCTACAGACACGGAAAAACCGCGACGTTTCAAGCGCCTTCATTTGAGCTGCTACAAGTCGCTCGTTTGTAGGAGGTCTGGACCACTGGCGAAAAGCCTTCCAACTGAGTTCCGGGCTATGGCTATGTGCTCCGCCCCATGTGACCACGCCTACTTCGAGAACGGTTTTGCCGTCTCTTTCCGCTAGGCGAGTGAATTCGCTAATAAGCTCATCGTCGGTCATCGCTCGTGGCCCCTGTGCATTATGATGGCTTTTTTTGTGGGTAATATCTCTGGGCATTGCAAGTACAACTCCGATTTTAAGGTAGTATTTCTGTACTCAGAATAGTCTGGCCCTTTCACCTTACGGACCTGCACGTTCAGGAGGAGTACGAGCACAAATGGTAGAGCTTCTTCCTAGAACCAGAACACACTTAATTTAATTCCTGGAATATACCTTTTCGAGGGGATCTGCAAAAAACCCCTTGTTGGGATAGACCCTAAAACGAGGGGATCTGCAAAAATACCCATCATACCAGACCGCTTCTCTCGCTTCGGCCAGGCGTTTCATGACGGGAACGAAACTCAACTCTCCCGGAAGGTAAATACATGTCGCCCCTCACTCGGTGATCTGCTGATAGACCGTGCGTGTCGCCGTCGGAAGGTTGCCGCGGACGACAAGCTCATTCTCGACGATGACCTGGTACTCGGTGCTGCTGTCGCGCAAATCCGCAATAAGTGGATCCGAAGGATGCCCGGCGGTCAACGGTCTTGATAGCGCAATGACAAATTTCTTCCCTTCATATTCAGCAAGGATTGGCGCTTTCGCGGTCTTTCCCACTCCATACTTGATCTCTGCATTTTCATGGAAAGTAACGACGCCTTCATTGCGACGCAGGAGGTCATTGAGCAGAAGTTCGATCGAATTCTTCAGACGCTGTGTGTTGAAGCCGGGATGCTGCCCGGCGAGCAGGTATTCCAGAAGTTCAACGCCGACGTGCCGGTCGAGCAGCCTATGCTCGAACTTATTCTTGAAGCTTCGCAAGCACCTGTAGCAGGATGCATCACAGTCCTCGGGACAGGTCTTCAGTAGGTAGAACGCGCGCTGAAATAATTCGAGCCCGCGAGTTGCGAACTGGCTTGCAAAACCAGCGCCTCCCGGCAGCGTGTCATAGAGGAATATCTCAGCCTCTAGCCCATTCTTTCCCGCCGGGGTGAGCGCCGGCCGATACTCCGCCATCAGTTCGCCCGGTTCGATCTCCAGCAACTGGCAGGCCGCCTTGGCCAGAGCTTCACTGACGGTGCGTAGCGCCACGTCCGTCGAATAGTGACCCGGCTTCAGTTTAAGCGGGGCCGCCACACGCATCGAAAACAGGGCGATATCCGTAATGAAGTCCGTTCCAAGAACTAAATGACGAGTGGGGCTGGTCCCGTCGCACATTTGCTTATCATCATCGTCCGGAAATGGCTTGCGGTGAGGCGCGGCAAGGATCGGGTTCGGCGTGTTACTGGCCTCTATTCGGCCGCACTTGACGCAATAGGTATAACCCTCGTGCTGTGGTCCGGTGTTCGAAACCAGTAGGTGCCGACGGGTCTTCAGGCTCCGAACACGCTCATTGGCTTCGGTCCAGTCCTCATCGTCGCCGGGTGTACCCATCGTGAGCTTGGCGCGCGTGGCATAGCTGGTTTCGGGAATTTCGTCTGGCGACGTCACTTCTTCCACGCTAATCGGGTGTGCAAATCCCGGCGGCCGCATCCAGTAGCGCGCTGGACCGAACGTGTCCTCGCCGCCACAGGCATCGCAATTCCTGGTTTCGTCGCGCGTGGCCTCGCCTATGTCGAAAGTCCTGGAGAAGCCACAATCGCTACATTCCATGTAGAGCCGCTTTGACTCCCAGGCGTGGAAGCGATCATCCTTCATCACCGAATAAATTGCACCAGAGGTATAGCATTTTCCGGATATCCAGACCTGTTTGTCCGGTGCGTACTGCGACAGCGCAATCGGTAGACCCTGCGAAGGCGCGAACTTCATGATGTGCCGGAACCGGGAAGAGCGATCGCGGTCGAACACGTGGAATGTGGCGACATCGGTCGGGAAGGCATAACGAGGGAGTTTCCCACAATACAGGAGCCGGTCGAGTAACTTGCCCAGGTTCGATCCCTGTTGAGGCCGCTCTTCTCCTTCTTCCGCTACCTCCTCATCACCCCTGCTATCTTCTTCGTCGTCCTCGACTTCTTCTCCGGGATCGGGGGCAATTGCCTCGTCCACCGCCTTAAGACAATCAGTGACGAAACCGTTGATTAGCTCCACGCGGTCCTCTTCCAACAACTCCGCCGGAATCCATTTTGCTATGCGCGTACGCAAAACATTCTCGTTTCTGGCAAGCCATTCGGCAAAGTCGTCCCGGTTCAAAACCGAGTCCGTACGCCTAAAACCTGCAACACTCCCTAGAACAGAGAACAGATCATGCGGCTGGTCTGGGTCTACTACTGGCAACCGGTCCTGGTGATAGTTTTGCAGCAGGAACGCCCGGATGTGCCGGCGAACAATCTCGGGATTATCGAGGGCTAGTTTCGGGTCAACCACATCTCCCCGGATCATTTCGTCCGGCTCAGTAAAATAATGCTCGTCATGGCTGTCGGCGCTGCCAAACGCCACCACCGTCGCCACAGTATTGCCGCGGCGTCCCGCGCGGCCTGCTCGCTGCTGGTAGTTTGCGCGCCCGGGCGGCATGTTCCTCAGGGCCACACCGGACAGCGCCCCGAGGTCGATACCGACTTCCATCGTCGTCGTGCTCGACAAGATGTCAATAGCGGTTGGGCGGCTTCCAATCCCGTTTCCGGCCAGCTTGATATCCTGGAACAGGAGTTCATTTAATTCTGCCTTGGAGAACACATCCTCATTCTGTGGCGCGTTGAGTTGTGCGGTGTGCTCGGCAGCGATAAGTGCCATGGGCTCGCGCGGCGGCTCTTCAAGAGCTTCTGTGACGGGTTTGCGGTAAAAACCTTTGCGGGCAAGAAAAACCGGGTCGGTATCGGGGGCGAGCGCCGATACAGCATCACTGCCACAGTCAAGGCAACGTTCAATTCCGGGAATGGGACGGTGAACGGACTTGCAACTCGGACAATGCATCCAGTCTCCATCGAATTCAAGAGATAGTTCACTGCCATTCAGGTACGCATTTCCACCTGCTTTGGAACGGGTAAAGCAAGCCAGTAATTCCGGCGACCATTTTTCCCAAAAGATCTTTCGTGCCAATTTATCCGAGATCACAGAATTCACTGCCTTAATCTTGGATTTTGGTTTTCGTGACTGAGCCCGGAAACCTTCAGAGGTCGGTCGATCGACCCAGTCATCAGGCATTTGGGCAATGCGGAAACCGGCCCAGCAACGGAGCCAAAAGCGAGCAAGTGCAAGCTTTGTCTTGTCGGTTTCAGCAATGTCCGGTATCGGCGGAAGACCAAGAATCTTACTGCTACGGCGATTCTTTTCTCTGAGCGTCGCGAGCGCTAGTGGCTCCATTCCCCAGAACCTGTCAGTCAATGTTGTTAGCATACTACTGAGCAAAGAATGCGGCGGGTGATGGGAACGTAAATCCAGCAACAGATCTAATAGAGACATTGGATTATTTAAATCGCCCGATTTTATTGCCCTTTCGACTATTACTTCTGCATCAAAACTTTCGTGGTCGTGCATTTCCGGGCGCAAGCGCACATTTAACCTCTTTGATGCAATCAAAGCACCAAAATACAAGTCGTCAAGGCTGAGATGATTTTTCAGTACATCCTGCTCTTGAAGCCATGCGAACCCACTAATGATAAGTGGCCGAAGGGAATCTCTCTCTGAATACATTTGAATATTCGGTGCCAGTCGCGCTGCTACCTGCCGGGAATCGGAAAACGCGAGTACCTTGCGGCCGCGTAACGGTGCAAAGCGCGTCGCTTCTTGCGGTCCGGGGGGCTGAATCTGGATTTGGCGTGCGAGGAGCGCCTGGAACGGCTGGTCGCCTTTTGTTTGATGGTCCTGGACGTAGCTTCGACCGGAACGCGCCATCTTACCGCACACCGCGCACGGCTTGAATTGGCCGCGTGACTCGAAGCTGGGATCGTTATCGTTTTTATCGTCGGCAGCGTTGGCAAGACGCTCCTGCCTGATATAGACCGTTCGCGTACGAGGGCCGGTCGTGGCCGGGTTTAGTTGGCCTGTTTCCAGATCGTAGTCCGCAGGTTCTGCCGCATCATCGTGTGCCGGTTGCTCAAGCAAGAGGTCGAGCGCTAAGAGCGGATTGGTCTCGCCGCTTGCCATCCGCAACTGCTCGCCGGGCTCTGGCCAAAGAGCGCGCGGCGTATCGACGTCATCTGTATAGGCACGGGCATAGGCCGTGCCGCAATTTCGGCAGGTAAACAGTTCCAGTACCCGAGCGCCACAGCTACATTCGTCCATCGGCTGCGAATACATTTTTCCGCAGATGCTGCTGCGCTGGTCCTCGGCGAGTTCGCTGCATTCCGGGTCCATGCAAACCCAGAGTCCCGGAAGACCGCGGAAGAAGTTATGAACACGACAGGGCAAAAGCCCCGGCAATTTCGGTTCTGGCCTTGCAACACTGCCTAGTGTCATCAGTACGGTGACGGCTTTATCCACCATGTGTGCCGGCACGTCGTCTGCGAACAGGAAGCTGCCGAGTTCGGCGATCGGCCGGGCTTCCTTCATTGTCGCATTGATGAGCGCGCCCATTGGGCCGAGCGAGCCAAGGGCATCGAAAAGCGCGCTCTCGGTGGTCTCGGCACCAGTGACGCCCCTATAATCAAGCAAGGACTTTATCGTCGCCATACGAGCTTTGTCAGTGTTTACCTCGTAAAATGTGCGCAGATCGATGCCGGACAGCACCTCGGCATCGCGATTCGTCCCGACCCCTACCTCCTCTTTCAGGTCGAGAGTGCCTTCGATGGGTACGAATGTATCGGGTGTGATACCGGAGAGTTGCGCGCCAAATTCCGGGGCGTACGCAGCATCTTTGAAACTTGCTGTGGCGCAGATTACCCTAAACCGTTCTTCGGGAACTCCGAGCCTGTCGCGCAGTCTCCTAAGCAGGAGGCCGATTTCCGCACCGGCTGCGCCGCGATACAAGTGCGCTTCATCAAGCACGACAAGAAAGCTCTCGTCGGGGTTCTTCGCCAGCCACTCCCGCGTCCTGTCGAAGATGGGCCGCTCAATCGGGCGCATGAGCATGTATTCGAGCATGGAATAGTTGGTGACAAGCAAGTCCGGCGGCGCGAGTTGGACTTCATGACGTGTCAACAATTCGGAGTCATCCGGCAGGGTCACTGCCCTGACAAACTCGCCGGTCTTCCGGTCCTGCCAAGCGCTGCCTTTTTCTCCGAACCACGCCTTAAGGTCAGGTTTGGCGGGCCATTTTCCGCGCTCTTTGAGCGCATCCAAGAGTTTTACAGCCTGTTCTTTCTCTTCCGGGTCGTCGCTTTCCACACGGCGGAGAACATCGACATAGAAGCTGTCAAAGGACTGCAACCGAGCAGAATCCTTCTTGCTCGTGCGAACCCCGGCATAGGGCGTTCTGCTTGTGTAGCGTGCAAATCGCGGTGGGCGGCCGCACCATTCTTTGAACATCTGGACAAGCCGCGGATCGCCGAGCAACGCCCGCAGGCGGCCGAGTTGGTCGTTCACGAGCGCGTTCATGGGATACATGACGAGCGCGCGCATGGCAGGCTGTTCCGTGAAGACTGCCGGACGGGTCTTCGCCTCCATCGCGAACTTGCCAAGAATCGGCAGCAGGAAGGATTCGGTCTTTCCCGAGCCTGTTCCAGTCATGATAACTAGGTTTTTCCTATCAATAAGACTATATTGCAAGGACTCGGCTTGATGCTTATAAGGCGGGTCATAGATCAGTCGTGGAAGATCGCCTTCGGGAGCACTTAATCGCAAGAAAAGTTTCTGAGCAGCTGACGGCAAACCATCAATAGATGCGAATGCGTTGCCCGTTTGGTACTTCGGCGTTGATTCAAGATAAGGAGTACGATGTATTACACCATCAGTATCGAGAAGGACTTTCCGCTGCGAAATTAAAGATGGTGCGCTGATATGGTAGGTCGCTTCGATGTAGTCGCGCAGAGATCCGTGTAAATTCTCTATAGTTTCTTTAATTGTTTGCACTATCTGGTCCTCTAACGATTTTCTTTTTCAACGGGCTCCAGCCACAGGTTTTGTTGTAAAAACCCCTCCTCTTCATCAGCTTCTGACGCAGGAATCTCGTATGAGAGGAGACTGCCTTCCCGAGGAACCTCTCGACCAACCACCATTAGCCTTCGTTGCGCCCACAGTGGTAGTGGTGAAAAAAAGTCAAAACGAACCGATTCTTCAATGCGGCTCAACCTATATCGTTGTGGCATCCTTTGGTAACTGTCTATTGCCATCTGTAAGTGCCATGCAGCATCGCACCCCCGCCAACGATAGTTTTGAGGAGGGAGGTCTATCACTCGTTGCAGTTGCCCCCCAGCAACTTCAACAAAGCACCATAAAGGAGCACCAAATTCTTGAGGTCTTCTGGCTATAAATGCACCTGTTTGATTTAGGAGTTCAACCCAGCGGCCTTTGTAATATGTAGATTTGATAGATGAATCGAGAATTTTAAGTCCATTGACTGGCCCACAAATCGACTCTAAAGCCAATTGTTGTTTATACCGATCAATCAAATGCTTTGGGGGTTGGCTTCTCGGAGACCTAAGCCAGGTCGCTTCTTCTATTTGGTGAATTCCCTCAGCTTTCAATTCTTCTTCTAGGTTTTCACCGGGTTTAGGCTCAATGAAACGCGCACTACTCGAATACACGATTCGGCTATCTAGATCAGAAGATAGGAAGCTATCCTGGTCTGGGACAATACCTGCTAAGAATGCGATTCCATTTTGACGAACCACAAATGAAGGCGGTGCAGCAAAAACCCATGTTTCCTTGACATCTGGATCATCCACCACAACATCAGACAATTCCAATAAATCGCCGGTTACAATCAGAACCTCGATTAGATTATCGAGGCGACCAGATAGATCATCGTCATCAGAATGTAAATAGGATAGGCTTTCTGTTACAGACGCTCGAAGAGCAACACGTGAACAAGGGCAGATTATTCCCGCGCTTCGCCGTAATAATCCAACCAATAATATATCGTCAATCCCGCCCCTCTCAACGTTCGCGCCAACAACATTCCGGCAGTAAGTAACCACGTCTTGCGGAGTAAGCTCGGTAATCATCAATCCCACTCCGGTAGCAATTCAGAGGATCCCGCATCATTACACGTATAATTCAACGCAGCAAAACGGGCACCACGCACAATCAAAGGCTTCTCAATCAACTGATTGAGAAGCCTGGGCAACCTATCCTCATAAAGATTAGGTACGTCGTGAGGACGGCTAGCTAGTTCGATAGCCAATTCGCAGAGGGTCTTGTTCGAACAGATACCAAAACGTGAGGCGAGGTCTGCATACCAATCAGCAATAGCATTGCGCCCACCTTGAATAGTAGCGACATCACGTTGTATAACGACCCGAAATCCACTCCGTCGATCAAGCAATGCCTCCAAGCGAGTCATCACCTGCTGCAAATTATAGTTACCCTTAACCTTTGCCTTTGATTCTGCAAACCCCCAATCCCGTCCCGCCAGTGCACCATAGATATGAACAAGCATCCCGTCATGTACTTGTTGACGCCTAGCATTTGCCAAGGGTCCGGCGAGACGAGCCATCTTCCAAGAATGTAGAATTTTCAGAAGATGGACGATAGAGTCTGGGTTACGGGAAATTTGGTCATAAGTGGGCTTAACGCCTAGCCCCTTTAGCCCTTCTTCGCTTAGGCCATCGCTCACAATAATGGAGTTTACGAACTTTCCTTTTCGTACAAGATAGAGCCCACCTGGCGGTTTGATTTCAAACCCTGTAAGTGCATTTTCAATTTTTAGAAACTCCGTCTTTGTAGGTGTTTCCATACTGAAAAAATGACATTCCGGCTGTTCTCCTTCTTGCCCACTGTCATCGATTAGTCGGATGGTTACGCGCTCACCGTTATGACGAAGAACCCAGCGAACAGGTAATACTTCATGGTTAAAGCGTAGAGTATACAGACCAAGTTCTTGCCCTTCGATTCTGAGAGTACCGGAAGATGCCTCCAGGTAGCGCCACTCTGATTCTTCTCTCTTCAGAAAATCGTGAAACCGCTTTCGCCATACACTTGGCAAAATCGGTAGGTCCATCACCGGACAAACGTGAGCGTTATAAACCTCTTCTCCCTTGGCATTCTCTAAACTTACGATTGGTGTAATCTGTCGGCCTTCGGGACCAAACACGGTTAGGTCAAGTTCATTCTCCCAAAAAACATCTAATGTAGCATCATGGGGAGTACTGGTAACCACAAGGCCAGTATATGAAGTCGTACTTGGTATCCATGGCTCTGGCTCGCGCACGCGTAACTCAAGGTAGCCCTCATGCGCCGGGGGTGCCCCCAAATCTTCAAGTGCGGCGCTGCGGCGCGCCCGCACTGTCAGGATATGTTTGCCGGGCGCAAGTTGCGGCAGTTGGACAAAAGTTGGTTGTCCGGACGCAGGCGCCTGAATGGCCGTAGCGGTATCGCCATCAAGAGCGATAAGGTAGGAGTCGACAGGATGGTCCGGAACGATCCTGAAGCAGGGTTTTTCAGTAGTCAGCCATTCACTGCGACCCTCGCCGTCCCAATGGCGCCCGGGTAGTCCGGCAGGCCAGACGCGGATGGTTCGCGCAAGCTCAAGGTTTCGGTGCTGCAACCAGTGAATGTAGTCTGCTGAAACGTTGTCAGGCACCGAGATGCGGATCGCCTGGATATCCTTGCAATCGATTGTGCACGGAGCCATCCCGTCAAGCACACCCTCGAAAGCCTCGCGTGAGACGAGAATGTATTCGTATCCCGGCCGGACGATGCGACCAGCGATCTCACGGGCGATCCCGTCGCGGCCGATGCGAAAGAGCCAGATCGGCCCATCACTCATTCGGCACTCGCTTTCGAGAAGATGATCGACCGTACCATTGGCCTTCTCGAACTTGACGAGCGGCTTCGTCGGGTTGGGCCATTCCTTCAATACGGCGCGGCGATTGCCGGACAAAACCCAGCCAGCGGGCTTTTTGCCGGGATCACCGTTCAGTGTGCAGCGCGTTTGCTTGAGGAACTGACGCACCTCTGGGTTCAGCGCGGCGATCCCTTTGAAGCTCGGAACATCAATGATCAGGGTCCACCGGCCGTCGCCGGCGTAACGCAGGCGCAAGTCCGGCCGGATATCTGGCCGGGCCTCCCTCAGCCTCCTTTCGGCGGATTCAGCGCCGCTGGCAACCGGACGGGGGCCGCTACCTCGGCCTATTCCTTTGAATCGGTCCGTAACGACGCGGCTGGTCTCTCTTAGCCAGTCGCGCGCATAGCGGACCTTCTCCAGATCGGCGACAATGCGGTCAAGGGTTGCGGGTAAAAGCGGTTCTTCGCCTTCCCGCGGATCCTGGTGAAGAAGAGCGAGGACAATGCGCCCAACCAGTTCCTCCTGTTGCAGGAACTGCTCGAAACGCGTGGAGGCATAGTAGACATTGGCGGCAGTCAAACGACCGATTTCTGCGGGCTCGATAGAAGTCAGACGGGCCAGCATGTACCTCAGGTCATAGAGCGTTCGTGCAAATTGTTGCTGCAGATAGCGAGGTAGGACAGCATGTGTGATCGGCCAAGCAATGATACTGAAATGCGCCGCCCACGGCCCTGAGGGTATAACGCCGTTATATGCTTTCTGAAATTTCGAGAACCATGCCGAGACACGATACCTATCGCTGGAATCCCACCCCGGCGTTGCCTCTTCGAACGATTGCCAGTACTCACCGCCCTCATAGGTGTATCCCCTTTCGGCCGCATAGATTGTCCAGAGCAACCAGTGCGGGGCAAGCCTCAAGCCGGCGTTCAGGCGCGATTGCAGTTGTCCTGAAATCTTGTCAAATTCGGCTTCTGATAGACCATGCTCAAGGGCAAAGATAGGCAGGCCCGACACGGCACGCCGTTCGGCGAGGGCCGAGAAGTGCCGCTCCATGTGATCCTGCCATTTGTCTAAGGACACGCCCATAGCTGGCTATGCTCCCGCGATACCTCTCTTGGCCATCTCCGCTTTCTTGATCTGGGTGCGTAGCATTCGGGCCTGATTGCCAAACAAGCCCACGAGGTCACTTGACACCCAGTCCCGGTACCCGGGTCTGCGTTTCGAACGTGGAATCATCCACCTGTCCAATGCCAGTTCGGCGATTTCCTTTGCGGATAGGAGTGACCTCAGGTCAGGCTGGCCTTTCCCCGTCTGCAGGATTTTGGCGGCGTTGGCCGCGAGTTGACAAAAGAATACCTCGCGCTGAATCCCGTGCCGCAGCATGTCTTCTTTAAAGCCAAGTGCCGAAAGCGCCACCCGCGTTGTCCGCAACCGCCAGTTCGGCCCCTGTCCGAACCGGTGCTGGTCTGCGTAGGTGTGGTCAATGTTGCGCAGATAGTCACGCAGTTCCGCGAAGAGCCGGTCGGGAATATGGAAGTGCCCCCATCCGCCGGTGTAGCCTATAGACTTGAGGTACTGAATTCCGGCGAGTTTCAGGCGATTGTAGACCGAAGACCGCCCCATGGACGATGAAGTAGTGATTGCCAGCAAGCGCGCTTTTTTCTCTTCCTGGGAGATTATTCCGGTCGTGCTGCCATAAGCATTTGCGAAGTCGTCATAAAGGTCGCGGCTGCGCAGTAGGCATGCTATCAGCTTCCCGCCGAGCAGGGCATTATAGGGGGGAAGTGCGCCGAGTACGTAGGCATCCATTAGATTGACGAGGCGGGCGCTCCTGTCGTGCGTATTCCAGCCGATGAGCTTGTCCCGCACGGAAAGATTGAAGACCGGGTCGCCGATGGCGATAAGACCCATCAGTTTTCTGTTGTTTTCGTCCCAGACAAGGTAACGTAGGCGTCTGCCGAAGCCGTTGGAGACGGGGACGGACCACGTGAGTGATGCGAGCCGGAACAGGTCGCCATGCAGCGTTCCGGCCGATACGCGTTCAAGGATAGGCGATATTCTTTCCGGATTAACTTCTTTGCCTAATGCAAAGAACCGCATCAGTTTTTCGCCCTTGAGGGAAATAAATTCGTGGTTTGCCCGGAGTCGTTCTTCTCTTTGTGCACGGTGTAACGTGCGGATTATGCCTTTGTCATTTCCCGGAACTTGCAAGGCACCATCTTCTGATTTGGTGAATCCGAGGGATTGCAAATGCGCTCGCAGTTTTCTCTTTAGATTAGCTTCCCGTGGAGTAGTGCTAACGACAGCTCTGCTGCTTTTTTTCATTTTTCGGTTTTCCCCCTGCTCAGAATCTGGACTTTTTGCATTCAGACGGCACGTTAGCCCCGACATACTCGTTCTTCCAGCCAGCGCACATAATCTTCAGCTACCAGGCCTCTCGACGGCGCTCAGCCTGGCCTTTCCCACGGATGACGTGCATGGTGGCGGCGGTCCAACGGTACTGACCATTGTCGGACTGAAAGCGTGCGGCAAAAGGCTCGCGGGCAAAGAGGTCCCCGGGTCCAAGTAGACCACAGCGCCGCCCCTATATTGGTGTGGCTTTGATTTAGATATAACGGGCGCGATGGTGTGAATCTGAAGTATTCTCCTGAAGGCGCGGTCACTTTTATTGAGACGATTTCAAGTGAAAAGTATTTTAAATCCGAAGGATAGCATGCTCTAAGCAGTGCAATGAGGCTCGCGTTTTACAGGGCCGAATAATTCCGGAGAACGGGGTACATGCCTCTTGGCTACAGAAAATATCGCTAAAGTATTATACGCATAATTTCAGAGCCGCTGGGCCCCATAAATTATGTATATAATACAATTACGTAGCCCTCAATTAGGCGTATATGATCACATCCACGCATAATCCATGTCAGAGACGGTGAAAAACACAAGAAGACTTATAACCTATTGAAATTGCTAGACTGGATTATGCGTGTAATACCTTGGCGATCCTTTTGGAATGTATGTGGCATCTACCCTGATCAGGGAATATATCGACGCCAAGGGCCGTAGCCCCTACGCCAAATGGTTCGACAAGCTCAATGCCCAGGCAGCGGCCAAGGTGGCGACGGCCCTGATCCGGATGGCGCAAGGCAATGTCTCTAATATCAAGGGGGTCGGCGCCGGGGTCTTTGAGTACCGAATCGATTTCGGCCCCGGATACCGGGTCTATTTTGGCAAGGACGGTGATTGGCTCATTATCCTGCTGGGCGGTGGCACCAAGCAACGCCAGCAGAAAGACATCGAGGCCGCACAGACCCTATGGGCAGCGTATCAACAACGCCAGCAGGAGGAAGATTGAGCGATGGTGCTGACCCGTGATTTCAAAGAAACGATTCAGGCCCGCGTGGCCCGTGATCCCGCCTTCCGCGAGGCCCTGCTTAAAGAGGGCGTAGAAGCCCTACTGTCCGGCGACATGACCACCGGTAAAGCCGTGCTGCGCGACTACATCAACGCCACGGTCGGCTTTGAGACCCTTTCGGCGGAAACCCAGATTCCGTCCAAGAGCCTCATGCGCATGTTCGGACCCAAGGGCAATCCGAATGCCCGTAACCTGTTCCAGGTACTCGGCTACCTCCAACAGCGCGAGGGGGTCCGCTTCGAGATCCGCGCGAGCCGCTAACTTTGCACATTTTCACCGCCTTTGCCTTCCTTCCATAGCGCTGGTTGAGGGCCTTGCAGACATCTTCGTGGCCATCTCTCCGGTCTACCCACGCCTCCCCTTCTTAGGGTTTTGGCAAAGGCTCCAATACCTCGACTTAAGACCCTAGATTCTATACTGCAAGGATGGGTACACTTTTTTTCATTCGCATTCTGAGGATCGGCGTTTTTAATGCCTCTTGCTATGAAACTTGGGATCATCTTAAATGGGAGCGATCAAGATGTCTCTCACTAACTACTTAATCTCAAGGGGAGCAGGAGTCATACCGCCTAGTGAAATACCATCTAACTGCCTATACATACCGAGGGCAAACCGATCAGTCATTCCTGAAATGAAGTCTATAACTTTCATTAGAGTTTCATATCGTGAACATTCACTCTTCGGTGCATCTTCCCCCATAAGTGTAAATAATCGTTTATTTTTACCAGATTCAAAGTCATCTCCCTTCCCTTGTAGAGCTGCCTCCGAAAAGGCATCCAATAGCCCATATAAAATTTTATATGAAGCAATTTCTATATAAATTTTTTTATGATTTATGAAAATTTCTTCCTTTGCAATTTTTTTAGCGTCCTGCACAAAGCCATTCCCTTCCACTTTGTCTAATAGAGGGTACTCAAAATTTCCATGCGAAATATCGACCTCATGTTTGAGCCATGACTCTGAAGCTTCTTCAATAAGTTTTGTAATCGCTTTATTTCTTAAATAGCTAATTTTTTGTTTAGTAGTTTCTAGATTTTTATATTCGCTCTCCCAACCCTCATACTCTTTATCTTGTTTTAAATAGCCTTTGATAAATTCTTCATAATATCTGAAGCTGAGTGCTCCCATATCAATACCATCTTCTAGGTCTATAATTGCATAACAGATATCATCTGCTGCTTCTACTAAGTAAGCTAAAGGGTGACGATACCATGCTCCATCTCTGGTTGGTAAAAGACCTACCTGTTCTGCAATTTCTTCTATATAGTTCTGCTCCGACTGAAAAAATCCAAATTTATTCTTATTAGCCTTATTATGAGTACTTGGCCAAGGATATTTCATCAACGTAGCAAGAGTCGCGAAAGTAAGCTGCAAGCCGCCATTTCCTTTATAGTTTTCAGTTTGTGTAATGATGCGAAACCCTTGAGCATTTCCATCAAATCTCTGGAAATCAGATCTTTTGGCTTTTGTCATTTCTTCGAATAATTTTTCGTTATTCTCTTTTTCATTAAACCATTCGCGAACAGCCTCTTCCCCAATATGGCCAAAGGGAGGGTTGCCGATGTCATGAGCTAAACAAGCCGCTTTGATAATATTTCCAAAATCCTCACTCTTAAAATTTTTCAGTTCATAGCGCTCGATTATTTCAGAGCCTACAAGCGTCCCTAGAGATTGACCAACGGTTGCAACTTCTAGGCTATGCGTCAGTCGGGTTCGAACATGATCGTTATCGGAAAACGGATGGACTTGGGTTTTATCTTTCAATCGACGGAAAGGTTGAGAGAAAATTATCCGCTCTTGATCAAGTTGAAAAGGGTTTAATTTTAGCGGCCTTGAGGATGGTTTTTCATTAGGTCTACGTAAGCGTTTGTTATTTAATAACTTATTCCATTGCATTCTCATTTAGAACACCATCATTGTTAATTATCATTAAAGCTGCGTAGCTCTTAAGTGTCTTAAAAAAGACGGCAATTACCCAAGCCTCACAAATATTCTTTCAACACCTCCGGTATGAGTTCTGTCGGCGCCTCGTCAACCATCCTTAACTCCACCGGAGGATCGCCCGGCCTGAGCCAAAACTGTACATACACCTCGCCCTGGATAGCGACCCTATTCAGATAAGGCGCCAGCTCTTGCCCTCGGGCATAGTGCAGCCGCAATACTTTCCCATTGAAAGCCACCGGATGGTACAAATCAATATCCGCCACCGGCGCCAGTCGGCTCCCCACCTGCATTTCCCCGGACAAATAATACGTGTGCCGCCGGTCCAAACGCTTCAAAAGCCAGCCCAAAGACCGGCCCTGCATCTCCACTTTATGGGACACCACCCGCAAGGGTTCCCCCGCTAGGAGCTTGGCCCGGGTGGGATAGAGATTGTGATGGAGCTGGGACTTGCCCACCGCTCTCGGTTGGCCCTGATGGAGCACAATCAATCCCTGCTGCCACACCCCGAGCACCGGGCACTGGCAGGTAATCTGTTCCAAGGTCAGATTATCAATGGCCTCCAGCTCCAGGGTAAACCAGTGGGTGCCCGCCTCCTTGATAAAAGCATCCCGGGCCAACTCGAAGTTGCCCAGCAAGTGCTGCAACCCGGTGCGAAACCCCAGGCCACTCACGGGATACAGCGCCAAACAAGCGGCCAGCAAGACGGTCATGAGCACCATCTCCGCCTTGCTGCCCACCGCCATCCGGTAATCTCGATTTCCCGGCATCACTACCCGTACCGGGGAAGGCCAGAGCAAATCAGCGCCCCGGAGATTGAGCATGTCGATCCACAGGTGGGACCAGTAACCGCCCAGGATGCACCCAAAATAAACCGGCTTGAGCCACAGGAGGGGAGAAATGAGCACCGCCAGGACCATCAGGGCAAGGAAGGAATGGGTGATCGTGCGGTGGCCAAAATGCTTCTCCAGCCGGGTGGAGAGCCAAAACAGTACCCGCCCCAGCTTGGAAGTGGGCAAATCCACATCCGGCAGGAGGGAAGCCCCCGCCGCCAAGGCCCAACCCAGGAGATCCGTGTCGTATTCAAACAGGGCCGCCCCGCCCAGGTAAAGGACGGAGGCAAAGGCGATATGGGTACCGGCAATCATGCCCTAAAGGACCAACACCTGCCTCAGCCCTTCCGCCAGAGCGTCCAAGTCTTTTTTGGATAAACGGCCGGCTGCCTCCAGCAAGCGGGACTTATCCACCGCACGGATCTGATCGCAGACCGCCACCACGGGCTGAGCGAGGCCCTGGATAGGCACGGTCAGGGGCGGCCTGGGCTTGGCGGAGGTGGACAGGGGCACGACCACTACCGTGCGCCGGGCCTGATTGATGGGCGTGGCCCCCACCAAGACGCAGGGGCGGCGCTTGCGGATTTCCGACCCTTGGGTGGGATTAAGATTCACCCAATACACCTCACCCCGAGTCATGGTTGAGGCCATCGCCCACGGTGATGTCCCAGTCTTTCATTTCTTCCCCCAGGGCATCGTCTGCCTCCACTTCCAGGGCGCATTGATAAAGGGCCTGCTCCCGCTTCTCAAGCTCCTGCGCCAGGAGGCGGGCGATCACCTGGCTGCGTTGTTTCGGCGGGATGCTGGCCCGCATGCGCGCCACCAAGTCAGGGGGCAAGGAAAAGAGCACTTTTTGCATTGAAATTTCTCCTTTTGGATATCCTATATACTATATCCATAATAGGATAACGCAAGCGCTTCCTTAGTTCGCCTTCCCGGCCCCCTTGAACAAGAAAAACCGCAGACTCAAAAACAAGGCAGCCGCCATGCCCGCCAAGATATAGAGCTCCGTATCCCCCAGGCCAATGGCCAAATAGCGGGAGCCGATAATCAAAGCACTGGCCACCATCATCACTGGGGTAAAATCCAGATAACGTATCCCCGCCTGATGGCGCATCTCCCGGATTTTGCGCTTGTCCACTACCCGCTCCTTGGCGCTGTCGTTGACCATGTCGTAAATCGCCTGGGGGTTACCGCCGCCTTGTTTCACCACATGGGAGACGTACAGTTCCGGGGACTCAATCAGTACCCCTTGCTGGGTGATATACGTTTGTACGATTTCCGCCGAGGCTTCCGGGGTCAGGGGCGAGACTTCCATTTCCTTCATCTTCCACCACAATTTTCGCAGGCCCTGCTTTTTCTCGCTGGCGCAGGTGATGACTTGGGCCTGGTCAAAGAGCGCCAACCAAAATGCCTGCTGGGTCGGGGTGAGCCGGGTCATATCATCCACCGCTATGAGGACCCGGCCCCCATGAGCGGAGAGGGCCGGGATGATGGCGCCGGTCAAGTCCCGGATGCTAAGCCGGTTCACCGTGCGCTTGACCTTTGCCCATTCGATTTCCGCAGGCGGCAGTTCATCGTAGCGCCTAGCCAATTCCAAAGCGCTGGGTTTGATGATCCCCGCGGCCAAGAGTTGGCGGGCCATCTCTACGAACTGCCCCTTGGCCTGGTGGTCATGCAGATGGACGACGGTCAGGGCACGGCAAGGGCGGGAGGATTGCCTCTCAGGGGAAGGCGTTGCCTCCCGCCCCTGAAGCTTCCCCAGTGCGGCCTCCAGCACCGCCGACTTGCCAACCCCCACCGGTCCGCTCAGGAGCACGTGCTTGCCCTTGCGCAGTTCCTTGACGATGGAACTGACTAACGCCTCTCGGCCCATCAGTCCGGTGATGTGCTTCATCTCCCGGCAGTCCTCCTTCTCCTTTCAAATAGGCCAACAGCGACGGCCACTGAGGACCGGCGTAAGCGGCTATGTTTTGGCGTTGGGAAGCGATGAGCAAAGCCAGTTTCTCCACGCTCGCCTGGGCTTCGTTGAGTTTTTGGGCCAGGGTCCATAAATTTTCCACCTCCTCGTAGCCGCTCTCCACCCGCTGCTGCGCCCACCCTGACTTATCCCGATAGAACTGAAGCTGGGTCTTAGCCGCGGCCAAATCCGCTTCATAAACCCTGAGCTGGGCCATGCCTTGCAAAGCTTGGTTGCGGGTCTGCTCCAGGGCGCGGGTCTCCTCCAGCGTTCTGAGCGCATGCTCCCGGTTCTCTTGGCGGGAAATCAAGGGAATATAAATCTGCACGCCCGCCGTAGTACCGGTGGTAAAAAAACTATCGGTCGCTTGAAGGCTACCGCCATCAGTGGAAGCACGGGCGAAAAGAGAAGTCCGCTCCAGCAGCCGCTCGGCCAGGGTGGGCGGGGCGTATTCCCGCGTAACCCCTTGATAGGCTCGCAGGAGGGGATTGGAAGCGAGGATAAATTCCAACACGGCCTGCTCCTGCCAGGCCCCGGCCCAGGCCGGGAGTAAAAGCAGTCCGCACCACCACGCTCGCTTAGATTTTTTCCAGCAAACCCTCATATTCATCCTTGGTGAACCAATCCATCATGGGTTTTATCTCCAGCACGTCCCATTCAATGGCCACGGTGCAGCCTCCGGGAACGACCCCTGCATCCACCCGCGTTACGGTCCCGGTGGTGCCCCTTGGCGCCCAGGGGAATTTAACCTTAGCGCGCCGGCGTTGGCCAAGCAGCTTTAGCGCATCTTCCACCGTGAAATAATCATGTTTCATAAGTTGATTATTTTCTGTTACCTGATCCGCAGATCAGCTTATTAATTAATTTTAATAGAAAACAAATATTTGTCTACTAATTATCTTCTTTTTACGCGCTTTTTTGTATTTCGCAGCGCTTTCATGCCCTTAGCTACCTCAGCCTCATCTAGCGACAGGCGGCAAATATCTTCTGGCAGCCGTCCTACTAGGTAATAGAGATAGTCCGTATCGAGCCTTAAGGCTTTCGCAAATTGGCGCAGGAGGTGATCGGAAGAAGGCATACGCCGGTCGTATTCGATATCGTGGAGATATTGGGGAGAGATAGGGCGGCCATTTTCATGGCAAATCCTGGCAGCCAGCGCCCGCTGGGTTAAGCCTTGTTGAGCGCGCATGGTGGCGATGTAGTGGCCCAAGGTAGTGCTTGTCTTCGTCATTCCGCTGATTCGCGTATTTTTATTGATAGGTAAGAAAATAACTTCACAGGGCGCATTCAAATGTAGCCTTAATCGGTTACCCCACAACTGACTAAGCCCGGATGTTTTTGACTAATTACCTTATATTGCTTGGTACTGATAAAAGGTTGTGATTAAGCTCCGCCACTTAAAGAAACCTAATGACGACACTTAAGTTTAAGTACTTTTTTATAATTTCTCCTTAGCCGACAGCTAATTAGAAGTATACCGACACTTAATATTAAGCTTTACACAAGCAAATGAGGCTCCATCGAGAGAATCACCCTGCGAGAGATAAAATTCGCTCCGTTGATATTAAATAAGGCGGGGTTCAGAGAGAAAATAATTTGAAAGGATTGCAAGCAGGCAAATCCAACCCTTACTTACGCTGTAAGGGAGTTAATAATGGACGGCCAGGAAGGAAAAAAGGAGAAATTAAGGGGGTCGTCTTTTACCGATGACAATTTTCTTGAGATGGGCGATAGCGGAACGCGGGTCTTGCGAGGGCGGTGATTTTTGCGGCGTGGTTTCCTCTGGCGTTCGGGTTTGATTATGCTGCGTTTTTTTTGCCTCTGCCGCTTTGATGATTAATTCCAGCCGACCTATGGGCTCCTCTCTTCTTTTTTGCTTGTGGTGGCGTCTGGAAGCTTTATCGCGTTCATGGCGCAGCCACTTACTTAAGCCAAAGGCTTTAAATAAAGAGGTCGAAATAGTGCGGATTGCGGGGTAACCCGTGTACGTGGCAAGGCCAGACTGCTTGGCAATGGGGTGAACGGTAATGATGCCGGCCGCAACTAGGTCGCGAATGGCGCGCTCGGCACGCCTTAGACCAATACCACATAGGGTTGCAATGCGTTCCATGCTGATTCCACCAAAGGAGCCATCCTTCCAAGGGATGCCAACCCGGAGAGTCACCAGATCGAGATAATGGGTCAGACAGCTTAAGACCTGGAGGCAAGCCTCCCGCCGCTCGCTACGCTGCTTCCGCTCACTTCCGTTAGCAAGGTTAAGGGAGGGCAAAATGGCCTCTGGGTCATGGTAATAAGCGCGGATTTTCTCGCTGAGCTTGCCTAGAATGCGCGGGCGCTCCTTGTGATTCTCCGGCGGCGAAAACCACCGTGGATGAGCGGGGCTATGCCCGCAGCCATTGCCACCCGAAATAAAGGTATCGAAATTATTGTTGTTTTCCGCTATTCTATTCATCTAGAACGTTTCGAAATGTCTCGTTTATTCTATTCATCTAGAACGTTTCGAAATGTCTCGTTTGAACGTTTTAACTCGAAGGCCAGGTGTGCCAGCACCTGGCCTTTTTATTTGTTTAGTACTATCCCGGGCCAGGTGTGTGCCAGCACAACTAACCCTGAAATTTACAATAAGATTCAAAATAAATACTTTTTAAAGTCTTAATTTGAGAAAATTATCAATAATTTTCCTCTTTAGTTCCCCCAAATACTATTCTGAGCCTCTTCCACGCTACTTCATCGAACTGGTTTTTAAGCCCGTTCCTGGACCAGCCCGATAAACTAAGGACACAGTGTTATTTGAATATTAGAAATTCTCAATGAAAAGTCTGCTTCATCGCCTCATACTTGCCAAAAGCCTCTGCATCGCCTGTTGCCACAGCCAAACTGGAAAGCAGCTGTAACATACCCGCGGCCAATAATTTGGCCGTTTCCGGCTCTATTTCGTTAGCATTGAATAGCTTATTCTGTTCTTCCAGGGGCAGATTTCCATACTGTTGCTGGTAGTGGGCTACATTCAATGCCAGAATCCTAGCGCATTCAGCCAATTCATTCTTGGACGCATTAGCGATAGCCTCATCAGCTCGACGGTAGCATTCTTTGAACAGATCGAGGTCAGCAGTCATGATGGTCTCTTGATAGTATTAAATCCAATTTGGCCAAACCATAATATCAGCCTATCCACAATCTGTGTTTGAAGAAATGCAGATTAACCTATTTAGAAGGTGGCTACTCATGTGCAAAACGACTCTCCATTCTAATAAAGAGCTTGAGCGATTTAAGGCCAAACTAGCTTCAGAATCCGAGTTGCTAAAAGCCACGGCGGCCTTTGAGCATGCGGCATTACGGCCACTTTACTTGCTGAATGGTGGTGCCTTGATTGCGTTCATGGCTTTATATGGCGCTATTGTAAGAACAACTGATACATGTGTTCAGATCGATCATCCGTGGGCAAAAGGGGCGATGGTTATTTGGACTATAGGCTTAGCTTTCGCTGTTTTCGTGACCGTTTCTGCTTATTGCTCCCAGTTTGCCTTTCTCAAACATATTCGTAGAAAGCTTGAGGCTGATAAAGCGAGTGACGACGACAATCCTCACACAGCAGGAGAAAAAGAAGGAGAAGCAACATGCTGGGGTGATAAGGGTAAGAAACACCGCCGTTGGGCTATGGGATTCTGGCTAGCGAGTATTACTCTTTTCATTATTGGTGTTGCCGTGGCGTGCTTTTCTCTCTCAAATATCCACAGACTTCCATAGGCTGGCTTGCCACCCGTAGCTCGTTTCCTGTTTCAACGCCTTGTTTTCTTTGAGACTCCTTTTCGGGTCTATTTTCTGAGCCTCAAGCATAGCTTCCGGTTTGATGAAATTGCCATTTTGGGCAACTAAACTAGATAGGACTCTCTATTTCTGGAATGAGTGTTAAATTTTCTATTTAGGCTTGGGAGGTACAAACCGTGGCTAAGGGCAGCATAATGATTCAGATGGAGGTAACTGAATTCTTTGATCCCATGATCACGTCGGTGCCATGGCTTTTCGCGCACGCCTTTGACACACTAGATGGGGATACCACTACCGTACGTGAGATCGCCGCCGAGAAATTAAGCGGGGTCGCCTTTAATAGACATACCGGATCGGTGGATTTTGCAGATGGAGCCTACACTAAGCTTTTTCTCGTTTTTGCGGAACAGAACCGGCCACTCCTATCGTTCTACGCCCCTTCGCATGTTCCTTCACCGCCTATTCAAGGTGCTGGAATGGCCATTCTGGAGATTAGAGACTCGGGTTATAGCATTACTTCGCCGGGATCGATCTCTGGAGCGCGTATTATTGGCGCCCACGCCTATCTCGACGAGGTGGAGTAACAGGCATGGAAGTATTAATTCAGGGAGAAGGAGAGGTGGTCATTCGCTTGATCGACCGGTCCGGAAATGCGCTTAGCGAGCGGAAAATACGGCTTTCTGGGTCAAAAACTATTCAAGGTAAAACTGAACTCCCTCTGTGGCTAAAGACTAGGGATGGGCAGAGTTCAATAGCGCCCGTTATAGTGCGTGCGGAGGAAAGCCAGAAAGTCCAATTCGAGGGTGAAGAAGCAAAAACCTTTACTAAAAAGCGCTGCCAGGATATCGGTTGCTCATCCACCCTTATCGACGATGTGCTACGTGGCTGCGTGGCCCCCGTACAAGGTGAAGGGGTAGTAGCAGCTAAGAGCGAACCCGTTCATCGTAGGAGTTGGTGGGAAAGGTGGCTCAGGTCTGAAAAGAAATCGTCCTAGCCGGATGCTCTTCATCGTAAGTGATGGTTTGAATTCACCAACAGCTTTCATAGGTTAGCCTAGAGCTTTTTAAGCATTTAGTATCAAGCTTGTCCTTTTAGACGCTTCTCGATCTCACTTATCCTTTTATCCAGAGCCTTGATAGATAGAAGCTCGGCTTCTTTTCTGCTCAACCTCCGTTTCCCGGATAATGGCCGTTGGTCCTCCTCTGGCAATAAGTCAATTACGCTACAGCCAAAAGCCCAGGCCAAATTCCGAAGGCTATCAATAGTGACGTTATAGCTCTTACCTGCCTCTAGCCGGCTGATTTGTGCCTGAGCGACGCCAGATTTCTCGGCTAGCTCCTTTTGAGTCCAACCCAATTGCTTGCGGCGATTACGAACGATGTTGCCAATCATAATAGGTTAAAATTATATGCGTATATGAATATAATCACTATATGTATACTTAGAAAGAAAGTAAACATGATCGGTAAAGCCTAAACCAGGATAGCGGCTTTCCAGGTTATCCATAAAACTACTTTACGTTCGCCAGTTTACCTTGGCTTGACGAAATCACGCCTTTCCATGGACTAGAAATTTTATTCCATCACTATCCGAGCTATTGAAAGATTATGAGCAGCAGCAAAAAAAACCGTGCTACATCCAATCAAATAGCGGATCGAATTAACAAGATTGCCGCCCGTTCCAAGCAGCGAAAAAAAGCAAGCCCCTCAAAGAATTCGACAACAGGAGAGGAAGAACAAAACTTAATACTGCCCTCTTGGCCAGAGTGGGAACGGGCAATCCCGAATGAGATTGTGCGCTCGGCTCTGTTCAATATCGGCAACCGAAGGGAACGGCGAGAATACCATGAAGACGTTCCTATCGTCGTGCTTGGGGATGGGGAAATCATTTACCGAGGGCAAGAGCTGCGCCAGGACGACCAAGACGTATGGCTGTACGTATTGCAATTAGCTCGCCACCAACCATTAGGAGAGTGGGTAGAATTCAGCGCTTATTCCTTTTGCAAATCATTGGGTTGGTCCACTTCCGGGCAGAGTTATAAACGGCTGATGACCTGCCTCTCCCGAATGCAAGCCACGGCACTTAAAATTCGTAATAAACGATTAAATAAAGGGATTAGCCTATCGCTGATCCGAATGTTCGATTATGAGGACGATCAGGGAAACCGCCTGGACCGTTGGCGGGTGTGGGTGGAACCCAAGATGCGGCAATTATTCGGTAATGTCCATTATACCCGCCTGGAATGGAAGCAGCGGCGTCAGCTAAAACCCCTGGCAAAGTGGCTGCAAGGCTATTTTGCCAGCCATAAGCAGCCTAAACCAGTATCGGTAGCCAGTCTCCACCAAGGGTGCGGCTCGGAACAAAAGCAGCTGCGATTCTTCCGCCCTAAACTCAAATCCGCATTGGATGAGATGAAAGCAATTGGGTTTCTTGAAGTTTGGTGTCTTGATGATAAAGATCGGATACACGTAGTCCGGGCCAAAAAATGAATTTAATTTTCATTATCGGTTTATGAGGCACACTTTATAAAAATCACATATATAAGTAATTGATTCTAAAAAAATCACCATCGATTTATGAGGCACATCCTAAAACTCAAAAATAGCGATTAGCGGCCATTTATATCTGGCTGAATCAGGAAGTTATCCACAACCTATCGATTTATGAGGCACGTACTATCGATTTATGAGGCACGTACTATCGATTTATGAGGCACGTACTATCGATTTATGAGGCACATTACTATCGATTTATGAGGCACATCAATAGCCCTTCAGACCAGGTTTTATGCGGCTTTGCGGAGATCCCTAACCTTCTTATATAACCTATATATAACCTTAGAGAGAATAAAAAATATAAAGCTAAAGAACTGCTTCCAGGAAAACCATGAAGGGTGTTCTGAGGCTCTCAAAGCCATATAGAGAAGTCTTTCTTGTGTATAACCCAATCTCCTGTTATTTGATTTTAAATGGCGTGGTGGGCTAATTAGACGGCTCTTATGAGGTTTATAATCCTCTGGCAAAATGTCTAGGAAGACGTTAATAACAAAGAGAGACGAAAATGGCTGAAATGTCCAAAATGGATAAAAGCAGGTATAAGGAAGAAGTATTAAGGGAGTTCCCTTATCTTCTTGCCCTTATCTTCATCTTCCAGAAGAGCCACAACGCTGCAATCTAGCGCCTTGGCAATTTTTCTAAGCATAGGTAGCGTGACGCTCTCATTTTCTCCACGCTCAATTTTACTCAAGCCGCTTTGATCTATATGAGCTTTTTTGGCTAACTGGGTTTGAGTCAGCCCAGCGGCTATACGTAATCCCTTGATATTCTTACCTACGCCCATGATCCTACCCCATAGAATGGATGCGTTTTACTTTAATCTAAGGAGTAAGGATTATATTCCTAGCGATAGATGAAATAAAGGACGGTAAATCGTTGTATATTCTATAGGGGAAAGTATTTCAGCCATTGCGCTGCTCATAGACCTACGCCACGACCTCAGCACCTACTTCTAGGACCTTCTAGGCTAAAAGAGGGTATGTTCGGGATACGTGTAGAAGATTAGCCTTCCCATCTCTGCTGTCTACCACTTACGTAATCACTAGCCGCTTACTTTGCTCCAGGTGGGCGCCAGGCACATACTCCCCATCTTTCAAGGTCTCACCAAGCGAGGATTTTAAAAGCACGGTCTCAGTTCGGATTTCCTTGTACCTTGCAGGAACTTGCTCTTCATTATCGATCACTACCTTGGGCGGGCTTGCTTGGAGTCTCAGCGATAACTCGGGACTCTTAATCCTAGTTATGCCCGTGCGTTCCATGTGAGTTTCGAGATATCCTCTTAGTCTCTTGACATGCCGCATCATGGACCGCTCTCGTTGTTCCATCGCCTTACGGGCTTCCTTAATAGCAGAAGCTTCTGCCTCTAGGCTGCGTATATAAGCAGCCACATGACGAGCTTTTACCTCGAACGCGCCTTGCAAACCTTCCAGAGTGTCGGTGATCACTTCCGCGGGCAAATCATCTATCTCGGCTAGCCCTTCTAGAACCTCCAGATAGTCATCGGCGATCGCATATAATCTCAATGTACTCATTGTGAATTTTCCCCTAAGAGCGGGCGGACCCAGTTGTCCGGGCCGCCCATCGTATCTACTTACACCGCTTCAACACCGTTAACTTTAGAATTCGCATACTTTCCAGACGAAGCCTTCAGGATTGCTCCCTTCCTTGCCGCGCAGTGCGATGTTAAGAGTGCATTATCATCAGGAATAAGTAACGCGATTTCATCACCATGAGTACGCCACCATTCATTCAGTTGCTGGACGTCATCAATTTCGTCCACACTTGCTTTAAGACCCTCAAGTAACTCCTGACTTGCTTCTTGCGGATCTTTGCCGGATTCAAGCCACTCCTTCAAGACTTCACCCGTTTCTATGGTAGGCACCCAATGCTTACCGTCGAAAAGATGGGTTCTATCCTTACTGGCTGTTGCTATATGCCCATCAACGCTAAGATCAAACACCACGGTAAACTCGTATTCCATTCCTTCTCGTTGCACGGGAGACAAACCCAATTTAATGGGCCGCTTTTTCCCATTCCCATCGTCTACCAGATCGTAAGCCGTCTTTACGCGCATGGTAGTGATAATATGCAGGTTTGCGCCCAGGATGGTATCGACCAAGGTATTATGCTGGGGTGTAACCTCCCGCCAAGAAGTAAATCTATTACCAGTCCTGGAGGCCGCAGTAACTTTGTCGTGCATATCCAAGATACCGCCTTGACCAATCCAGGCATGGCTTAAGCTGTCAATAATGAGCACTTTATAGCCTATCTGCTCAGCCTCGCGAACTAACGCAATATAGCGCTCGGGAGTAAAGGGGGGTGACAAAGAACTTACGTCGTAATCTACAAGCTCGGAATAGAGCTCACCGCTGCCACGCTCCGTATCGATCAAGGCGATCTTTCCGCCTGAAGCCAGACCCTTAGCGATAAGCAACGCACTATAAGTTTTTCCACTGCCCGAAGGCCCGCATAAAGTCAGTCTAAGTTTCGCTTGCTTGCGCTCGGCTTTTCTGAATGCCATGATTTAATCTCCTAGTTCAATGACTTGCTTGCTGAGAAAAAGGGCACAGGTGGAAAGCAGTCCGCTTGTGCCCTGATTTCCTTTATGCTTTCTTAAGTGCAGCCATTTGTTCAGTGAGAAACCAAAGCGCCTTATTGAGTTTGACGTTACCGTCTACCGACTTGACTGCTCGGGTAGTGATCTGGCGCCCAACAGCCGACCTGCCTCGGATTCCGCCTTTCAGCATGTTTTCCTGTGCCCGCTGGTAAGTGGCCCATAGATCGTTACCCTGGTCTTCATGCCGCCGGGGCCTAAGCAACGCTTGGGGCATACAAGGTGCTTCGCCTTCCCGCCACCGGACCCGCAAAGCGGATTCGGCAAAGATTTCCTGCTCCTGCAGGGAAAGCTCAAGGGTTTTGAAGTCCTCTACCCTTGCGGCAATCCTTGGCAGTTTCTCCACAATTTCATACGTGCCTTCAATTACCTCCCTAACCACGTCGCCCGTATGCCGCCGCTTAACCTGTCCCATATTCGAATCCGCCACAATCATTCCGTTGGAGCAAACTAAGCGGAATAAACCGGCATGGAGTTGGTAGGCGCATGACCCATCATGGGAGTTCACAAGCACAATTTCCGGGAAACTATCGCCCACCATGGGAAGTTCATCATCAAAGCGCCGGAAGCGTAGTAAATGCTTGCTAAATCCCTTTCGGTCGGGAATCCGAACTCGGCTCTCCTCGGCATGCACCGGGCTCCATCCTTCCCTTTCAAGGGCCTCGATCATGGCCAGGGTAGAGATAAACTGATACCGGCCAGAGACTCGGCCGTGCGCTGTCGTAGCGAATACTGAAGAGGCTCTTTCCCTAAGCTGATTTTCACTCAAGGGCTGTGTCATAGTACGCATCGTTAATTTCTCCAGAACAATAGGGGTTGGTAAAAACTCAAGGCCCTGGAAACAATATTTTCCAGGGCCTTTGTGCTTTAAAATACGGATCGAAGTTCAGCCGCCATATCTCGCGCCCGTTCCCGACGATCCAGCCGCTCTTCCTCGCTCATCAGATCCCCTTGATACACGGCCAGCCGCTCCTGAGCCTGATCTAATGCCTCCTGTCCCGCATAAGCCGCATAACCTAGCGCCGCAGTCACTAGATCCCGACCCAAGTTGGAGAACCGTTCTACCTTTCCACGCTCTTCCATCGCCTGGGCGATATGCAAGGGCAGTGATTCGGCAAGCCGGGTTTCCGATACATACTCAAAGCGCGCCCCGTTCTGGCCCTCGGCGCGGATGAGGGCCGCCGCCAAATCAAGCCGTTGGTCTTTGGAAAGGTCTTCCCATTCCTTGCAGCCAGCAGTTACAGCCGCTTCGGATAACTCCCGGACACGCGCCTTATCCCGTGCCTCCTCTTGCCGGCGTTGTTCCAGTTCTTGCTTATAAGCCCATCCTTGGGAATCCTGTTCGTCTTGATTAAATATCTGTTCAGTTGTCATACTGATAACTCCTAGTAGCTCTTACTCATGTACTGGGAAAAGAAAGGGCACAGGTGGCAGCCTGTGCCCTTTCGGTTTATTGCACTGCCTTTAGGCTCTGCTCTTCATCATTCGACTGGAAATTAATTACATAGCGCAGATGGGCAAGTTCTTTGAAAGCTTCCTCGCTTAGCAAAATCTGCGCTTCCTGATTAGCGTGCGATATACAAAGCGCTATTTGATTACTTTCCTGCCGCTCGCCGACGCTCAAAATACCTTTATCAAGGCCATCAAGTTGAAAAATTCTACGCATTTTTATAGCTCCTCTTTGTTAGAGTATCTAGGAATATATTCCTATTTTCAGACAAAAGAATAGCTGGTTTCTCCCTTTTACGTGCCGAGCCTACCAAGAAAGAACACGATGAATTGTTTATTCATGGTTTTAATTATAGGAATATATTCCTAAAATGTCAACAAAAACTTTTATAATCAATCGCTTGATATTCTTTATGCTCTTGGCTAGTTTTGGTCTAAATGACCTTTATCGCCTCCGGCTAGCGCTGC
The DNA here is from genome assembly GCF_000143085.1 of Nitrosococcus watsonii C-113. NCBI lineage: Bacteria > Pseudomonadati > Pseudomonadota > Gammaproteobacteria > Chromatiales > Chromatiaceae > Nitrosococcus > Nitrosococcus watsonii. The sequence goes on along the minus strand of NC_014316.1, from coordinate 2,003 downwards.
CCCTGATCGCTAGAAGCTTTGCGATGCTCCGCGCTCTCGGCTAGTTTCTGCGCCACCAGCGCGTTAAGGCTGATCCCCGCTCTAGCGGCCTCCATGGCAAGCTTACGATGCAAACGCTTATCAATCCTCACGTTAAATTGGCCGCTATACTCTTTACGAGCTGGCGCCCTGGGCACCTCTTCTCCATGCTTACGATAACTCTCCTTAATTCCTTCCCAGGCTACGGCCAATTCGTTTAATGCCTGCTCGGGAGTATCGGCAAACGCTGAAACCTCAGACATTTCTACAAAATGCGCCAGCCAGTCATCCTCTTCATCCTGGTAGAGATTGACAGTAAAGCCATCAAATTTAATTTCCATTACTCTCTTCCTCATCTCTTATCTTAAGAAATTGCTTCACCTGGTAAGACTTGGCCTTGCCATTGGCGGTTGGCTGAATAGACAAGCGCCTCCGTCCAGGGGAATACCAAATTTCATGGCTTCCCGTTTGGTGATCGAATATCCATTGGCACCGCGCTAATAGCGTTTTGAATTCACCAAAAGACAAACCGCCTGGATGGTTGCCAGCCTTGGCAACCAATTTTTCTGTCTTACCCATAATGGTAACTATATGCAGTTACTATCATAAAAATAAAGCCTCCTGCTTGGGAGTCCACCGCCAAGCGCCAGACCAGACGCCGGAACCGCCACACGGCAGCCAGGAGCCAGAACCCAACGGCGGCAGCGCGGAACCAGGAAATCCAATGGCAAACGCCAGCACCGGCAGGCCACGAGAAGCGGCACACCGGGCCGCTAACAACGAACCGCGCGAGCTGGGCGAGGCAAAAAATACCACTAAGCCGGACGAGGCCGCAGCGACTACTGCCCGAGTACGGGAAGCCAGGCGCATGGATAAAGGCGCTGAAGAATCCCCGCCCGACCACCAGGAAACTGAACCACCGGCAAGATGAAACTCAGCCACTTCCCGAACCGCGGACCCCGACCAAGCGCCCGGCGCCGAGTAGCGGCCCGATGGGGCACGGAACGGCGGCGACACGGGGCCGAAGGCGGCTAGGCAGCGCATCTGGTTAGGAGAGCCAGACCCAAAAGACAACACCGCGGCATCAGCGCCCACGCAGCAACCAACTACCAGCGGCTGGCCAGACCGGGCCAGCGTACCGGCTACCCACGAGACCAAGCCGGAAGAGCTAGGCGGCAGCGAGCGGGAGCCCGCCACCGCCACCACCCCAGCGGGGAACACTAGACCGCACCCGCAGACGAAGCCAACCGGGCCAATGCGGCACGAAACCGGCGAGGCGACCAACCAGCGGGGAGCGCTACCTTGACGCACCAGACAGGCACCGGCAAGCCACAAGCCGCGAACACTGGCGAACCGGACCCACCGGGCCGCACCCATACGCGAAACCCAAAACCCACCGCCACAGAACGAGCAAACACACGAGCGACACGCGGGGAGCGGACAGGAACAAACACGCAAGCTGGAGCCGGCGACCAGCCCGGACCACCCGGCAGCGCACGCCACGCCCACACCCAACCGGAACGGCAAACACGGGCAACGACACCCGCGCCACGAGAAGAAGGAACAGAAACGAAACCACGGGACATAAACAACCCCCAAAACAGAAAACACCCCACAACCCGCGGGCAGGACGCCCGCGGAACCAGGCCGAAGGCCCCAGGAGGGACCCCCAGCGCACACCGCCCCGGCGGAGGGGGGACGGCGGCGATAAAAAAACAGCCCGGGCTGGCACGTCCCTGCAAGGGCGAGCTGAGGCAGGAAGCCGAAAGCCGTCAAGCGCGGGCAGGGATAGCCCGCGCACCCTTGCGGGGCCGGGACAGCCTGGGAACACGTAACACGCCGCCGGCCAACCGACGCGGGCGAAAGCTAAAACGCCGCAGGACGCGGCGAGAAGGGGCAAGGAAGCCCGCCGATATCTGAGCACAGCACGAGAAAAGAACGTCGATGCAGGATTCTAGATTGGCGTTGGAACCTGATGCGCGGGG
>NC_014315.1:1405000-1577500 GCF_000143085.1 Nitrosococcus watsonii C-113 | reverse complement strand
TAGCATAAACATCATCTTTCGCATAGGACCCTCAACGGCTTCGGCCCCAGAGGTGGCTGTCTCGCTCAAGTCCGGACTTAAGGCAGCAATAGCCATATAAACAAACCAGGCTACTAGATAGCCTAGTACAAATTTAGGGAAACGGTGCCAGATTTCCATAACACCTACCTTGGATTGTCCTGGCTGGCGCTCCACTTTGTAAACCCAAACCAAGGCTAAAAGAAACGCCCAAACACCGATAAACATGTCGATCCAAATTTTAGTAATAATAGAAGAAGTTAGAATCCAGCCTTCCTGCCAAACTACCCCTAAATTGACTTCGGCATTAGCGCGCATAAGCTCATCAAGAATTGCCCCAGCAGCCGCATCGGCACCGTCAGTCTTGACTGTCATACCCATGGCAGCTCCGTTAACAATAGGTTGGTTGGGTGCTACCGCAGTGTAAAATCCAGGCAATACGACCAACTCGATCATGGCAAAAATCACGATCAGCATGGAAACCATGACCGGCACCACCGGGCGAGCCCTAATCGCACCAGCAGTGGCAATAGCGGCCGAAACTCCACAAATAGAAATGCCTGAAGAAAGGACTGCAGAAGCTTCACGGGAGAGACGGAACACCCTGCGACTCAGGGCATAAACGATTGGCCAAACCAACAAATAAGCTACGAAGGTGGCAGCGATACCGGTAATAGCCAGTTCGAAGGTAAACCCCGCCGCTTCAATAGACATAAGACCAATCTTGATTCCTAAATAAACAATAGCAGTTTTAATAAACCATTCTGGTTTAGCCGCTTCCTTGAGAAATTCGGCGAAACCTTTAAAAAAATTCCCGATGATTAAGCCAACTGCCAGCGCTAGCATGTAAGAAAACCCTCCTCCTAGGGAGAGCCCCCACGATAAACCATACTGATCGAACTGGTTAACAGATGCCTTGAAGTGAGCTTCATGGCCGACAATCCACACCATCCAGGTAAGTATGAAAAGAAAAGTCCAGCCAAGAAAAAAACGTTTTAAATCGAGTTTCATGGCGACCGCACCCAGGCAGGTCAAGGCAGTGAATACTAGATAAGTCACCAACAGAGAAAGCAAAGGATGCCATTCCTGATAGCCGCTTACCTTTAACGCCTTGTTCCAGGCGAAATCTCCCCACACCCAAGTGCTTGTTGTAGTCATCCAACCGACTAAATTCCACCCCCAGATAGAGGCTAGACCCGCGAAAAACATTATCAAACCTAGCCAAACTGCCCACCAATCTTCGGTAGTTGCCATACCGGAGTACCATCTCCGATTAACCCCAGACATCGCTGTTTCTCTCCTTTTTCTACAGGTGAAAACTACTACAATTGCAGCAAAGCATAGCGATTAAAGTAATGATAAGCATATTGCCTGAGCCAGGTGGGCAGGGTCTCAAAATCAAATCCCATAAATACCGTCACCTGACTAGCATCGGGGAAATCACCCCTCTCCCGCAGGCACTCAGCAAGATTTTGATCTAACTCAGGCAAAGTACGGCCTCGAATCTGGAGCGTTTGATAGCAAACAACCCAATGCCTCCCATCATGAATTAGCCTGACTTCCAAATTCGCCTTCATCACACTATCACTCATTAGGAGAGTAAAAACTGATTGACTAAAATTCCTAGCACTACTAAAGCTGCCATGCCAACGCCTATGCTCCAAAGGCACAACTTGGTTTCCCAACTTTCCCAGGGTTCAGGTTCTCCAAGGGTTTTTTCGCCGATACCTTCCCTCTTGCCACCGAACTCTGAAACAATTGATTCCTCGGATATTCTCTCCGCATTAGTTTTTGCCACAGCATGTTTTCCTAAGATAAATTCTCTATATATAAGCTAACTTTATACTAGGTAGCAATTTTTACTCTCTTAATTACATAATAGGAAGGTATATAATAAATACTAATTTCAGCCGAAATCTATAATACAAGCAAAGAATATACCTACCATCTCAATTTTTTCCTCTACCTCAATTTTTTCCTCTACCATCGATCATAGACGATATGGCTGAGACTCGTTATTGCCGCTGATCGCTAGCACGAAATAAAGGGTGCTGCAGCATCTCACCTATAGCCATGGTCTCGATAAATCCCACGCCCAAAGCGGCATATTCCAGCGCCTCCTTTATTTCCGTTACCTCGTAAATAACCCAATTCCAGGGATACTCAGTAAAATTTCTCCACCCCGAAGGAATACGGGTTCGGTTGCAAAATATATACTCAGGGTTAAGTTTAAAAGCAGTCACTAGATCCCAGGTCGGAAGAACCCAGCCGGTAGTGTTCATACCTTCTTTTCTAGCAATAGCGATTACCTGAGGCTCGAACGAGATTGGGACACACTGAACCTTTACTGGTTCTAACACCCTTAATACTTGGGATACCGTTTTTTGAATGCCGAAACGTTGCAGGCTCTGGATTTTAATCTCAACAAAAGCAGTTACTGCAGGAAGCTCTTTTAACCAGAGGACGATATTTTCTAGGGTGGACAGCCGTGCTTCAGGGAAGCGGGGGCCAAAGCGAGCAGCTTCATTGACACAGATGTGCTCAATATTCACCGACTCTATCTCAAAAATAGAGCCTCCATGTCCTGCGGTACGAAGAAGGGTATCATCATGAAGCACCACAGGGATCCCATCGGCAGTTAGCTGAACATCAAATTCTACCAAGCGCGCGCCAGCATTTACAGCAGCATCTAGGCTTAGTAGAGTGTTTTCCGGAAACGCTTTAGCATAACCACGATGAGCAATCAATTGAGGTATTTTTATGATGCTCGCCCCCTCTTCACTGCCGTGGGCAATAGGGAAAAGCGTTCAAGCACTACCGCCCTGTCCTCATCATTACTAAGCTTCGAGTCCTAGGAAGACAATGGCTGGTAACGGAGTCGGCTGGGCTGATTAGCCACCTCTCCCAGACGCTGGTGACGGTTCGCTTCATAATCAGCATAGTTGCCTTCGAACCAAATAACTTGACTATCCCCCTCAAAAGCAAGAATATGAGTAGCAACACGATCTAAAAACCAACGATCATGGGAAATCACTACAGCACAGCCGGGAAAACTTAGCAGAGCCTGCTCCAAGGCTCTTAGAGTTTCTACATCTAAGTCATTAGTTGGTTCATCAAGGAGGAGAACATTGCCTCCAGTACGAAGTAGCTTAGCTAAATGCACCCGATTGCGCTCACCGCCAGAAAGATCTCCAATACGTTTTTGCTGATCTGAGCCTTTAAAATTAAAGCGCGCTACGTAGGCACGGGAAGGAGTCTCGTAGGTTCCAACTTTGATAATGTCTTGACCTTCCGAAATTTCTTCCCACACGGTTTTGCCAGCATTTAAAGCTTCACGGCTTTGATCTACATAAGCCAGCTTAACCGTATCCCCTAGCCTGATTTCACCCGTATCTGGCTGCTCTTGGCCCACTATCATCCTAAATAAAGTTGTTTTTCCTGCACCATTAGCCCCGATGATCCCTACAATCCCCCCAGGAGGAAGGCTAAAATTTAGATCATCAATCAGTAAACGGTCGCCAAAACTCTTACGTAGCTCCTTTGCTTCAATCACTATATCCCCCAGGCGCGGTCCTGGGGGAATATAAATCTCGTTAGTCTCATTGCGCTTCTGGTATTCTTGAGAAGATAGTTCTTCAAAACGGGCAAGACGGGCTTTACTCTTAGCATGCCGCCCCTTGGGGTTTGCGGAAATCCATTCAAGTTCCGATTTCATCGCTTTAATTCGTGCTCCCTCCTGCTTTTCCTCTAGCTGCAAGCGTTTTTCTTTTTGCTCTAGCCAAGACGAGTAATTTCCCTCCCAGGGAATACCATGTCCACGATCTAACTCCAGAATCCAGCCGGCCACATTATCCAAGAAATAGCGATCATGGGTTACAGCCACAACAGTGCCCGGATATTTTTCCAAGTAACGCTCCAACCAGGCAACCGACTCCGCATCAAGGTGATTAGTGGGTTCATCTAGCAGCAACATATCCGGCTCAGAAAGAAGCAAGCGGCAAAGGGACACTCGCCGCTGTTCCCCGCCCGAAAGATGGGTGACTTCTGCCTCCCAAGGAGGGAGGCGCAACGCTTCAGCGGCGATATCAAGCTTATGATCTAAATTCCAAGCATCCGCCGCTTCAATGGCATTTTGAAGCTGCGCCTGTTCGTCAAAGAGGCGATTCATTTCTTCATCGCTCATTGGTTCAGCAAATAATAAGCTAATTTCGTTAAATCGCTCTAACATAGCTTTAATTTCAGCCATCCCCTCCTCCACGTTACCCCGGACATTTTTAGTAGGGTCCAAGTGCGGTTCTTGCGAAAGGTAACCGATCTTAAGCCCTTTTTGAGGAATAGCTTCGCCTTCAATATCTTTGTCAATTCCGGCCATAATTTTGAGTACGGTTGATTTTCCCGCTCCATTAAGGCCTAGCACGCCAATCTTGGCTCCTGGAAAAAAGGATAAGGAGATATCGCGCAAAATAACACGTTTCGGCGGCACTATCTTGCTCACCCGGTTCATACTATAGACATACTGTGCCATCGAATTGCCTCATTAATTTTAAAACAAGCACTCATACTAAAGGCTTTCCAAAATTTATGCTTCGCTTCAAAATGAGTAAATTTGGCTACCAGCCGTCATAAGTTAGATAGCAATAAAAAGCTCTCATAAACCACCAACCCAGAATAAAGAAACAAAAAACCATAAATAAACTGCTGTACACGAAAAATACGGAATACAATAAAATTATGATGTACTATCAACCCTACAAGCCCTAACCCAGTGACAGCCATTTTTACCCCTGCAAAGAGCGGAATACTGAAATTAATTAATTCAGCCATAAGTGGATTTACTTCTTTAGCACCGTGTTGAAGCAAAGATAAGGTAAAAATTGCATCCATAAAACACAAGACCAAAATTGCTACCGTAAACCACCACAAATAAGGGGGATATTTATCCAAATAGGCGTTAGTAAGATCCTCACAGCGTCTAACGTAGCCCCGGCGGCCTTGGCGACCCCAATAATTAAACTGCGGAAATGAGCCTACCCGCCGTTCCCCACGCCGACGCTCCTGGAAAACATTCGTTTTTTCAACGATTACGTAACTCATTATGTTCGCTCCCTGATAGGCAATGGATAATGTTAGCTAACGTACTTCATAGTCTCTTGCAAAAATGGAACCATAAAAATTACTTAAATAAAATCAATGATATAAACCAATCAACGCTAACGATTATGTAAAATTTTATGACGATCCATCTTCCTAGCTCCACTCCTTTCAAAAAAAAGGAAACGGTAATTTTACTCCATGGTATTTGGATGAAGAGCCTCTATTTGTACCCTTTAGCTAAATATCTTAGCATCCAGGGTTATCGAACGATCTGCTTCAGTTACCGCTCTCTCCAAGATAGTCCCAGCAAAACCTTGCATCATCTGCACAACTACCTCGAAAGCTTGGAAACAGAAACTATTCACTTCGTAGGACATAGCTTAGGAGGGCTTTTAATACAGCGCTTATTAAAGAAGTATCCTAAACAAACACCTGGCGGGGTAGTAGCGCTAGGGACTCCGTTTACCGGTAGTATCGTTGCTCAACGGCTCTATGCTCACCAACTAGGGCGCTATCTTCTAGGACAAAACGCCGAGGAGAGCCTATTGATTGAAAGCGCTCCTTCTTGGCAATTTACTCAAAAACTGGGGATCATTGCAGGAACCAGAAGCTTTGGTGTAGGTCAATTGATCACCCGCCTGCCCCAGCCTAATGATGGAACAGTGAGTGTTGCAGAAACAAAACTGGCGGGAATGACGGACCATTGTCTGGTCAGAACTAATCATACGGGTTTGCCACTTTCCCCCATAGTAGCAAAACTCACCGTTACTTTCTTACATTATAATCGTTTTAGCCAATAGGAGCTTATTCTCCATACACAGTCACCGTCACCTGCCGTCGATAGCCTGAGAAACGATGTTCCCAGATATAAACCCCTTGCCAAGCACCCAAGGCACAACGGCCCTGAGTAACGGGCAGGTTGAGTTCCGAGTGAGTCAATACGGTCCGTACGTGGGCAGCCATATCATCCGCACCCTCCTGCTGATGGGTAAACAAGGGATCGCCATCAGGCACAAGCTGGCCAAAATAAGCTTCTAAATCATGTCTCACTGCCGGATCAGCATTTTCGCAAAGCATTAATGAAGCACTAGTATGATGAATAAAAACATGGCATAAACCCGTCCTGATATTACTGCCGGTGGCAATCCGCTGTAGCTGGTCCGTGATCTCCACCGTTCCTCGGCCTGGCGTCGTAACCTCCAGCCTTTCTTGGACTACCATTGCATTTACCTCTACCTGGAAGCCTGTGGTGTGCCTCAACTCACGATTCAGGGTACTCTAAACTGTCACCTATTTCTCAGCATAGGGCAATATCAAAATTATGCCTGCGCCCAGGTAACCTTAAAGCTACGCCACATTACTAACTTCAGTGGCGCTGGCCTGCCGAGACTGTTGTAAAATATCTCGCACACAGCAACCACATTTACCACAGCTACTAACCACTCCCAGCTGACGCCTCAGATCACGGAGATTATTGGTACCTTGTGAAATCGCTTCTTGCAACTGCTTATCAGTAACGGCATGACATACACATACATACATAATTTTAATACCATTTATTCTTTCCCTGCTAAGATCTAATTACAAATACGAATGATTGTCAATATTAAATTTTGTTTTTGAGCGAAAACATGCAGAAGCCTCATTTCAGGGAAAGAAAGTATCATCAAGCAAATTTAGAAAATTAGTTTCATCTAAAATGGTAATCTCGAGATTCCTCGCCTTGATCAGCTTAGATCCAGGCTTAGCACCTATTATCAAGTAATCGGTATGAGGAGAAACACTGCCACTGACTTTACCTCCCAAAGCCTGCAAGCGTTCTTTGGCCTGCTCACGGGTCATGCTTTCCAGAGTTCCGGTAAGAACAAAGGTCCTGCCGGAAAGAGGCCGAACAATGGGTGCCTTATGTTCCAGCTCTGGCCAGCAAACTCCAGCTTCTTGTAAACTTTGAATGACTTGGCAGTTGTGTAGTTGGCGGAAAAAAGCAGCAATATGGGCAGCGACAACAGGCCCGATATCAACCACTTGCTGTAATCTCTCCTCACTGGCGCTTGCCAATGCTGCTAATGAGCCAAACTCTTTAGTTAACACTTGGGCAGTGGCTTCTCCTACTTCGCGAATACCAAGAGCGTAAAGAAAACGCGGCAAGGTTGTGTGCTTACTCTGCTGAATAGCATTTATCAAGTTGGCTGCCGATTTTTGCCCCATGCGTTCTAATCCAACAAGCTGCTCCTTGGTAAGGTCATACAAATCGGCTACATCTTTAATCAGCCCTCGTTTCACAAGCTGTTCTACAAGCTTATCTCCCAGACCATTGATATCCATTGCCCGGCGTGCAGCAAAGTGTTTAACTGCCTCCTTGCGCTGAGCCGGACAATATAGACCGCCACTGCAACGGGCAATCGCCCTGCCTTCTTCTTTAACGATCTCCGAGTCACAAACAGGACATTGCCTAGGCATCTGAAAGAGGCGAGAGCCAGGTAAGCGCTCTTCCAATACCACCTTAACTATTTCTGGGATGACATCCCCTGCCCGGCGCACATAAACGGTATCACCAATCCGGATATCCTTACGCCGAATTTCGCCTTCATTGTGCAAGGTGGCCTTACTAACTGTTACACCGCCCACAAAAATAGGCTGTAACCAAGCCACAGGAGTCAAGGCCCCCGTACGTCCTACCTGTACCTCAATATCCAAGATTTGAGTTAGTTCTTCTTGAGCGGGAAATTTATAGGCGAGGGCCCAGCGGGGAGCACGGGCAAGCGATCCTAAAGTTTGCTGCTGATTGAGATAATCTACCTTAAAGACCACTCCATCAATTTCATAGGGGAGCTTATCGCGCATATCCAGCATATGCTGATAGTACTTTTTACAGCCAGCAAGTCCCTCAACTACCTGCAGATGAGGAAGAATACGCAAACCCCACTGCTTAAGTTGGCACAAAACTTCGCTATGACGATCAGGCAATATCCCCTGCTCCACTTGGCCAATGCCATAACAAAATATAGCCAGTGGACGGCTCGCTGCGATCCGGGAATCTAATTGGCGCAGGCTGCCGGCAGCGGCATTGCGGGGATTCACAAAAGGCTTTTCACCCTTAACGATTTGCTCTCGATTAAGCCGCTCAAATCCCTTCCTTGGCATATACACTTCACCGCGTACTTCTAACAAGGAAGGAGCTTTCTCGTCACGCAAACACAATGAGACAGTAGGAATAGTCCGGATATTATGGGTGACATCCTCACCGGTGACACCATCGCCACGGGTTGCGCCCTGCACGAGCACGCCATCTTGGTACAATAAGCTGACGGCAAGACCGTCAAGTTTAGGTTCAGCCGCATAATCGACCCGTTCGATTCCTAATCGCGCTTTTACCCGCCGATGAAAATCAACCAATTCTCCCTCATGGAAAGCATTATTTAGGGATAGCATGGGAACTTCATGCTTAACTTCGCCTAAAAATTTAATGGGTTTAGCACCCACGCGCTGGGTAGGCGAATCCAAAGTAATCAACTCAGGGTAGTTTTCTTCCAGAACTCTTAATTCTCGTATCAAACGATCATATTCAGAATCTGGAATTAACGGATTATCCATTACATAATAGGCGTAATCATAGTTATTGATTAATTCTTTTAATGCCTGTATGCGATCCTTGGCTGGGGCTGGCGCTACCACACCTATATCTATCTCAGTATATGGGCTCTAAATAATAAGAGACTATCTGCCCTGCACTCCCAGAGATCGACAGGCCCGATTAAAAGCAAGAATACGTTCTCGTATCTGTTCAAGCGCTTGAGCGGTAAGTATATTGCGCCGCTCATCACGGACCTCTCCGTTTAACTTCTCAGCTAAAAGCCGGGCTATTTCCAACATCCTATCGAATGCGGCAAAACCGCCTGCCGGTCCAGGCAGGCGCATAAACAAAGCAAGCCCCATGGTAGAAAAATGCTCTATCTGCTCCAAATCAAATGATCCCGGCTCCATAATATTAGCTACACTAAATATAGCTCGCCCTCCGGGAGAATAGGCATGATAAATATTCATTTCTCCATGCCGTAGACCTTTGTCTTCCAAGACCCGTACGATATCTTTGCCTCGAAAGATGCTCTTTCCTCGCGCTATCACCGTAAGCACAATAACCAATTCAGGCCCTGCCGGTTGTGGTGATAGTTTTTCAGGTCTAGGTTTTGCTTTGAGCCATTTCTTTGGAAAGGCAAACCGGCTTTTTTTAGTATCCTTGGGTGGCATTGCTTCGGTACGCTCTGGCTCCTTTTCTGAATGAGATTCTTGGGCCTCTTCTACTAACGGAGCTAACTCATCCAGCTCTTCCAGATTCTCCAAGGATTTCTCTTCCTCCTGTACCCTCAAATTCCGGTTTTTTTCCGGGATTTCAGGGGACTGACCAGGCTCCACCGGATTTTCTGAATTCTCGTCATAAGTTCCTAGCGTTGGCATTTGTCTATGCTCCCGCTTCTGATCACGAATACTTTTCCGGCGATTTTCCCATCGGCTATAAAAATAAATCACCACCAAAATTAGGGCGCCGATCACAAGCAATGCTAGGCGTAGATCATTCATAAAATCTCCCCGCTAAACGGCGGCCAATTGTACCGCCTCATCCACATCCACCGCGACCAGGCGTGAGACGCCAGGTTCATGCATGGTCACTCCAGTAAGCTGATGTCCCATTTCCATAGTGACCTTATTATGGGTTACAATAATGAATTGCAATTTAACCGACATTTCCTTTACCAGCTCACAAAAGCGCTCCACATTGGCATCATCAAGCGGGGCATCAACCTCATCCAACATACAAAAGGGTGCTGGGTTGAGCTGAAAAATAGCAAATACTAACGCTACTGCGGTTAGTGCTTTCTCTCCCCCTGAGAGTAAATGAATAGTGCTATTTCGCTTGCCTGGAGGGCGGGCCATAATTTTAACGCCGGTATTTAGCAAATCATCGTCATTCAACTCTAGATAAGCCTTACCCCCCCCGAAGAGTTTGGGAAATAGTGCTTGCAGGCCACCATTCACCTTATCAAAAGTTTCTCGAAAGCGACTGCGGGTTTCACGATCAATACGCTTAATAGCGTTTTCTAGGGTTTGCAGTGCCTCGGTTAAATCAGCGTGCTGAGCATCTAAATACTGTTTACGCTCCGCCTGAATTCGGCATTCATCAATAGCCGCCAAATTAATAGGACCAAGGCGCTGAATATGTTGAGCAATGCGTTCGCCTTCCGCTTCCAAGGTAGCCAAATCACTCTCCTCAGGCATCTCCCGTAGTATCTCTTCAGGGCTAAATCCTAGTTCTTGCAATTGCTCCTTGAGCGTTTGGGCCCGCACCCAGATCGCTTGCCTATCAACGCGGAGCTGCTCCAAAGAGGTTCGTTGCGCCTCAAGTGTTCTTGCTATCTCGTGCTTTTTTTGCTCGTCTGCCCGCAACCGTGATTCTAACCTAGTCACTTGTTCTCGCGCCTCGTTTAACTGGCGCTCGATGCTCATTCGCTGCTGCAAATAGGTTTCAAGTTGCGTTTGAAGTTCCTGCAGGGGCGTTTCTCCGCCCGCTAGGGTAACCTCTAATGCTTCCCTACGTTGAAGCAACTCGTTATATTCCTGGCGAATTTGAATCACCGCTTCTTGAGCTGCTTCTAAAGTCGTCTGGAGAGAATGTCCTTTTATCTCTAGCCGATGCAAGGTATCTTTCGCTGCTTCAGTTTCATCCCGAACTTGCTTCAACGACTCTCGTAATCGATCCCGCTGCTTGATAAGCTGCTCTCGCTCCTCAGCGAAACCTTCTATCTCTACAAACGCCTCTTGCAGGTAGGTTTCGGCCAATTGCCGTTCTCTTTCGTCTTCAGCAAGATGCGTTTGGATTTCTTCCAATTCTTCCTTCACCTGCCTCTGACGAAGCTGGTGCTGTTCCTGTTTGGCTTCTATCCGCGCCAAGGAAGATTGGCATTCCCCTAACTCTCTTTGCGACTGATGCAATGCTTTTTGCTGATGCGCCTGCTCATTCTCCAGCGTATAAAAATGTCCCCGGATTTCCTCTAACTGTTTATCAAGGGCCTCTACTTCCCGTTCGCAACCAATTATCTCCTCCTGTAAACGGGCTATTTCCCGCCTCCTCGCCAGCACCCCCGCTTTCTCATCCTCTTCTCGAACCTGGCTAAACCAGGCTGAACTCAGCCAAATGCCGTTGCGAGTCATAATTGACTCACCGGGAGCAAGGCGGGCTCGCAAAGCTAGTGCCTCGTCTAGAGTTTCTACCGCGTAGACTCCTCCCAGTATCGAGTCCAAAGGCCATGGGGCTTGTACCTTACTTAATAGCGAGGGAAATCTGCTTTCTATTCTGTTAGTTTGGGTGGATGCTGCCGTATTAAAAAGGGTGAGGGATCCCGCCTCCAAACTTAAGAGTCCATCAGCTAGCTGCTCCCAGCCAGCCACGCACACAGCTTCCATGTGTATCCCTAAGGCGCGCTCTACCGCCCATTCCCATCCGGGTTCAACTTCCAAGCCCTCGGCTAGGCACAGGCTATCCGCTAGATCCTGTTGCGTTAGCCAGGCATCGACTCCGCTATCACCACCACGGCCAGCAGCCTGCTGTAGCGCTTGCAAGGAGGCCAGTCGACCCTGTAAATGATGCCGATCCCCCTGCTGACTATGAAGTTTTCTAGCAAGCTGTTTTTCTTGCTCTCGATATTCGGAAGCCTGCGCAATGCAATCCGTCAAGGCTTTTTGCTGCCGGGCCAACGCCTGCTCTAGAATGAATTGCTCCTCCCGTAGTTCCTCCAATCGCTTCGTACCATCCCTCTCAGCCAACTGCCTGGCCTCTTCTTCAAGTCGGACCCTACGCTGCCGCAGCTGCTCCTGTTGCCGCGTTAGTTGTTGCTGCCGGCTCCGTTCCACCTGAGCCCGCTGAGTGGGTTCCGCTGCCCGTTGGTTAAAACCCTCCCAGCTTATCTGCCAATCCTGCATTGCCGTTTCAGTGGTTTCCATTCTTTCCTGGGCAGCCTGAAATTGCTGTTGTGCTTCCCTCTCAGACTCAACATGGTTCACCAAGGCTTGCCGGGTTTGCCTGATAAGCGCTGACTTCTCCTCTTGGAGCTGCTCTGACTGCGTTAACCGGTGCTCTATTTGTGCTTGCTCTTGCTGATGCTGCGCTCGTTGTGCTCGCCCATGATGAAGTTGCTGCTCAAGGCGGGCGATCTCTGCTCCTTGGCTATAATACGTTTCCTGAATTTCAGCCGTCTTATCCCTAGCTTGGTATAGAGCTTCTCCCTGCTGCTCTAATTGTGCTTCCACTCGCCGCAGATCTGCTGTGTGCCCTTCTAAAAGCGTTTCCTGACGTTCAATTTCTTGATTGAGTTGACACGTTTTTTCATTTAATACCCGCCAGCGTAGGGCTTCAATTTGAGCTTTAATTTTACGATCTAACTGCTTTAATGCTTGATATTTTTCCGCTTGCTTGGCTTGGCGCTTTAAAGTATTGAACTGTCTTTCAATTTCTTCTCTTAAGTCGTTAATACGATTAAGGTTATCAACGGTATGAGACATACGGTTTTCAGTTTCACGGCGACGCTCCTTGTATTTGGAAATGCCCGCGGCTTCTTCCAGAAAAACCCGAAGTTCTTCGGGCTTGGCCTCGATAAGGCGGGAGATCATGCCCTGCTCGATAATCGCATAGCTCCGTGGTCCCAGGCCGGTGCCAAGAAAAATATCGGTAATATCACGGCGACGGCAGCGGGCATTATTCAGGAAATAATGGGACTGACCATCCCTGCTGACCTGGCGCTTGATAGCAATCTCATTGTAAGCTGCATATTGGCCTCCTAGACCTCCTTGACTATTATCAAAAACCAGCTCTACGGAGCACTGCCCTACCGGTTTGCGGGAAGTCGAACCATTGAAAATAACATCCGCCATGGAATCACCGCGCAAGTGTTTAGCTGAACTCTCTCCCATCACCCAACGCACGGCGTCAATGATATTGGATTTACCGCAGCCATTAGGCCCGACAACGGCCACCCGGTTACTGGGTAAAGGTAAACTGGTAGGATCGACAAATGACTTAAAACCAACAAGCTTGATTTTCTTTAAGCGCATGGAATGGATTTAAGCGATAATATAAAAAGCTAAATTTGTAATGCGCAACGCTAACACAGAGACAGCAAGATGCCTAGCCAACCGAATCGTGAATTAGAAATCTTTGCCAACCCCTTGCCGGAACGAGACTATACTATCCGAATTCGGATTCCAGAATTTACCTGCTTATGCCCAAAGACGGGCCAGCCTGATTTTGCCACCTTACAGCTAGAGTACGTGCCCGACCAGGCTTGCGTGGAATTAAAATCGCTCAAACTCTATACCTGGTCCTACCGGGAACAAGGCGCTTTCCATGAAGCGGTTACTAATCAAATTTTGGACGATCTCAGCGCTGTCTGTAAGCCCCGTTTTATGCGCCTCACCGCAGAGTTTAATGTTCGCGGGGGCATTTACACCACAGTGGTGGCTGAATACCGCCAACCCGGCTGGAGTGCGCCCGAGATAGTTCGGCTACCCTGAAATGTCCCCTGATCTTTTTCTTGGTATTGACCTAGGCACTTCAGGTTGCCGAATCATTGCTATCAATGAAAGAGGGGAAATCCAGGGCCGCAGCCATGTTCCCCTGCCTCCTCCCCGGCGGCAAGGAATGGCGATCGAACAGAATCCCGCGCAATGGTGGCAGGCTATCAAGCAAGCCCTTACAAGCCTGTTTCAGACGGTACCCGCTAAGGCAGTTCGTTCCCTTGCCGTTGATGGAACTTCCGGTACAGTCGTGCTGGTAGATAGAAATGGAAACCCTCTGACTCCCGCCTTACTCTATAATGACAGCCGCAGCCATGCTGAAGCACGCCTAATCGCCGAACAGGCCCTTCCCCATAGCGGCGCCTTGGGCCCTACTTCTAGCCTGGCTAAATTACTCTATTTACAATCTTGTCCAGAGGCGCTTCAGGCAGCTTACCTGCTGCACCAAGCAGACTGGATCGCCTTCCGTTTAGGGGCAAAATTGGGGATTAGCGACGAAAATAACTGCCTTAAGACGGGCTATGACTCTATCCGGCAAGAATGGCCGGATTGGCTCAGCCGGGTAGGTGTACGCCGCGAACTGCTACCGGCAGTGGTTCCTCCCGGAGCCCTCATTGGGACCATTGACCCCTCCCACACAGAAACGTTTCAAATCTCCCCTCAGGCGAAGTTAGTGGCAGGCACTACCGACAGTATTGCCGCCTTTATCGCTACCGGTGCGGAAAAACCGGGAGACGCCGTCACTTCCCTTGGTTCTACCTTAGCGCTCAAGGTAGCCTCTGAACACCCTATCTTTAGCGCAAAGCATGGCATTTATAGTCATCGTCTAGGCAAGCTTTGGCTGGCTGGAGGTGCTTCTAATAGTGGAGGCGTTGTTCTGCGACAGCATTTTACTCAAGCTCAACTCGATAAGATGACTCCCCATCTTCAACCCCAGCAAACTACAGGATTGAATTACTATCCTCTACCCGCCCAGGGCGAGCGCTTTCCCATTCCCGATCCCCACTATTCGCCGCGCCTCACTCCCCGTCCCCTTGATAATGTCACCTTTTTCCAAGCTATTTTGGAGGGTATCGCCCGTATTGAAGCCCAAGGTTATCGCCAACTCCAATTGCTAGGCGCCCCTTTCCCCAGCCTAGTAAAAACCACTGGCGGGGGTGCTCGCAACCCTGCCTGGCTGCAAATAAGGGAACAAACTCTTCGGGTTCCTGTGATTACTGCCTGTGAAACCGAGGCTGCTTATGGGAGCGCGCTACTAGCGCGTCAAGCTCTCTCCTGATCCCCCTCTGTTACGTTAGTTCTACCCCTATTTCTGTCTCTTGGTTAGTAATACTGCCGCCGCATTCTCTTCAAAGCGCCCTGCTGCTTCGATATACGCCCATACCGTCCCATCATGCCCCCAACCCCCCTGGCGTTTGATGGATTCAAAGGAGGCCCCGGCACGATGGGCGGTGGTAGCTAAACTCCGGCGCAGACTATGGCTGCTCAGCTCTGGCGCAAAATCAAAACCTACCTGACTAGCCACAGCTTTTAAAATAAGATTCACGCCCGCCGGGTGGAGGGGGGCATTCAAAAGGGTCTCCCAACGATTCACGCGCCGAAAGAGAGGACCTGATTTAATACCTGCAATTTTGAGCCAAGCCTTCAGTGCTGTGACCGGACACAAATCACTTTCCCCATAAGGCAAGGCTTTCAGCCGTCCTTCACCGCTTTGATCGGTCTTCGAACGGGGTATAGTGATAAGAATTCCTTCCGCCTCCCACTGCAGGTGTGCTAGATCCACTTGCACCAGCTCGCTGCGCCGAAACGCTCCGAAAAACCCAACCAATAGCAAGGCCCGGTCTCGGTAGGCTTTAAGATTGCTCTGTGCCGAAAGGTGATTCACCATTGCTTTTAGGTGCTCCAGACGAAAGGTCTTGGCTTGACGCTTGGGCTTTCCTTGCCGACGGACAATGCCTTGGAAGAGCTTACGGACTTCCGGCTCTACCGTGGGATCAGGAAACCCTTGAAGTTGATGCCAGTGGCGCAAAGCTGTTAGCCGCAGCGACAAGGTGCGAGGATTGAGGATCTCGGCATGGGCCAACAAGTAAGCGCTTACCATGAAAGCATCCGCCGGCAAACAGCCACCCCAGCGCTCAAAATGACGAATCGCTGAGCGGTAGGCCCGCCGGGTATTCTCTGCCGTGGCCGCTTCGATATAATGCTGCTGCCGGAGCGTTAAGGTATGCTCGGATTCAACGTGACCCAATACTTCAGCGGCCCGTTTAGAAGTCAATTCGTAGGACATTATTATTTCCTTTATAGTGACAGAGGAATAAACTATGATTACCCAAGTTTTTGTAGGCGTAAATCACCTTTTACGGGGGTTTAAGCTTATCCATCGCCCAGGACTGCGCGCCTATGCTTATATCCCACTTGCCATTAACACCCTTCTTTTTAGTATCCTTATCTGGTTAGGTGCCGCCCAATTCGGCGCTCTTATCGATGCACTCCTGCCGCCATGGCTAGAGTGGTTACATTGGTTATTATGGCCCCTATTTGCAGTCACTATGGCCGTCATAGTTTTTTTCATTTTCTCCCTCATTGCTAACCTGATTGGCGCCCCCTTCAATGGACCGCTAGCGAAAGCCGTTGAATATCACCTCACTGGCCAGGAAATACAGGAATCTAGCACAACCTTATTGCGGGAAGCCTTCTCAGCAATTTGGATGGAACTGAATAAAATTAGCTATTTCGCTCTCCGGGCTATTCCTCTCCTGCTTTTATTTCTTATCCCTGGGCTAAACTTTATAGCTCCCTTCCTATGGTTTGCTTTTAGCGCATGGATGTTTGCTTTAGAATACATGGATTATCCCATGGGAAACCATAAAATAAGTTTTCCCCAACAAAGACAACAGTTACAGCAACATCGTTTATTAGGGCTAGGATTTGGGGGAGCAACCTTATTCGCCACCAGCATTCCCTTCGTGAATTTTTTCGTTATGCCCAGTGCTGTTGCGGGCGCTACTGCTCTTTGGGTCACTCATTTAAAGCCCCGCCACGAAACACAAGCTCAACCCTCTGCTTTTCAAAGCCCATCTGACCAGCAAGAGAGCTCTATAAACTAACCCTTATAGCGAAAACCATAGTTTGAAAAACCAGCATGTTGGCTAATTCAAACATCGTCCCAAAAATCAATCTACTCCTTATCGAAGATAATCCAGGTGATGTCCGGCTGGTACAACTTGCCCTACAAGAGGTAACCGGGGTTAAGTTCGAGACTACGGCGGTAGAGCGACTCAGCCAAGCGCTGTCCTTGCTCGAGCATCAGCAATTTGATGCCATTTTACTAGATTTAACCCTACCTGACTGTCACGGTCTCCATACTTTTAGCCAGGTAAAAGAGGCTGCACCTCAGCTACCCATCGTGGTGCTAAGCGGTTTATCTAATGAAGAACTAGCCATCGAGGCAGTAAAACTCGGTGCCCAGGATTATTTAGTCAAAGGTCAAAGTAATAATCAGCTGGCGGGGCGAGCATTACGTTATGCGGTGGAAAGAAAGCAAACTGAAACTGTATTGCGCCAAGCTCGAGATGAATTGGAGCAACGCATCGCTGAGCGAACAGCCCATCTGAAGAAGGCCAATTGCCAGCTTCAGCAAGAAATCCTCCAGCGGAAACGCACTGAAGCATTGCTCCGAAAAGAACGGGACTTTAGCTCTATGATCTTGGATACTGCCGATGTCCTGGTGGTAATTCTCAACAGTCAGGGCCAGATTGTTCGCCTTAACCGAGCCTTCCAGAAAATCAGCGGATATCCTTCCGAGGAAGCGCAAGGACGATACCTTTGGGAGCTTAGTTATTTCCCAAGCCAAATAAAAAAAGACACCAGAGAAAAACTCCAGCAATGGCCAATGCCAAGTACTCCCAAGAAGCATGAAAGCTATTGGCAAACAAAAACGGGGGAGCGATACTTGATTGCCTGGTCAAGCACCGCCCTCTTCGCCCCCAGTGGGACTCTAGATTATGTTATTTATACTGGTGTCGATATCACCGAGCAAAGACAAGCCGAAGATCTTGCTCGTCAGCGTCTGCTTGAGCTGGCTCATATCTCTCGTTTAAGTACCCTTGGAGAAATGGCCGCTCAAATTGCCCACGAACTCAATCAACCCCTAGGAGCCATCACCACGTATAGCGATATTTGCTTGCGCGCTCTTGAGGCACAAGCCCCAAAATATCAACCGCTTCGCGATATATTGGAAGAAATTGCAACTCAAGCCGAGCGAGGAGGAAAAATCATTCGTCACCTTCGCGATCTTATCCATAAAAAAGAGCAACAATGGGCTCCTCTGGCAATCAACGAGCTTATTCGAGAAACCGTTGGTATCATGCAGGCTGAGGCACGGTGGCAAAACGTTACATTTAAACTTAATTTACAAACTCCACTTCCTTCCATTACCGCTGATAGCCTTCTACTGCAGCAGGTATTTCTCAATCTAATCCGTAACGCCTTCGATGCTATGATAGCAAACTCCCACGGCGACGAGCGGAAAATCAGAATTAAAACAGTATGGATTAAAAAAGCCGCTATTGAGATTCAAATCCAAGATACGGGGCCAGGTCTACCAGATAACCTCAAGCAGAAAATATTTAAGCCTTTTTTCACTACCAAAACGGAAGGTATGGGAATGGGATTGCCGATTTGTCAATCCATTGTCGAAGCCCACGGAGGTTCACTTTTAGCGGCTGATAATGAGCACAGTGGCGCTCTATTTAAGGTTAGGCTGCCAATTAGCTCTTCAAAGAGTACGGTTCATGGCGCCTAACAATACGATATATATCGTGGATGACGATGGAGCAATGCGTAAATCACTGGCCTTGCTTTTGCGTGGAGAAGGTTTTGATGTAAAGACTTATTCCTCCGCCCAAGTATTTATTGAAAGCTCCCCCCTTTCTTCAACCGGATGCCTCTTACTTGATGTACGAATGCCCGGTATAGATGGATTTGAATTACAAAATATATTGCAACTACGGGGAATTCATCTCTCTACCATCATGATTACCGGACATGCTGATGTACCTATGGCGGTTCGGGCAATGAAATCAGGAGCCAAGGATTTTATTGAAAAACCCTTTCGTGCCCAAACCTTATTGGATCGCATTCGTAAAATATTATCCGTTGATGAAACTCAAGAGACTCATAAAGAGCAATCCCGGTTGCAGCCGGGGAATTTATCCCAGTTTGAGTTCCTAACCCGGCGAGAACGTCAAGTCTTTAAATTGCTTGCACAAGGAAAGATGAACAAACATATCGCCGCTGAACTATGTATCAGTATTCGAACCGTTGAGACTCATCGGGCCAATGTCATGGAGAAATTAAAGGCGAAATCACTTGCTGATATTGTCCGGTTAGCTATTTTCAGAAACGCTAAAGATAATATTTAATATAATTCAATTATTTATCTATAATCAATTCATTATTCCGTAGAAATACGGATAGCCATTGCTAGGGGTTATCTTATAAAAATAGCTGCAAAGTAAGCTAACAGCAAAAAGGAGCAGCAGCTATGGTTAGCGAAAGAATTTCCCCTCTCCAATCAATTAACATCACTGCCACATTAGCACGTAATAAAAAGACCGCAAATAGCGTTAATAGGTCTTTATCTCCGGGGCTTACCCTGGAGAATCTTTATATGCGAGAGGCTGGTAAAGTACCTTTATTGAACGCTGAGGAAGAAAGATATTATGCACGGTTAGCCCTGCAAGGGGACCGCGAAGCCCGAAATCGCATCATTGAAAGTAATCTGCGAATAGTCATAAAAGTTGCCAGTCGCCATGTTAATCGCGGTCTGCCTTTAATGGATTTGATTGAAGAAGGCAATCTTGGGCTTATTAATGCGGTAGAGAAATTTAATCCTGAACTTGGTTTCCGATTTTCTACGTATGCTAGTTGGTGGATACGCCAGGCAATAGAACGGGCGCTCATGAATCAAACCCGAACTATTCGGCTCCCTGTGCATGTTTTTAAAAAGATTCGTTCTTATCAGAAGGAGGTGATTTTATTCAGGCAGAGATATAATATTGAACCCCGTTCAGGGGAGATTGCAAAATTGCTTCACGAACCCTTGGAAAGGGTACAGCGTTATCTTAGCTTGCAGGCACTAGAAACATCGCTGGATGATCCTCTGAACGAGGACACTGAAGACTGTCTGGCTGATCTACTTCCTGACGAAAGGAACAACCCGGCTCTTCTGTGGGAGATTTTCGATAAAAAGGCCAGTATTTATAACCAATTATCGCAACTCCCTGAGCGTCAACAGGAAATTCTCAAACGCCGCTACGGATTGGATGGCTATGAAGTGACCACACTTGAGGAAATAGGCCATAACCTTGGTATTACTCGTGAACGAGTACGGCAAATTCAGCAAGCAGCGATCAAACGGCTTCGTAAGATTATTGAAAGCGAGTTTGCAACATAAAAATGAGTTTATTCAGACAGAGATATAATATTGAACCCCGTTCAGGGGAGATTACAAAATTGCTTCACGAACCCTTGGAAAGGGTATAGCGTTATCTTAATTTGGATAAAATAATAATGACGAGGGAAATTCAGCTACCTTTCGAGCGGTTATTCGACACTGCCCCGGATGCCATGGTGATCTCCAATTATCAAGGCCACATTGTCCTCGTTAACACCATGGCTGAACGTATGCTCGGCTATTCACGCGCAGAATTGATAGGTCAACCTATTGAGATCCTAGTACCACAACAACACCGCGATGGCCACACCCTTCAGCGTCATAAATATTACCGGCACCCCCGCACACGCCCCATGGGGGAAGGGCGCGAACTCTATGCAGTACGTAAGGACGGCAGCATGTTTTCAGCCGAGATCAGCCTCAGTCCCATGGAGGTGGATGGTCATTTATTAATTACCAGCGCTATCCGGGATATTACAGAACGCAAACAAATACAAAAAACATTAGAACAACAAGCTCAGGATCTCATGCGCTCTAATGCCGAATTAGAACAATTCGCCTACGTGGCCTCCCATGATCTCCAGGAGCCCCTTCGGATGGTCAGTAGTTATGCTCAGTTGCTCGCCCGTCGCTACCGGAATCAGCTAGATTCCGATGCTGATGAGTTTATCGAATTCATGGTTGACGGGGCCACTCGAATGCAGGCGCTCATCAATGATTTGCTCGCTTATTCCCGTGTAGGCACCAAAAGCAAGACTTTTACCACAGCCGACAGCAACTGGGTAATCCAACAAGTGCTGGGGAGCCTCCAGCTCGTGATTAAAGAAACCCAGGCCCGCCTGAGCGTCGATCCTTTACCCATTTTAATAGCGGATGAAGCCCAATTAGCACAACTGTTTCAGAATCTCATCAGTAATGCCTTAAAATTTCGAAGAGAAACGACACCGAGAATCCATATTAGTGCTAAAGCAGAAAAGAATGAAATTATCTTTTCTGTAGCCGATAATGGGATTGGGATTGAGCCTCAATACACGGAGAGAATTTTTTTACTTTTTCAGCGCTTGCATAGCAAAAGGGAATACCCTGGTACAGGTATCGGACTCGCCATCTGCAAGAAGATCGTGGAATGTCATGGGGGGCGGATTTGGGTAGAGTCCAGACAAGGCGCAGGGACTACATTTTTATTTGCCCTGCCATTAGAACCCAATGAGGACTCCCTACCATCAACATAAAAATGCCAGCAGCTAGGCGGGGTAAGCTATGGAAATATTACTTGTGGAAGATAACCCAGGCGATGTAAGACTAACTAGGGAAGCGCTCAAAGAAGCTAAAATACAAAACCAGCTTCATGTGGTGGAAGATGGAGTTGCGGCGATGGAATTTCTGTACCAAAAAGGCCCATATGTTGATGCTCCCCGCCCCCACCTTATTTTACTCGATTTAAATCTACCGAAAAAAGACGGTCGCGAAGTGCTTCAAGAGATCAAACAAAACCCGGCACTCAAGCGTATCCCAGTCGTGGTCCTAACCACATCTAGAGATAAAAAAGACATTCTAACAAGCTATGATCTCCATGCTAACTGTTATGTGACCAAACCTGTAGAGTTGGATCAATTTATTCAAATCGCCAAGAGTATCGATAACTTTTGGCTCACTACCGTGAGTTTACCTAATGAATGAGGTTGGGGCTACTCAGCGCTTATTAGTTACTCTCCTAATGACAAGAGATCGGTATTCCCCCCCACCGCAGCCGTATTGATGCTAGTTGAACGCTCGGTGGCAAAACGCAATAAATAATGGGGACCACCCGCTTTCGGGCCAGTTCCCGAAAGTCTCTCACCCCCAAAGGGCTGCACGCCCACCACGGCACCGATCATATTACGATTGACATAAATATTGCCTACATGAACCCGGTTCTGAATATAACGCACTGTTTCATCCACGCGGCTATGTATTCCCAAAGTTAGGCCATACCCAGTTCGATTGATGGAATCGATCACTTCCTTGAGGTGCTTAGATGAGTAGCGGATAACATGCAAGATAGGGCCAAAAACTTCATAGGTAAGTTCCGCCAAATTTTCTAATTCGTAGACCCGGGGTGCAAAGTAACAACCATGCTGGGTAGCTTCAGGCAAGGATAAACGGCACAGCAAACGCGCCTCTCGATCCATACGCTGGCAGTGGGTTTCCAAACGCGCCCTCGCCTCCTCATCGATAAGCGGCCCTATATCGGTATCCAGCCGTCCCGGCTCCCCTAGGTGCAGTTCCTGCATTGCGCCGATAAGCATTTCCAATATGGGCTCGGCGACTTCTTCCTGGAGAAATAACACTCGTAGCGCCGAACAACGTTGGCCAGCACTATTAAAAGCTGACATCATGACATCCATCACCACCTGCTCAGGCAGCGCGGAGCTATCTACGATCATAGCATTCTGGCCACCGGTTTCAGCGATAAGTGGCACGATGGGCCCCTTGCGTTCTGCCAGCACTTGATTAATCACAGTAGCGGTCTTAGTTGAGCCTGTAAAGGCAACCCCACTGATACGATAATCAGCCACTAAAGCCTGACCTACCATTGAACCTCTACCAGGGAGAAAGTGTAAAACCCGGGGCGGAATCCCTGCTTCATGGAACCACTGCACCACCAAGGCCGCTATCAAGGGTGTCTGCCCAGCAGGCTTTGCAATCACCGCATTGCCTGCTACCAGCGCAGCCGCTACCTGGCCCGTAAAGATAGCCAGAGGAAAATTCCAAGGACTGATGCAAGCAAACACGCCCCGTCCATGAAGAGTCAACTCATTATGCTCGCCGGTGGGTCCTGGCAGCATCTTAGGCATCGCAAAAAGCCGTCGAGCTTCAGCAGCATAATAGCGACAAGCATCTACCGCTTCCCGCACTTCAGCAAGCGAATCCGCGACAGTTTTTCCCCCTTCACGAATACACAGAGCCATCAACTCAACTTGGCGCTCCTCGAATAAATCAGCCGCCTGCTCTAAACACTCGGCTCGTCCCAAGACAGAGGTAGCTTCCCAGCCCGCTGCAACGGCATCTGCTTCCGAAAGGGCCTCAGCGATAGCCTCTTGATCGGCTTCAACCACGGTACCCAGCACCCGCCGCTGATCACTAGGATCCCGTACAACTTGAACTGTCCCCCTACCAACTTCGCCACTGACTAAAGGCAAAGCTTGCCTTTGCTTCTCCATGGCCCTGCCAAGCTCAGCCATTAAACGCTCCAAACTAGTGGGATCATTCAAATTAATCCCTAGGGAGTTGCGCCGCACTTTTCCATAAAGCTGAAGAGGTAAAGGGATATTAGGATGGGATTTAGAGGACAAACTACGAACATACTCGGAAGGGTCTGCCACTATATGTTCGATGGGCACCTCTTCGTCCTCAATCCGGTTAACAAAAGAAGTGTTAGCACCATTTTCCAGCAAGCGACGCACTAAATAAGGCAGCAGATCCCCATACCCTCCCACCGGCGCATAAACTCGACAGGGAACACTAACCTCCTCTTCCCGCAAAGCGCTATAGAGTAGCTCCCCCATACCATACAAGCGTTGAAATTCAAAGCCTTGCTGCTCTCCTGCTACCTCCAGCACCCAAGCTACGGTATGGGCATTATGGGAGGCGATTTGAGGGTAGAACACATCACGGGCACCGAGCAGTCGGCGAGCTAAGGTAAGAAAGGAAACATCCGTGTTAGCCTTGCGGGTAAAAACCGGATAACCGGGTAATCCCTGTTCCTGGGCATGCTTGATTTCCGTATCCCAATAAGCACCTTTCACCAAACGCACCGGAATGCGCCGGCCTTCTTTCTGAGCAAGATCTCGCACATAATTCAGGACAGGCAGCGCCCGCTTTTGGTAGGCTTGCAGCGCTAGCCCGAATCCTTGCCACTTCCTCAAGGAAGGATCGCGGAATACCGCCTCAAAAACATCGAGCATCAGCTCTAAACGCTCCGTTTCCTCCGCATCTAGCGTAAGCCCAATATCAGCGGCGCGGGCTTCACGGGCCAATGCCAATACCCGGGGAATTAGCTCCGCTTGTACTCTCTTGCGCTGGGAAAAGGTGTAACGAGGGTGAAGCGCCGAAAGCTTGACTGAGATTCCTACTGTTTCCCGATTATGCCCACCTGCATCCGTCTCCGCTAGCACCCTAATCGCATGCCGATAAGCACTATAATAGTGCTCGACCCGGGCCTGGGTCAAAGCGACTTCACCTAGCATATCGAAAGAGTAACGCTCATATTCATGGCGCTGCATCAAAGCCTGCTCAATCCTAGGCGCTATGATAAATTGCCCCCCAATAATGCGCATCGCTTGCCGGAGCGCTAAGCGCACCAAAGGCTCCCCGCCACGCTTTGCCAAGCGTTTAATCACACCCTTGCCGTCATCGATTAACGGTGTTTCCAGCCGCACCAGGCGCCCGGTGAGCATTAATCCCCAGGTGGAGGCATTCACAAAGAGCGAATGACTATGCCCAAGATGCCTATCCCATTCGCCTTTGAGAAGTTTGTCATGGATAAGCCGATCCGCATTCTCATCATCGGGGATTCGTAACAGGGCCTCAGCCAGGCACATAAGGACGACCCCTTCCTGACTTGAAAGGTCATATTCATGAAGAAAAGCATCCAATCCTCCATGCCAGCAGCGTTTCTCGCGCACTAATTGTACCCATTGGCTTGCCCGCCGCTTCACACGCTTACTAGCTTCAGGAGCCAGCTCCGTCTCACGCAATAAAGACTTTACCCAGACTGTTTCATCAGCAAGATAGGCCGCGCTAATCGCAGCCCGTGGCGAATCTAGAGAGGGCAATTCAATATCCGAAATCATGACTACGCTCGCTTCCTGCCAGCATACCAGCCATCGGAATACGATAAAGTAATAGGCATGGATTCCTCCCCTTGACTGATATCAATGACTCTTTTCTCCTCAATATAGATTCAGGAAAATAAAAAACCTAGTAAAATTTTAAGCCGGCTATTTAAAGAGGTCTAAAATACGAGAGGCAAAGAAATCAGCCGAGAATATATCGAATCGCCCTTTCCTGGCCTCCAGGCCCTATCAAAAAAACCATACTTGAGCGGTATTTAAGGAGAAAACACCTTCAACTCGCCGGGTTTTCGCAACATCTTATCAATCTCGCCCTGATGGATGACCTCCTCGGAAATCAACCGCCTCGCATATTCTTCCAGAAAGACCGAGCGTTCCTTTACTAAATCCAATAATTCAAAATAGGCATTGAGGGTGGCTTTTTCATGCTCGAGTGATTCTCTTAAAATGGCGCCCATATCATGGTTGTGGGTCTCCAGCAACGGACCGATCCCCAGGGAAGGATGCCCTCCAAGATGGGTAATCATCTCTCCTGCCTCGTGAGCATGCACAAGCCCCTCCTCTGCTTCCTTACGTAACCAGGAGACGATAGGTATCCGGCTATAGCCAAAAACCATGAACGAATAATGGGTATAACGCACTACCCCCGCTAGCTCCATCTCCAGAATTTGATTGAGTTTAGCTATGACTACTTGGGTGTCGATATCTTCACTACTCATACACAGCCTCTTTTATGATCATTGCTTCGTTTGTGTTTCCCGACGAATATCCGCCCACTCCTTAACGATCCTGCTTGCCGCCCCGGCTCCCAAGCCCAATTTCAGCTATCAATTCTAAAACCTACTTTCAAACTCACCTGCCAATGCCTTATTTGCCCCTTGTCATCCACCTCACCCCGGGTCTCGATCACCTCAAACCAACGTAGGTGTTTGAGAGTTTTCGATGCCTTGCTCAGCGCTTGCTGGATCGCATCTTCCATGCTTTTAGCAGAGCTTCCCGTTAACTCGATCTTTTTATAGACATGTTCCGACATAACAACCTCCCCTTATGGAAATATCCATCCGCAGGCTCATCTAGGGCCTATTATCGCCTCCAACTGAAATTTCACTCTTTCCATTGTTACAGGTTAGACAATAATCACCCAGTTTTATATAGGGCCAAATTTATTTACTCAGCGTCTACCTGGAGGGGAATTAAAACTTATGCCTCCATTTCCCATCGTTTCCAAATCCAGCACGCCTTTCTCCTGAAAAGGGAAAACGCGTCTGCCAAAACCCAAAGCACGCGTCAAATGTAATTGACCCGCAATTTCGTAATTCAGCTCCCGCTGGCCTTGGAGGGAAAGGATTTGTTGAACCAGGCTAATAAAAGTAGTGGTCACTCGCATTTCTGTCTCAGTACTTCCGAAACGAGGTACCGAAAAGGATTGGCTGCTGACCCCTTGGGCAAGCGGGTGCCCATTCAGATTAAGGCTGACCTCCATCCCATCAATAGATAGAGCGGAATCATTAGGATTATCGATGCGCAAACGCAACAGGAAATGCTGGGCCAGCATACTCGCCTCCCGAAATTGAAGATCGGTGAGATAGACTCGTGGCCGTTCATAGCTTGACAACGTAGCACAAGCCGTCAAGAGTAAACTCAAGCAGGCAAACATTCCCACCTTCGAGCCCAAAATCTTATTAATAAACAGCATTTAGATAATCAACATCCTTTTTTACTGTGATCGAAGCAAACCCTCTGGGCTGGAGCGTTCCGTCCGCGGAATTGAGCAAGGATTTCTAAATCAGCAACAATCGCCACCCCGCTACTGGCAAGCTGCTGCCCCGTGACTAGGTTTAAAGTTTTTCTTCTAGGTCTTGGAAGGTTTGGATAATACGCTCCAGCGCCCAATCGATTTGCGCTTGGGTAATGATCAGCGGCGGTGCTAGGCGGACCACCACTTCATGAGTTTCCTTACTCAAAAGGCCGTTTTTCATCAAGGCTTCGCAAACCGCTCGCGCCTTCGCCCATTGCGGATCGATCTCGATACCAATAAACAGACCCCGGCCCCGGACCTCCCGGATAAGGGAGCTTCGCAGCTGCCGGAGTTGCCGTAAGAAATAATCCCCCAATTCAGCCGAACGTTCTGACAACTGCTCTTCAACCAAAATCTTAAGAGCTTCCAGAGCCACGGCGCAAGCAAGTGGATTGCCGCCAAAGGTGCTGCCGTGATCTCCAGGCCGAAACACATCCATAACTTCCTTTCGGGCTAAAAACAAAGAGATGGGTAATAAACCTCCACCCAGCGCCTTGCCAAGAATAAGTCCATCCGGTTGCACCCCCTCATGCTGGCAGGCCAATAACTTACCGGTGCGACCCAACCCCGTCTGGACTTCATCACAGATGAGCAACACTTGTTGACGGCGGCAGATTTCAGCGCAACCCCGAAGATAACCCCTATCCGGGATAATAATGCCGCCCTCGCCCTGGATAGGTTCTACCAGAAAAGCCGCGGTACGAGGCGTGATTGCCGCCTCCAAGGCTTCCAAGTCATTATAAGGAATACATTTTAGCCCTGGCGGAAAGGGTCCAAATCCTTCTTGATACTGGGATTCAGTAGAAAGACCCACAATAGCAATGCTCCGCCCATGGAAATTCCCCTCACAGGCCAGAATTTCCGCCTGCCCTAGCGGGACTCCTTTCTCTTGATAGGCCCACTTGCGAGCTGCTTTTAACGCGGTTTCCACCGCTTCCATCCCAGTATTCATGGGCAGCGCCCGATCCTGACCACTCAATTCACAGGCATACGCTAGCAATGGCCCCAACCGATCGCTATAAAAAGCCCGGGAAGGCAGAGCCAAACGCTGAGCCTGGTAGGTAAGCGCCCGAACTAACCGGGGATGGGCGTGGCCGTGGCTTGCGGCGGAATAGGCGCTCATCATGTCCAAATAGCGATTCCCTTCCGTATCCCAGAGATAGACGCCTTCCCCTCTGGTCAAAACAACAGGTAAAGAATGGTAATTATACGCTGAATACTGCTTTTCCAGCTCGATGATAGGATTCATAGGGTAACCTCGATGGGGCAAAAACCGAAAGCAGCAGCTCACCAATTAGACGAACCGTTAGCTGTCTCTCATCCAAGGCAGGATTATATTCAGCGATTTCTAATCCCATCAAACGGAAATCGCCATGGAGCTGCCGCAGCAACGGTAGAAGTTCTTCCTGGGCAAGGCCCCCTGGCACTGGAGAACCCACAGCAGGTGCCTCTTTGGGATCAATAGCATCCAGATCAAGACTAACTCCAAATGCTATCGTCCGGTCCCGGACCCATTCCAAAGCCTCATAAAACACTTCACTTAACCCACGACGGCGCACTTCGTCCATAAAAAAAACCTTTACCCCTAATCGTTGAAGCAATTGATGCTCCTCCGGCTCGAAGCTGCGGACCCCAATAAGCACCACATTTTCTGGCAAGAACGTAGGCCCAGGACCTCCAATGGCGGTGAGCCGAGGATCTCCCCAGCCTAGCAGACAGGCCAGAGGCATGCCGTGCAGAGCACCACTGGGGCTGGTCTCTGGCAGATGAGCGTCCATGTGGGCATCTATCCAGATAAGCCCCACGGGTTCCGCGATTCGCCATCTTGAAACGACTCCGCTCCAGGTCCCAATAGCGCAAGTGTGATCGCCTCCTAGAACTACAAAGGGATCACCACTAGCAACCACATTATCGGTCACCTGACTCAGTTCCAGGGAAAGTGCCTGGACCGCAGCCACCGCACTTACTGAATTTTCCGGCGGCCGTACCGTGATCTCCCAGGCAACGGGCATTCCTTGCCGGCGCAGATGAGCTACTAAACCTCGACGGCGGAGAACCTCCGGACCTGCTTCGCAGCGACGATCAGGTGCGCCCCAACCACTTGCAGCACCAATGATACGAACGATCTTCATGGTCCATACCTCTCTTTTCCCTGCTTGCCTCTCCCTGCCCCTTCAAATTGGACTGGCAAAGCGCTGGTTTCGTTCAGGTATGCCCCGAGCCATAAAGTCAAAACCTAGATAATGATTTTTTTACCGCCTTATTACTTAACCTGAGTTCTGGATAAGCGGGGGGTGTCTCCTGGGCCAGGAATCTGGAAAACTCCTGGTGATGATGAGAGAAAACAACCAGGAGACATCCGTGATGAGCTTAGAGGCTTTATTTTGTGATGTCGATGATTTTTGCCAAGTCTTTTTACCCCAATGGGAACGAGAACTGCTGGCTTGCGGAGAACGGAAGCGGCGGCGCGCTGCAAGCCTCTCGGTCAGTGAAATCATGACGGTGGTGATCCACTTTCATCAGTCTCACTACCGGCATTTCAAAGGCTATTATCTGAGCTATGTCAGACGCCATCTCAAAGAGGCTTTTCCTGGGCTGGTCAGCTATCAGCGCTTTGTGGCCCTCATCCCTTCAGGGTTGATTCCCCCTGTGTGCTTATCTCCGGCAGCGTAAAGGTCAAGCCACGGGTGTGGCCTTTATTGACGCCACGCCCATCGCCGTTTGCCACAATCGGCGCATCGACCGCCATCAGGTCTTCAAAAAAATCGCCAGGCGGGGGAAAACCTCCATGGGCTGGTTTTACGGCTTTAAACTGCATTTAGTGGTCAATGATATCGGGGTGAGCTGCGCGCTTTCCACGTGACCCCCGGCAACGTCGATGACCGCCACCCCGTGCCCCATCTCACCAAGGGCCTCTCAGGAAAACTCTTTGGCGATAAAGGCTACCTTTCAAAACACTTATTTCAGGCCCTTTTTGAGAAGGGCCTCCAGCTGATAACCCCCATTCGCAAAAATATGCGTAATCGGCTCTTGCCGCTGTTCGATAAACTCTTGCTGCGCAGGCGCTCTTTTATTGAGACCATTCATGATCAACTCAAAAATATTTCCCAAATTGAGCACAGCCGCCATCGCAGCATTACTAATTTCATGGTCAACCTGGTCGCTGGGCTTATCGCCTACACCCATCAGCCGCTTAAGCCCTCACTTAATAAGTTTTTTCCCCAACATAAGTTTTTTCCCCAACAAAGGGATTTGATTGCCGCTCTTCTCCGAAAGTAGACATAGGGCCATGCCCCGGAATAAACCGAACTTCATCTCCCAAAGGAAATAGGCGCTCGCGAATAGAGCGGATGAGCGCGTCATAATCGCCCCGAGGAAAATCAGTACGACCAATGGAACCTTTAAACAGTACGTCTCCAACGAGGGCAAGGCGGCTGTCTGGATGAAAAAAAATCACATGCCCCGGTGTGTGCCCTGGGCAATGATAAACATTAAGTACTACCTTACCAAAGGAGACCGTATCCCTCTGCTCCAGCCAACGATCAGGCACGAAAGCCTTAACCGGAGGAAAACCAAACATCTCACTTTGTGCTGGCAGAGAATTAATCCAGAATTCATCTTCTATCTGGGGACCTTCAATAGGCACCTCTAGTCGGTGCGCCAGCTCGCCCGCACCGCCAGCATGATCGATGTGACCATGAGTCAGCAGAACTTTTTCTATCTTTAAACGGTTGACTTCAACCTTTTCTAATATTTTCTCCACATCACCGCCAGGATCTACCACTGCTGCCTTGCCACTCTCTGCGCAGCTAAGCAAAGTACAGTTCTGCATAAACCGGGTAACAGGCAAAATTTCAAACTTCATGTATTTCCTTATCTATCTATTTAGTTGGTCAAGAAAACACTTAACTCTGCTTTAATACCCGCAAGCAGATCTTTATCATCAAATCCATTAAGAATAGTCACCGGCGTTCCCAGCTGTATAAATTGCCGCAGCTCATCAATTTCCGTATTAGTAAGGGCAACACAACCGCGAGTCCAATCAAAATTGCGATGAATCATGAGTTTTTTCCTGGTTTCCACGCCGATCCCATGGATTCCAATAAATCCACCCAGCCGGGTCTGCTGTGGCGGAATACCATTTTTCTCTTGCTGGGCTCGATAAATATGGAGCAACTCCTGCCGTGAAATCAGACCTTTTTTATATCCAACCAAAGCGTCCCCACGGCTTGGGTAATCGAGATGTATAAAATAATGAAATTTATGACTTGGCCAAAAACCAACTACCTCATAGTTTCCTTCGGGGGTATGTTTATCTCCTTCAACACGCTTTCCACCCACACCTCCTCGGCCAAAAGCGGCATGGTATCTTTTAATGATCTGCCTCCCCTTTTTGACAATAAGCAATCGTTTTGACTTTATGATGATAAGTTCGTAGGGAAATTCAGTGGATGGTGCTGCTTCAACCAATGGATTGGCTAAAACTAATGCCCAGCTAACCAATAATTTCAACAATAAATTAGGCATTGCTCAAGGCTACTACCATTTTTTTGAAATTCTCGGGCATCTTCGCTATGTCCCGAGCTCTCATGAGCGCCGATAAGGACCACCGGCTTCTAATGCTATTATCGTCCCCTTTATCAGGCAACGTTCTCGGGTAATAAAATCAGCAACGGCAGCACGAAAAACAGGGTCTTTAAACCAATGGGCAGACCAAGTAAGCGTAGGCAAAAAACCTCTGCTTATCTTATGTTCTCCCTGAGCACCAGGCTCGAAACAGCGTAAACGGTGCTCAATACAATAGTCCAGGCCGCAGTAATAGCACAACTCAAAGTGCATACCCGCCAAGTGCTCGCTACATCCCCAATAGCGACCGTAAAGCGTGTCCTGGCTTCGTAGATACAAAGCCCCCGCAATAGGAGCACCTGCGCGCACGGCCAAGGCCAGTACCACAGCTTGTCCCATTGTTTGCCCCAGAGACTTAAAAAATGGCAACGTAAGGGCAGGATAATTCCCTTTGGCATTAAAAGTTGACCGATAAAATCGATACATAGCGCGCCATTCTAAATCGGTAACCTCGCTCCCGTGGATAACCTTAATCTCTGTTCCTCGAGTTTGGGCCTGACGGCGCTCTCGCCTGACCTCCTTGCGACGCTTGGAGGTTAAGGTTTCCAAAAAAGCATTGAAGTCCCGATAATCTCGGTTATGCCAGTGAAATTGATAACCCTGGCGCAGCAGGAAGCCACAATTTGCTAGCCGTTTTCTATCTTTTTGATGAGGAAATAACCAATGAAGGGAAGAGATTCCCCCTTTCCTTGCTAACCTAATCGTCATTTGGATAAGCTCGTCGACCATTGCTTCATCCGCTCCCGGCTTTAAAAGCAGCCGTGGACCCGTTACAGGACTAAAGGGTACAGCAACGACCAGTTTGGGGTAATAATGCTGCCCTGCCCGCTCCCAAGCGTCCACCCAAGACCCATCGAATACGAACTCGCCAAATGAGTTATATTTGAGATATAAGGGTACCGCGCCAATCAGGCTCCCTGGGCGATCTTCAGCGAGAAGATAGCGCGGCAGCCAGCCTACATGGGCACCTACACAACCGTAACGCTCAAGAGCGCTTAGAAATTCATAACGTAAAAAAGGATTATCGGTTCCCTCCAAGGCATTCCACTGCCCAGAGGCAACGGTTTCAATAGATTCGGTAACCTTAAATTCCACGGCGACCCTATTCCATCCAAGATGGTGATTCAAATTTTACAATCAGGGCATTCATTATTTTTTGGTCCTTTTTGTGCTACTATTTTAGCAAGTACAGTAATGCAATTAGCTGCCTATGAGATTTTCCAACCGCCCCCGTTACGCCATCAGCGCGATGATGAATTTGGCCTTAGTCAAACAGCAAGAAACAGTTACTTTGGGAGACATTGCCCAACTAGACAATATTTCTGTTTCTTATCTAGAACAAATATTCGCCAGCCTACGCCACCATGGCTTAGTGGAAGGAATACGTGGGCCAGGAGGAGGCTATCACCTTACACGCACTGCCGAGAAAATTACCATTGCGGAAATTATTGCCGCAGTGGATAAACAACCAGGCAAGCTCAACCCTTTAGCCATTGCCACCAATTCCGTAAGTGAAGCGGAACGCCTTTGGCATGATTTCAGCACGCGACTTTACGATTTTCTTAACCAAATTACGCTTGCGGATCTGGCGCAACGCTGGCCTCACCCGCATCCCTCCGGCAATCCCAGTTAGCATTTTTAACTGCTGGATCAGCACATCCTACGAGGAACGCCGAAGCTTAAGTACGAGACGGGCCAGTTCAGTAGGGCGCCTGACTTTCATCTTAGCCATAAGGCGGGCACGGTGGATTTCCACCGTGCGGATACTCACTCCCAATTCAGCAGCAATCACTTTATTGAGCTTTCCTTCGATAACTTTATCCAAAACATCTCTTTCCCGGGGAGTCAGGGAAGCCAATCGCTTTTCGATAGTATCCCGTTGAACGCGCTCGGTCCGCCTAATTTGGTCTAGCTCAATTGCTTCCTGAATAGACCGCAGTAGGGTCTCAAAATCAAAAGGTTTCAACAAGAAATCCACCGCGCCCTGCTTCACAGCCCGTACCACGGTAGGCACATCCGCTTGTCCCGTGATAAAAATAACAGGAATAAGGATCTGCTCGGAGGCCAAATAGGCTTGTAGATCCAATCCTGTGCTCTCGGGCATATGAACATCCAAAATAATACAACCCGGCTGATTGGGCTCATAAACTTTAAGAAAAACTTCAGCAGATTCGCAGATCTTTACGCGATAGCCTACGGACTGAAGCGACAAACCCAATGAGTTTCTGACCGCAGCCTCATCATCGACAATAAACACCATCGGCTCCCGTGTCGCCATAGTTAAGCTTCCAGCGGAAAGCCGCTTTCAATACTTACCTATCTAGCCCGCCATTGCCAAGAGCAGACTATTTAGGCGTTTAACGAACAAGGCAGGTTCTTCAAGCCGTCCCCCTTCGGCAAGCAATGCCTGCTCGAATAACAAGTTGGCCCAATCACTAAAATTTTCCTCTGACTCCTCCCCTTTAAGACGAACAATCATGGGATGAAGTGGATTGAGCTCAAGAATAGGTTGGATATGAGGCGCTTGCTGGCCCGCCTCCTTCAAAAGACGCTCGAGATAGCCGCTCATGTCATGCTGTTCAACCACTAAACAGACTGGAGAATCCGTTAAACGATGGGTTACACGCACTTCTTTAACCTTATCTCCCAGGTTTTTCTTAACCCTCTCAACGAGGTTTTGAAAATCTTCTTCCACTTCTTTTTGCTGCTGTTTTTCCTGCTCATCTTCCAAGTGGCCCAAATCAAGCTCGCCTTTGGTGACTGATTGCAGGGATTTCCCTTCAAACTCAGGCAGGGAAACCACCCACCATTCATCCACGCGATCGGATAACAGCAAGACTTCAATGCCCTTTTTACGGAACACTTCCAGATGAGGACTGCTTTTAGCAGCCAGAAAGTTATCCGCCGTAATGTAGTAGATTTTGTCCTGCCCTTCTTTCATCCGCGCTAGATAATCAGCCAGCGAGACAGTTTGTTCCGCCGTATCATGATGGGTAGAGGCAAAACGTAGCAATCGGGCTATCTGCTCTCGGTTACTGGTATCTTCCCCCACCCCTTCCTTCATGACTTGCCCAAATTCTTTCCAGAAATCTTGGTATTTTTGGGCTTCATGCTTCGCCATATCCTCCAGTAAACCTAGAATTTTTTTAACCGAACCAGCACGAATGCTATCGATCACCCGATTATTCTGGAGGATTTCACGGGAAATATTCAGAGGTAAATCGTTGGAATCCACGACTCCCCGCACAAAACGAAGATAGCGGGGCATGAGCTGCTCGGTGTCGTCCATGATAAAGACCCGTTGCACATAAAGCTTGATACCCTGCGTTCGATCCCGCTCCCAGAGATCAAATGGCGCCCGGCGTGGAATAAACAACAGCGAGGTATACTCTAGCTTACCTTCAACGCGGTTATGAGTCCAAGCTAGGGGCTCCTCAAAGTCATGGGCAACATGTTTGTAGAAAGCCTGATATTCCTCATCCTTGATGTCGTTTTTAGATAAAGTCCAAAGAGCGGTGGCTTTATTGATTTGCTCCCACTCCCCGTGGCTCTCCTCGGACTTCTCCTCGCCTCCCGTTTCCCTTTTCATTTCAATGGGTAAATCAATATGATCCGAGTAGCGAGTGACAATATGGCGCAAACGCCAGCCATCCAGAAATTCATCTTCCTCTTCCCGCAGATGCAGCGTTACCACCGTTCCCCGCGTCTCCTTCTCGATGGTCTCAATAGTGTAATTGCCTGCCCCGTCGGATTCCCAGCGTACCCCATGTTCCGGGCCGAGCCCCGCCCGTCGTGTTTCCAGAACAACCTTATCAGCCACAATGAAGGCAGAGTAGAAACCCACGCCAAATTGTCCGATGAGTCGCGCATCCTTAGCCTGATCGCCGGACAGGCTTTCCAGAAAGGCGCGGGTACCCGACTTGGCAATCGTGCCAATATTATCCACCACCTCCTGGCGCCCCATACCAATACCATTATCAGCGATAGTAAGGGTGCGCTTGTCTTTGTCATAACCGAGGCGAATATGCAGGACACTGTCATCCTCATAGAGGGCATCATCCGTCAGGGCCTCAAAACGTAACTTATCTGCCGCATCAGCCCCATTGGAGATCAACTCCCGCAGGAAAATCTCCGGTCGTGTTTTAAATTAGGAGAATTTATTAAATTAATGCTAGGCTAAGCCTATCAGCTCATCCAATGAACTCAAAGAAGAAAAAACAGGAGGCTCCGATGGTGCTTCTCCCCGTGCATTGTCCCTATTGCCAAAGCGATCGAGTAGTCAAAAGGGGAAGGAGTGAGAGCGGAGAGCAGCGTTATTTATGCCAGAATGAAGCCTGCGCCCATCGCTCCTTTCGCTTGGATTATGTGTATAAGGGTCGTTTGCCACAAGTCAAGCAGCAGATTATCGAGATGACGCTGAACGGGAGTGGGATACGAGATACGGCGCGGGTTTTAGAGATCAGTCCCCACACGGTGCTCAAGGAGCTAAAAAAAAAGAGTCCCGTCTTGAGTCGGTCAACCCCGCGCTGTTGAAGCGTTTGCCTGCAGAGCAGGTAGAAGTGCAGGTGTTGCGGGTTGAGGAAGCGGAAGTCGATGAAATGTGGAGTTTTGTGGGAAAGAAAACTAACCCACGCTGGTTGTGGCATGCCATCGATCATCGCAGTGGGCAGGTGCTGGCCTACGTTTTGGGAACCCATCAAGATACCGTCTTTTTGAAACTCAAAAGACTTCTTGAACCTTTTGGAATCACCCATTTTTATACCGATGACTGGGGCACGTATCAGCGCCATCTGGACAGTAAGAGACACCACATCGGCAAACAACATACCCAAAAAATAGAAAGAAAACATCTCACCTTGCGCACCCGCATTAAACGATTGGCACGCAAAACGATCTGCTTTTCCAAAACACGCCAAATGCATGATATTGTCATTGGGCTTTTTATTAATCGATATGAATTTGGTGTGCAAGTGTAAACTTGGAACCTCCAGATCTGGAACACTACCCTCGTGCCAATACCAATGAAACTAACAAGCATTCCCAGCAGGCTGGTTTTATAGCTGAGTCTTAAAAACCAGGGAGAGGATTTTTTTTTCAGATTAATATAATGATCCGGCTCCAAAGTAATTTTTTTAGCCAGCCGGGTATAATAAAAGAAAAAGAGGGTAGTTAAACAAAGGATAATAAAATCATAAACCGCCCAAGTAAGGCCGCTACTCAGTTCGTTTGGAGAAAGGGATTGGCCTGAGGTAGTAAAAAGCAATAGTAACGCGGCCGCGATTGCAAGTCCGAATTGTATCCAGAAAGCCATCCATCCAAGCAGACGGAGATTTTTGACTAATCTCAGAATTGCTTTGGAAAGAGGTGGTGATGCCACTTTTGATTTGATTCTATGAGAGAGTGTTTTGCCATAAAAAATTTTATTTTGCTGATAGGTTTTTAGCAAAATAACGCCTACCCAGATAACCACCAAGACGACTAAGGCAAGTGCTGAAATCTCATGTAATGCCTCGTAAAATTTTGCTAAATCAGCATCTTCTCCTTTCCCAACAGGAATCGGCAGACCCCAGAATTTAATAGAAACGCCGCTGGCGGTGGCCTGAAAAAAACCGCTGATTCCCAAAATTATTACGCACGCATAAAACAAAATGTATAGATTGCGGGTGAGGGCGCGTTGCCAGTGGGAAGTAGTTTCCGAAGGTTGAGGTCTGCCCAATATTAGCCATAGCAAAATTTGAAAAACGACTAATATCATGCTTGTCAATCCTAGCGAGATATGGAGATTGACAAAAAATGCTTGCTTCGGGGCTGTAGGCGGCAAGTATTGGAGGTACCCTCCCAGACCTATTAGCGCAAGGACTAGCAGAACCAATATCCAATGAAGCGTAATGAAAAAAAGGTGCCGTGTTGGGTGTGGCTGCTGCATATTAATGGTTAGTACTTAGGAGAGGAGGAATAAAAAAAGAGTAGATACTAAAAACTATAATGTCAAAATAACTTCGCCTGGCTAGTCTCTCGTTTGCTGTTCCCACTTGAATTATTTAAGCTCAAAAATGAATAATTTTTTCTCTCCTACTGGGGGAGCGTTGAGGTGGAAAAATGAATAGAAAACGTTGGATATTGGGCTTATTGTTAAGCCTTGGTTGTATTATCCTCCAGCCGGCAACCGCTGCAACACTCTACCGTTGGACTGACGCCTCGGACATAGTGAGATATGGTTATCAGCCGCCCCTGGGAGTCCAAGCTGTGCCAGCTAAGGAGGTACAAAGGGCATTGAAAAGGCGTGGACCGTCTGTAAATTGCCAAACCTTGGTGGCTGAGCACTTGCGTTTGATCGATCAGGAAATAGCCCGGATCAAGGCCCTACCTGCAGGTTTAGGACTGGCCTATGAACTAACTCCAGCAGTTAAACGGGAGTTAATTTTAGATTTGCTCGCTCACCGGGCAGCTTTGGTGACGGGGCGTAACGCTTCGGATTTTCGTTCCCCAAAACGTACTGAACTTGATCAGCTGAGGGCGCAATATGAGCAGGAAAAAAGCCAGTTATTGGAAACCCTGGAAAACCAAGAAGCCAAAATTCGTGTCCAGCGTGAACAAATCGAGCAAGAACGCCGATGGGCGGGAAGGGCGCTGTATTTTCTTCGCAGATCGTTTTCGCCGATAATTTGGTAGGCAACCGGCTAGGTTCCCTATCTTTTCTGATGCTGTTAGCCTGAATCCTGGCTAGTCGTATTGCTATCCCCGCTTGCCGAAGAAGGTTTTATTTTGCCGCACTCCGCCGATAGCTTGGACAATCAATGCAAGCAAGGAGTAGGTGATGCTGTGGAAGTACTGGGGGAAAGCGCAAGCTAGCACGGATAAAGGAGAAAATAACTGCCACCCTTTTGTCTACCATTCCCTGGATGTGGTCGCGGTAGCTTCTGCCTGGCCAGCAGTCAGTCACTAACAAGATCTCTTGGGGGCGCTAATAGCGAGACTGCTCAGCATTTCTTGGCTTGGGTACTGTTCTTCCTCGGATTGCATGATCTGGGCAAGCTCGATGTGCGGTTTTAGGCCAAGGCGCTAGAGGCAGTACGTGGCCTGAAAACGTACGATCCTTGGCCGGAGTCTTTATGGCTCAAGATTCCCACTCAAAACTACTGGCATGGCCCCGAGGGTTTCCGTTGGGGTTTGGCGGAGTTGCCCAACTACATCGGCTTTGACGGAGAGGATGAAGATGCCTGGTATGACTATGGGGAAGCATGGATACCCTGGCTATCCGCGGTTACCGGGCATCATGGGGTTCTGCCGGAGGAGGTGGAGAGCCCTAATGTAGCGGATATCCCTAAAGAAATCCGAGCCATGGACCGTGTTGCCCGGCGGGAGTGGGTCAGGAGCTTGGAAGCATGGTTTCTACACCCTGCGGGTCTCTCCTTGCAGGATCAACCTCCGGCCCTTTCTCCTTTACTGGCCGGGTTTTGCGCGGTTTGCGATTGGCTCGGCTCCAACAGCGATCCCCGCTATTTTCCCTACCATAACCAGCAGGAGGAGGAGTTGCTCTATTGGGAGCGA
Source organism: Nitrosococcus watsonii C-113 (assembly GCF_000143085.1). Classification (NCBI taxonomy): domain Bacteria; kingdom Pseudomonadati; phylum Pseudomonadota; class Gammaproteobacteria; order Chromatiales; family Chromatiaceae; genus Nitrosococcus; species Nitrosococcus watsonii. Next base: position 1,538,556 of record NC_014315.1, on the reverse strand, counting down.
CGGCAGGAGAACGCGGCCCGGGTTCTACAGGACAGCGGCATCTGCCGGATACCTCTAACACGGGGGGCATGCCTGTTGTTTTTCCAACTTTTATCCCCCATCAAGTCCAGACTCTCGTGGAGTCCTTGCCGACCGAAGCCGGGTTGACCATTATCGAAGCCCCCACCGGTTCCGGTAAAACAGAAGCAGCCCTGGCGTATGCATCAAAGCTTCTGGCGGCCGGCCTTGCCGACAGCATCGTGTTTGCCTTGCCCACTCAGGCTACCGCCAATGCCATGCTTAAACGTTTGGAGAGCATTGCTGGGATACTTTTCCCAGAAAACGATTCCAGCCTCGTACTAGCCCACGGCAAGGCCCGCTACAATCCGGATTTTATCGCCCTTAAGGAAGCGGTCCGACCCCATACCGCCCAAGCTCGTGAAGAAGCCCTGGTGCAGTGCGCGGAATGGCTGGTCCAGAGTCGCAAGCGGGTATTTCTCGGGCAGATTGGAGTTTGCACTATCGATCAAGTACTCATTAGCGTACTGCCGGTCAAGCACAAGTTTGTGCGCGGTTTTGGGGTGGGTAAAAGCGTGCTGATCGTCGATGAGGTGCATGCCTACGATAGTTATATGTACGGTTTACTCGAGGCGGTGCTATCCCAGCAACGGGCGGGGGGTGGTTCCGCTATTCTCCTGTCGGCTACCCTGCCTTATCCTCAGCGCCAGCAATTAGCCGCTGCCTGGCAGCCGAAAGCTTCGCTTGAAGAAGAAGCCCCCTATCCCCTGGTTACTTATCTGGGGGCTAATGAAGGGCCACAAACATGGCGTCCAGCAGAGGCGGAAATGCCCAGGCCGCGCACTGTTGGCCTGGACTGCCTGCGTTTGCCCGGCGCTTCGCCGGATGCAGGCTTGCGCTACCATATCATCGCGGCGGCTACTGCTGGGGCCCAGGTCGCAGTGATTTGCAACCTGGTGGATGATGCTCAGCGCCTTGCCAAGCAGTTACGGGCGCAGACTCAGGTGCCGGTGGATCTATTTCATGCCCGGTTCCGCTTTCGCGACCGGTTGGCCAAGGAACAGCAAGTGCTTAGCCAATATGGCAAGGAAGGACTTCGTGACAAGGGACGCATCCTGGTCGCTACCCAGGTGATTGAGCAAAGTCTGGATCTGGATTTCGATTGGATGGTGACCCAGCTTTGCCCGGTGGATCTCTTGTTCCAGCGGCTAGGACGGCTGCACCGTCATTCCCGACCTCGCCCTGACGGTTATGGGGAGCCTCGCTGTACGGTGCTATTACCGGAAGCCGCTGACTACGGTCCGCATGGGGTGATTTACGCCAACCGCCGGGTGTTATGGCGGACCGAGCAGCGATTGCAGCAGGCCAATGGCCAAATGACCTTTCCCGAAGCTTACCGGGACTGGATCGAATCGGTTTATGCCGAGCAAGCGTGGCCCGATGAGCCGGAGAGTATTCTTGAAGCCTATGACGGTTTTATGGCGGAACGATGGGCTCAAGCCCAGGCGGCCCGTAGTTTAGTCAATACTCGGATGAAGCCCTTTAAGGATGAGGACAATAAAATTCGGGTATTGACCCGTGATGGCGAGCAACAGCTGAATATGTTGCCCGTACAAAATACCGCCGATGGTTTGGCTTTGCTCGATGGCGACCTGCTCAGTCAGCTTTCCGAGTGGGAGAAAGCCGAGGTGTTAAATCAACAAACCGTTGCCGTTCCCAGTAGTTGGAATCAATGGCTACCACCCGCCGAGGATACTGGACTCCATATTCTGGCTATGGAACCGATAGAAGAAGGGATCTGGGAAGTTTTTTTGGATTCGGTTCGACTCCGCTACAGCCGGGAGTTTGGCCTGGAGAGAGAAAAAATATGAATTTACTCACCGATCCTTGGATTCCGGTATTGGACGATAAAGCTTTTCGGCCAATCAACCTCCAGGCGTTGCTATGCCAGGAAGCTGATGGGGATCTGGCGCTGTCCCGGGATGATATGGAATTGGCCTGCCTGCAATTATTGGTCAGCCTGACCCAGGTATTGTTTACCCCCGCTGATCAGCGGACCTTGCGGGTACGGATTAAAACCCCGCTGAGCGAGGCGGAATTCCAGCAGGGTATTGCAGATTATCGGGACTGGTTCGATCTGGAGCACCCGGACACGCCGTTCATGCAAACGCGGGGGGTACAGGCCGCCGAGGTTACACCGATTCAAAAGCTCTTTATTGGTTTGCCTGAAGGCAATAATCAGGCTTTTTTCAATGCCGAGGGCGAAATCAAAACAGTATGCGGTGGCTGCGCGGCTATCGGGATTTTTAATCAAGCCAATAATTGCCCCAGCTTCGGCGGTGGCTTCAAAGGGAGCTTGCGGGGCAGCGCGCCGATCACCACCCTGATTGATTCCCCCAAGCTGCGCCGGTGTATTTGGGAAAATGTTTTGCCTGAAAGTGAATTATGCCTCTATGGGGGAATGACTCCAGACCGGCCAGTTTGGGTGGAGCCTATTCGGGCAGGTCAAAAATTATATGGGAATCAAATTGGCCTGCTGCGGGGACTCTTTTGGCAGCCGGCCCGCATTGAATTGCTGCCGGAGTCGGGCGGTGCTTGCGATCACTGTGGGGCCAAGGTGGAACGGCGCTATTCGGGTTTTAACAAAGAAAAATTCCGCTACGAGTTCAAGGGTCTCTGGCTCCCCATAGCCCCCGGCTATTTAAATTGGCTAAAGGAGAGAAGGAAGAACGTTATGCCTCCTTTACCACTACCGCTCCGGCCTGGACTCGATTAACACAATTCCTGATCGACAAAACGGGCGATAAGGAGGGACATACTCCGGCGGCCGTGGTAAGCAGCCGGCGGCAGCGTAGCATGGGCAGAGGTCGCCGGTTGCAACTGCTGGTGGGCGGCTATCGCAATAAACAAGCCAATGTTATTGAGCGCCGTCATGAGCTGTTCAGCTTTTCTCCCGGATGGGAGGAAGGCGGTGAGCAACTGGCGCAGCTGGTCCAGGTTGGGTTAGAAATCAAGCAACTGCTGCGCGGCAGCTTGTATTGGGCGGTAAAAGGCCAAAAGAACGTATTCAAGGGCTTAGGAGTGAAAGTCCATGAACCAGCGGAAGCCCGTTTCTATGCCCTGAGCGAGCCGGTGGTGCATGCCAGCCTGCGGGAATTGGATGTTAGCGCTTTCCAGGCGCAGAAGGCTACTTTTATTGCTCGCCTGGTAACACTAGCCAGACAGCTATACGAAGAGGCTATCGCTCCTTATCAGCACGATCCGGAGTTGATCCACGCCATTGCCGCCGGGAGATCGAAATTTCATAAGGAATTAGCTCAGCTAAAGGAGACTCATCATGTCGACGTCCATTGATTTCGCTGCCCTGCGCTTCAGGTACGAGCAACTTGCTAATGGCCCACGGGCCGAGCTGCGCCGGGTGCGCTCGCCGGAAGGTTTGGCCAGCATCCCTGGTTTTTACCGGCTGCTTCCAGGACAAAGGGCCTCTGAAAAATGGCTGCGGGTAGCATTTTGCCTGCCTTGGCTCAAACATGCCCATGAGGCGCTCCCCTTGGGAGCGCAATTGGCAAAGCACCGTATCCATGAGCAACGCCTGTTCCAGGTCATTCGCAGCACTTCTCCTAATGATCTCCTCCAGCTGCGCCGTTTACTACAACAGGTAGAGCCTACAGTGAATTGGCAGCGATTTGGCTGGCAACTCTATTTTTGGCGGCCAGAGGACAAGCGCCGCCTGCTGGAAGAGTTTTACCTTGTCCATAGCGGTGAATCCGCGGCCTGATAAGCCCATAATGCGAAGAGTAATAGGTAATGAAAAATTTTATTAATTTCCATGTGCTGATCTCCCACAGCCCTTCTTGCCTCAACCGGGATGACATGAACATGCAAAAATCCGCGGTTTTTGGTGGCGTGCGGCGGGTGCGTATCTCCAGCCAAAGCCTGAAACGGGCTATCCGCCATAGTGATTACTATCGGGAATACCTGGGAAAACCCTCGGTGAGGACTCGAGAGCTGGGCCGGTTTACTAAAAAGTGCGTTCATGAATTGGAGGATCGTTATTCCCAGGACTTGGTCATCAAAGCTATTCAATGGCTATCGGACAAGGAAGGCATTGCTGATGATACGGAAGCTGACGCGGTTGCGCCCTGGGTGGTCGCCGAAGTGGCTAAATACTGCGAGGCGATCAAGATGGGCGAGACTGAAGAAGGATTTGACAATAAAAAACTCGCTAAAAAAATTGCTAAAGAATCCGCCGAATTCCGCGCGGCAACTTCCCAAGGGCTTGACATCGCCCTTTCCGGGCGCATGACCACCTCGGGGATTATGACGCCAGTGGATGGCGCTCTGGCGGTGGCCCATGCCATGACTACCCATGCCGTGGACAGCGACATCGACTGGTTTACTGCCGTGGATGATCTCGTAGCCGATGCCGGTGAGATAGGGGCGGGGCATCTCAATACCCAAGAGTTTTCCAGTGGAGTTTTTTACCGCTATGCCAGCTTGAATATCCAGCAATTACAGGAAAATCTTGGCGGTACTCCACGGGAGCGGGCACTGGAGATCGCTAAGCATTTGGCCCATCTGCTAGCCACGGTGGTGCCGTCCGCCAAACAGCAGAGCTTTGCTGCCCATAATCTGGCTGATTGCGTCCTGGTGAGTTTCGCCGATATCCCGGTATCGCTCGCCAACGCCTTCGAGGCTCCCGTGCAAAAGGGTAAGGCGGGCGGTTTCAAGGAACCCTCGGTGGATAAATTATTGCAATATTGGCAACAGATGCATCGCGGGTACGGACTAGATGAGCAGGCGGCCTTGTTTACCCTGGCCAGCCCCGGCACCCTGCCAGAGAAGATGGCATACCATGATACTCTGGCAGGATTGGCCGATTGGGTGAGGCATGGAAACCCGCTTTCCTAGGAGGCCAGCATGCAATCCTTTTTAATGCTAAAGCTTGCCGGCATGATGCAAGCTTGGGGCAGCCATACCTATGAGGTTTACCGCCCAAGCTTGAACTTTCCTAGCCGTAGTGGATTGCTGGGGTTGCTGGGGGCCTGCCTGGGCCTGCGCCGGGACGACGAGGCCGGGCAATTAGCCTTGGCCCAGAGTATACGCTTTTCCGTGCGGGCAGATGAGCGCACCTTCTCTCCCGTTAAGCTGGCCGATTTTCATACGGTTCTCGATGCCCGCAAGGTTGGGGGAAAAATTAGCCACTATCCCGTGGTCTCCCGGCGGGAATACCTGTGTGACGCTTCCTTCACGGTCGCCGTGAAAGCAGCGGCGGCAGCCCCTATTCCCTTGGCTGCGCTGATTCAGGCAGTGCAGCAACCAGTGTTTACGCCTTATCTAGGCCGGCGCAGTTGTCCTTTGCAGCGACCGTTGTTCGAAGCCGTCGTTGAGGCGGCTGATAGTCTTGCTGCCTTAAGTCTCGTCGAACCCTTAGGCGGCGTGATCTATAGCGAGGAAGGGGAAGCTGAGTTACCGCAATTGCGCCTTCGGGATGAGCCCATCATCGTTCGGCCCCGACAGTTTGCTAGTCGACGGGCCTATATCCACTCCAGTAGCCGAGGGGAAAGCCATGTACCTGAGCAAGATTGAAATCGACTGGCGCTATGCCCGCGATCCCTATCAATGGCATCGCTCTCTCTGGCAACTGTTTCCGGGCCAGGGAGTTGCCGAGCGCAGTTTTTTATTTCGAATGGAATGCCCCCGACCAGGTCAAAACGTCCAATTGCTGCTGCAATCAGAAGCAGCCCCAGGGGAGGCGGCCGCAGGTATTAGAGTCGTAGCTCGCCGGGACTATCCACTTTCCCTGCATAGTGGCCAGTTTTTGCGCTTCCGGCTTATCGCCAATCCCATCAAAACCATTCGCGACGGTGAAGGCCGGCTAAATCGGAAAGGGGTGGTGAAGTCATGCCGGGTGCCGTTGCTACAGGAGGAACAGCAAGAAGCATGGTTATCACGCAAGCTGAGTGGGGCTGCAATGTTAGAGAGCGTTATCCCAACGCTGCGGCCACCCTTATATTTTAGAAAAAATGGCAAGGCTGGTAAATTGGTGACCGTTACCTTTGATGGGGTCTTCCAGGTAGTTAATCCCCGTGTTTTGGCGGCGTTGATCCAAACGGGAATTGGCCCCGCCAAAGCTTTTGGCTGTGGTCTTTTGAGTCTGGCGAGGATTTAACCCATGCTACCTCCTCTTAAGCCTATACAAATGAAAGAGCGGGTGTCGATAATTTTTATCGAATACGGCCGAATTGATGTGCTCGATGGAGCCTTTGTGGTTATCGACAAAACCGGCATTCGTACCCATATTCCGGTGGGGTCCGTCGCTTGCCTTATGCTGGAGCCAGGGACGCGGGTTTCCCACGCGGCCGCTGCCTTGGCGGCCCGGGTCGGAACCTTGCTGGTATGGATCGGGGAGGCGGGCGTGCGACTATACGCCTCGGGCCAGCCCGGCGGGGCGCGCGCCGACCGTTTACTGTATCAGGCTAAACTGGCCCTGGATGATACAGCGCGGCTCAAGGTCGTGCGTAAAATGTACGAGATTAGGTTCAATGAGAAACCGCCGGAGCGGCGCAGCATCGAGCAGTTGCGGGGGATCGAGGGAGCAAGGGTAAGAAAGATGTACCAACTGCTGGCTAAGCGCTATGGCTTGCAGTGGGAGAAACGTCAGTACGATCCCCACAACTGGGATAGTAGCGATTCGCTCAATCGTTGTGTCAGCGCGGCCAACGCTTGTCTCTACGGTGTCACCGAAGCGGCGGTGTTGGCTGCTGGATATGCACCGGCGGTCGGTTTTATTCATACGGGCAAACCCCTCTCATTTGTTTATGATATTGCGGATATATTTAAGTTTGATACCGTGATTCCCGCCGCTTTTCAGGTTGCCGCCAAAAAACTACATGGCGGATGTGAACGTCAGGTGCGTTTGGCTTGCCGAGATATTTTTCGTCAGACTAAGCTATTGGCAAAAATTATCCCCGCTATTGAGGAAATCCTTGCCGCCGGTGAGTTAGCGCTGCCACCCACTCCAGAGGAAGCTGTTCCTGTGGCCATTCCCAACTCAAAGAGTATTGGTGATGCTGGTCATCGTAGTTGAGAATGCTCCGCCTCGGCTGCGTGGCCGTTTGGCCCTCTGGTTGTTGGAGGCGCGGGCTGGTGTTTATGTAGGTGATTTATCTCGTCGAGTGCGGGAGATGATCTGGCGGCAAGTAGAGGAGGGCATCGAGGAAGGCAATGCAGTTATGATCTGGAGCACAAATACAGAGTCTGGATTTGATTTTGCTACTTTAGGTCAAAATCGGCGTATGCCGGTAGAACTTGATGGCTTAAAGTTGGTTTCATTTTATCCACCAGAGCAGGCTGAAAATGCTCTTTAAAAATAAGGAATTAAAAGAACTGCTACACTATCGAAAAGGCTTATCGGTTCAGTCAATTTCTCGGTGGAAATTTAAGAACCACTTTTTGTTTTATTTAACAAAAAGTTAGAATAAGTCCGTTCCCCACAGGCGTGGGGATGAACCGAGATCATCGGTTTCCATCACTTCTACTTCCCCCCGTTCCCCACAGGCGTGGGGATGAACCGAGGGGCATGCTTTCCCAGAGAGCATTTCTAATACGATAGCCATTTCGTAGACTTCGCTTCTGGTTATCTTGGATTTTATGAGTGTCAGAATATTGCTTATGGAAGCTATTTTATTGATTGTGTTGCTGTCTAGAATACTGCGCTGGATAAGTATCCTATCAACGCGGCTGTTCCCTAATAGGCGTTGGCTGGAAGGAGTGTTTTGTTTTAGTTTTACTGCCGCCATTCTTGGTGCCTGGCTATGGAGGACCGCCGACCACGTAATCGAGCTGATGGTAGGGTGGTGGCTCATTGTCAGTAGCAGGGTACTGCACCGCAAGATTTCTCCTGCGCCGTTGAAGTGGCGTCCCCAAGGGGATTCGAACCCCTGTTACCGCCGTGAAAGGGCGGTGTCCTAGGCCGTCTAGACGATGGGGACAGTTTCTATTGTTGCCTGGGTTTGTGATACACCTTGATGCACCGGGTACCTGGTGGAGCCAGGCGGGATCGAACCGCCGACCTCTTGCATGCCATGCAAGCGCTCTCCCAGCTGAGCTATGGCCCCTGCAAAAGAAACGTGCACTATATGTGTTTGACGGCAATATGTCAAGATTTCTTTTATAGTTAAACGCAAAGCATTTTCGCTAAATCTAAGGTTTGGGTGCTGGTTTTTGCTGGCTCACCACCGCTGTAGACTGAGAATTTCATGTAATTTGTTAATAAATTCTGAAGATCAGGGTATTCTGTGCGATTTTTACGCACCATTAAATAATACTCATACAGTGTGGAACATAAAAAAAACATTATTTTATTCGCGGGGCTTTTTTTCTTTCTGTCAGGGTTAGTCCCTATAGCTCGGGCACAGATACCCCAGTGGGAGAAGTGCGGATCGTTTATCGAACCAGCTTCAGAGGAATTGCTAGACCCTGAGCCTAGGGGGCCGGTGAATGTTGAGGCTGATCGAGTCGAATCCGAAAAAGATGGGGTCTCCGTTTTTAGCGGCGATGTTAAATTTAGACGCCGGGGGCAGTGGTTAGATGCTGATGAGGTGTTTTACGATAAGCCGAATGATACTGTGGAAGCTTTTGGCGATGTGCGCTATCAGGACGCCACCATGGATGTTATTAGTGATTCCGCTAAAGTAAATTTGGAGACCGATATTGGTGAGGCGGAAAACGCCCGTTATTTTCTGCGGGATTATCATGCCCGTGGAGAGGCGGGGGAGGTAGAACGGGAGAGTTCTATCAAGACCGAGCTGCGGGAGGCCACCTTTACGACTTGCGATATTGGAAACCATGCTTGGCAGTTGAAGGCGGATCGAGTGAGTTTGGATCACGAAGAAGGGGTGGGTTGGGCTCGCGGCGCTCGCCTTAAACTCTGGGATACGACGGTGTTCTATGTCCCTTTTCTACGTTTTCCTATCGATGACAGGCGTAAATCCGGCTTTCTTGTACCTTCAGCCGGAAGATCCAGTAATTCAGGCATAGATGCTAGCACCCCCTATTATTGGAATATCGCGCCCAATCTGGATGCTACCCTGACTCCCCGTTATCTCTCCCAGAGAGGCCCCATGATGGAGGGGGAAGTGCGCTATCTTAATCCTAGTAATTTCGGTCGAATAAGGGGTTCTTTTTTGCCCCATGATGCGAAAAGAGATGATTATCGCGGCGCTTTTTCCTATCGCCACAGCGGTAGTCCCCGACCGCGATGGTTTACCAACCTTGATCTCAATCTTGTTTCTGACGATAGATATTTTGAGGATTTCGGGAATAGCTTGAGTATTGCGAGTACCACCGTTTTAAATAATTCCTTGGACATAGGCTATCAAGGCAACGGCTGGAATGCCCTAGGGCGTTTTCAAGGATTTCAAACCATTGATCGGAGCATCCCCGCCTCCGCGCGGCCGTATCAACGTTTGCCTCAATTCTTGGTGGACGGGTTTTTCCCGGATCAGTTGTTAGGGCTGGATGTGGATTTTCACGGGGAAGTAGTACGCTTTGGTCGGGATGCCGGCCCGCCCACGGGGGCGTTGCGCTTAGATTTTTGGCCGACTGTGAGCTTGCCTTTTCGGACTCCGGGCACTTTCTTCACGCCTAGCATCGGTGTGCGGGATACCCGCTATTTTCTGGAGCATGCTCCTGCAGGCACGGACAGTACATTGAGCCGCACCTTGCCTATTTTTAGCATGGATACAGGGGCCATATTTGAGCGTTCGCTAACTTTGTGGGGAAATGATGTACGCCAAACGCTGGAGCCACGCGCCTACTATCTGTATGTCCCTTTTGAAAACCAGGAAGCTCTTCCAGTTTTTGATAGCGCCCCGCTGGATTTTTATTTCAGCCGGCTTTTCCAACCCAACCGTTTTACCGGCGCCGATCGTCTTAACGATGCCAATCAGCTTACACTGGCGGTTACGACTCGTTTGCTTCAGTCCAATACGGGGGCGGAGCTACTTCGGGCATCTATTGGCCAGATTCAGTTTTTTCGTGATCGTAAGGTTACAATGCCTGGTTTTGCCGAGGAGACAGATTCAAGCTCGCTGGTTATTGGAGAAGTAGCTGCTCGATTAGCCCAGGCGTGGTCCCTGCGAGGAGAATTGCGTTTTGATCCTCATACAGAACAAACTGCTCTAGGCGCGGCTGAGCTGCACTACCGTGGCAATGAGGGCGGTCTATTTAATATTAATTACCGTTTTCGCCGGGATTTTCTAGAACAAGTTGATGTCTCTGGGCGCTATCCGATTGCGGATAACTGGAATGTGGTGGGGCGCTGGTATCAGTCAATTACCGATGGCCGTCTCCTTGAAATGCTGGGGGGGGTGGAATATGACAGCTGTTGCTGGGCAATACGGTTGGTGGGCCGCAGCTATATTACCAATATCGAGGGAGACAGAAATAATTCGATTTTGGTCCAACTGGAGTTAAAAGGATTAGGCAATGTGGGCCAAAACGTGGAAAGGCTGCTAGAACGCTCGGTATTGGGCTATAGCGAACAATTCTAACTGGTGAATATGCAGTAATGGTTATTGGAATTTTTATCGTAGCTGGTAATCTCACCATCTGAGCAGATGAGGGAGTAGCTATGGGAAAAGTGCTGGTTGCTATTGTTGTCCTATTTTGGACTATGGGTAGTTTTGCGACTATGAGCCTTGATCGTATCGTAGCGGTAGTGAATGAGGATATAGTGCTGGAAAGCGAATTAGAGCAGATGGTCCGTACCGTTCAGGACCAATTGGCGGCTCAGGGAACGTCACTTCCTCCAGGCTATGTGCTAGAGCGGCAGGTATTGGAGCGGTTGGTCATGGAACAGTTGCAACTACAGTTGGCTGCCCGCACGGGTATTCAGGTGGGTGATGAAACCCTCAATGAAGCCTTGGGCCGGATTGCTCAGAATAATGGGCTCACGTTGAGTCAATTTCGCAATGTCTTAGAGCAAGATGGTTATGATTTTCCTAACTTTCGCGAGAATATCCGTAAGGAGCTGATCATTTCCCAACTCCATAAACGGGAGGTGAATGACCGGGTGAGCGTGAGCAAGGCAGAGATCGATAATTTTTTGGCAACCCAGAAAAAACACGGCAACCAGGATGCTCAATATCATTTGGCCCATATTTTGATTACAGTGCCTGAAGCTGCTTCGCCGGAGCAGGTTCAAGGGGCCAAGGCCAAGGCTGAGCAGGTATTACAGCAGCTGCGGGAAGGAACGGATTTTCAGAAGGTGGCGGTCACCTACTCCGATGGGCAACAAGCGTTAGAGGGGGGCGATTTGGGTTGGCGCAAAGTGGGACAGCTTCCCACGTTGTTCGTCGATGTAGTTCCTCAACTTCAGGTAGGTGAAATAAGTAAGCTCATTCGCAGCCCTAGCGGTTTCCACATCGTAAAGCTCCTGGAGTATCGAGGTGAGGGGGGGCAGCAGCTCGTTACCCAGACCCAGGCCCGCCATATTCTGCTTCGCGCCGACGAATTGGCCAGCGAGCAGGAGGTGCAGCTTCGGCTTAGCCAGCTACGCCAGCGAATTTTAAGCGGCGATGATTTTTCTGAACTGGCGCAGGCCCATTCTGATGATAAAGCCAGTGCCTTGAAAGGTGGCGATCTTGGTTGGGTCAGTCCAGGACAGATGATCCCTCGTTTTGAAGAAGCGATGCGCTCCCTTGAGCCGGGGGAAATCAGTGAACCTTTTAAAACTCAGTTTGGCTGGCATGTGGTGCAAGTTTTGGATCGGCGGCAAGAAAATGTAACCGAAGAATTTAACCGTAATCGAGCGAAGACGGAGATTCACCAGCGTAAGGTCGAAGAAGAACTGGAAAATTGGCTCCGTCAGCTTCGAGATGAAGCCTATGTAGAGTATCGTGTAGATAACTGAAAGAGGTGGTAGTAATTAATTATGGCTTGCCTGCGATTGGCCCTTACTCCTGGTGAGCCTGCTGGCATTGGTCCGGATATCTCGATCCAATTGGCTTGCCAGCGGCGAGAATATGAGTTGGTTGTGGTGGCCGATCCAGAAGTTCTACGCCAACGGGCGCAGCAGCGAGGGTTAGCCCTGGTGTTTGAGTCCTATGATCCTGCCCGGCCGCCGGAGCCAGGGGTCTCCGGGACATTGAAGGTTCTCCCGTTGCGAGCCCCCGTCCCTGTTACCGCGGGCTGTTTGTCTCCAGGGAATACGGCGTATGTTTTAGCGTGTTTGCGGCGCAGCGTAGCAGGTTGCTTGCAAGGAGAGTTTTCCGCCTTGGTTACCGGTCCCGTCCATAAAGGGATTATCAATCAGTCAGGCGTGTCTTTTAGTGGTCATACTGAATTTTTAGCCCAGTTGTGCAACCGCTCCCAAGTAGTGATGATGTTGACCGCACCCGGACTGCGGGTTGCGTTAGCCACTACCCATTTACCCTTGCGTGAGGTCAGTGCCGCGATCACTCGCCAAGGATTGGAGGGGACGCTGCGGATACTGCACGGGGATTTGAGGCGGCGTTTTGGAATTTCCAAGCCGCGTATTTTAGTCTGCGGCTTGAATCCCCATGCAGGGGAGGGAGGGCATTTGGGGCGTGAGGAGATGGAAATCATCGAGCCGGTTCTGGCAACTCTCCGGGCTCAGGGGATGCAGTTACTCGGACCCTTGCCGGCGGATACCTTGTTTGTGCCCCGTTACCTGAAAGAAGCGGATGCAGTGCTCGCTATGTACCATGATCAGGGGTTGCCCGTGCTTAAACATGTAGGTTTTGGGCAAGCGGTCAATATTACCTTGGGGCTGCCTATTATTCGTACTTCAGTGGATCATGGCACCGCTTTGGATCTTGCTGGTAATGGCCCGGTAGAAAGCGGTAGCTTGCAAGCTGCTGTGGAGGCGGCGTTAGCAATGGCAGAGAGACAGCAGCCGCCAAAGTAACTGTTCCGTCAGCTAAAGCAGACGGCTTTCCACTGCACAAGGAACACACTCATGCGCAAACATAGGATCAGTTACGATACCCCTTCTGGCAATGTTGCCAGCGGCGTTATGGTCTGCGTTGTTGCTGTGCCCGCATTCCACACACCGAAACTCAGCTTAGGATCGTTAAAGTCGCACACGGCGGCCAAATACCACTTGCCACGCACGAACATCAAATCGACCTCGCCTTTTCGGTGTGCAAGCAATTGGTGTTGGTGATCGCCACACACGTAGCCAATCTTTTCTCTGCCAGAGAGCAGCCAGAGAGAGACTTTCTCATCAGTAACAAAGCGCAAGATCCGATCATCATAAGGCTGGGCCGAATGCTTTCGAAAGGTGCATTTAGTTTTCTGATCCAGCTTATAAGCATCTGCTACTTTGGCAATGCAACGCACCGCTACTTGCGCGGACAGTTGAAATTTAACGCGAAGGTCTTGATAGGAGATTTTATGCAAATCGAACTGCCGAAAGGTCTTGGTCTGCCAAGCCCGTTCGGAAAGCCAGTTACATGCCACATTACAACGTTCAAGCGTCAAACGCAAAGCGCGTTCTTGATCAGGCGTCGGGTTCAATTTGAGGTTAGCGACAAGCTTCATACTCTCAAATATAGAATATTCTTGTCAGTCAATCAATCAAGAGACGGCACCCCGAAGCCCCCTAAAGGAGGCGGTCTCCAGCCGCAATTTTTATGAATCTCCTGGGCCATCGAGCACGCAAGCGATTTGGACAGCATTTCCTCCACGATCAACAAGTCATTGAGCGCCTAATTAGGGCAATTAAGCCTAAGCTGGGGGATTTAATGGTGGAAATTGGCCCTGGTCAGGGAGCTTTAACTCTTCCTCTGCTGCATTGTCTTGGGCAGCTTGAGGCGATTGAGTTAGATCGAGATTTGGCCGCTTACCTGATCGAAAGATGCGCCTCGGAAGGGAATTTGCGTCTGCACAATGTGGACAGCTTAACCTTTGATTTTCGTACGCTTGCCCATGACAATCGGCGACTGCGGGTAGTTGGTAATTTACCCTATAATATCTCCACACCCCTATTGTTTCATTTGCTAGGCCAGGTGGGTATTCTGGAAGATATGCATTTTATGCTGCAACGGGAAGTGGTTACCCGGCTGGCCGCCAAACCTGGAGGTAAGGATTACGGTCGTTTGAGTGTAATGGTGCAATTTTATTGTGAAGTTGAGCCTTTATTTACGGTCAAATCTGGCGCTTTTGTACCGCCGCCGAAAGTGGATTCGATGGTGGTGCGGTTGAGACCCCATCAACCTTCCCTAGCGCCAAACATATCCCATGAGGCCCTCAATCGAGTAGTTTCCCAAGCCTTTTCCCAACGCCGCAAGACTTTGGCGAATGCGCTCAAAGGTCTATTGAGTTCAGCAGAGCTTATAGCCCTCGGGATTGATCCTCGGCAACGGCCAGAGACGGTTAGCTTGGAGCATTACCTTGCTTTGACCCGCTATTGGCTGCAGGCCCAATAGCGCAGAAGGTTAAGGTTATAAAACTGGATAGCCGGCTTGTTCCAGCAATTCGGTTAAACGAATAAGGGGGAGGCCAACCAAGGCATTGGGATCGTTCCCTTGGAGATGTTGAATGAGGGCGATTCCTAATCCTTCGGAGCGGAAACTACCAGCGCACTGATAAGGTTGCTCCCGTTGAAGGTAGGTGTCTATTTGCTGCTCCGTGAGCTGACGAAATCGGACCTGGAAGGGTTCGACAACGGTTTTGCTTGCACCAGTAACGGTATTAAGGAGACAAAGCCCGGTATAAAAAAATACTGTTCGACCCGAAGCGGCCTGCAATTGTTGTAAAGCCCGTTCATGGGTTTTTGGCTTTCCCAGCATTTGCTGTTCCAGAACCGCTACCTGATCGGAACCAATGACCAAGGCATTAGAAGTTTTAGCGCCTACAATCTGTGCTTTTGTCTCCGCGAGACGGGCAGCTAATTCTTCGGGTTGCTCCTGGGGTAGCGGGGTTTCATCAATATCGGGAGCGTGGCTTTCAAAAGGCAGTCTCAGACGCGCTAACAGTTCTGCTCGGTAAGGGGAACTGGAGGCGAGTACGAGGGTTGGCAGGGCAGGAGAAGGAAGGGCCATGGGATGCTTTCTTCTTGGAATTAAGCTTAGGTGATGACCGAGGGTTGTGCCCGCCCCGTGCGTTGCTGAATTTGGGCTAGGTGGTCAGCGATTTGAATAAGATCGGCCAGGGCTACTTGAGTCTCCTGGTTGTGTCGGTCCGGATTTGGCTCAAAAGCTTCCAGGTAGACCCGCAGGGTCGCCCCTTGGGTTCCGGTACCAGAGAGACGGTAAATAATGCGGGCACTGTCCTTAAAGCAGAGCCGGATTCCCTGTCCCGTGGTGATGCTGTGATCAATAGGATCGGTATAGCTAAAGTCATCCGCGAGGGTTACTTCCCGCTGACCTAAGCGTTTGCCCTTTAATTTAGGAAGTTGCTTGCGCAGATCTTCCATGAGCTGCTGGGAAAGATCAGCGGGCAGATCTTCGTAATCATGGCGGGAGTAAAAATTGCGGCCGCAGTGGCTCCAATGTTCCTGGACAATGGTTTTTACCGACTGGCGGCGTACCGCCAGAATGTTGAGCCAGAATAAAACAGCCCATAGGCCGTCTTTCTCTCGGAGATGATCGGAGCCGGTGCCAAAACTTTCTTCTCCACATAGGGTGGCTTTGCCGGCATCCAGCAGGTTACCAAAAAATTTCCATCCAGTTGGAGTTTCAAAGCATTCGATTCCCAGGGCCTCGGCAATCCGATCAGCCGCCTGACTGGTGGGCATGGAGCGAGCAATACCTGCTAAACCGAGACGGTAACCAGGAATATGGTGGGCGTTAGCTGCCAAAATAGCTAAGCTATCCGAGGGGGTGACAAAAAAACGCTTGCCAAGGATCATGTTGCGGTCCCCATCCCCATCCGAGGCAGCGCCGAAACTGGGAGCATTGGCCCGGTACATTTTGGTGACCAGAGATTTAGCGTGGGCTAAATTGGGATCGGGGTGGCCGCCGCCGAAATCCGGTAGGGGTTCGCCGTTGAGCACGGTGTTGGGATCAGCGCCCAAGCGCTGTTCCAAAATATCTTTAGCGTAGGGGCCCGTGATCGCATGCATGGCGTCAAAGCACATGTGGAAGACGCCAGTATCGAATAGAGTGGCAATACGGTCGAAATCAAATAACTCTTCCATCAATTCCGCGTAATCAGTAATGGGATTGATAACCTCGACTCTCATTTCTCCAAGGGTGAATATGCCGAGGGTATCCAGGGGAATATCCTCGGCCTCTAAAACTAAATAACGGTTAATTTGCTTGCTTTGGGTATAAATAGCATTGGTCACCGACTCGGGTGCTGGACCGCCGTTGCTAATATTGTATTTAATGCCAAAGTCTCCATCAGGCCCCGCTGGATTATGACTGGCGGAGAGAATAATTCCGCCAAAGGCTTTACAGCGGCGAATGATGCAGGAAACCGCAGGCGTGGAAAAGAGTCCCTTATGGCCCACAAGTACCCGGCCTACTTTGTTGGCGGAGGCTATTTTGAGAATAATTTGAATAGCTTCTGGATTATAATAGCGCCCATCCCCTCCTAAAACTAATGTTTTTCCCGCCATGTCTTTCAAGCAATCGAAGAGGGATTGGACAAAATTCTCCAGGTAATGGGGTTGCTGGAAATGTTTAACTTTTTTGCGCAGGCCGGAAGTGCCGGGACGCTGGTCAGGATAAGGGGTCGTGGATACAGTACGGATATTCATGGTAAATCGTGCTCTTTTGGAGGATAGGTTGCTATTTTTATTATGAAGCCGTCACATTCAAGCATAAGGTCTGTTTTAAATTTAGCCCTTGATTCTATGAGAGTTGCCCTTATGTAGACTGATTGGTATTCACTCAGTTTACATCATATGGAGGAGATCCCAATACTATGACTGTTGTAAGCCATAAGGAAACGCTGGGCTTTCAAACGGAGGTTAAGCAGTTACTCAACCTCATGATTCACGCCTTGTACAGTAACAAGGAGATTTTGGTAGTGTTCCAGATCTGGAGGTTCCAAGTTTACACTTGCACACCAAATTCATATCGATTAATAAAAAGCCCAATGACAATATCATGCATTTGGCGTGTTTTGGAAAAGCAGATCGTTTTGCGTGCCAATCGTTTAATGCGGGTGCGCAAGGTGAGATGTTTTCTTTCTATTTTTTGGGTATGTTGTTTGCCGATGTGGTGTCTCTTACTGTCCAGATGGCGCTGATACGTGCCCCAGTCATCGGTATAAAAATGGGTGATTCCAAAAGGTTCAAGAAGTCTTTTGAGTTTCAAAAAGACGGTATCTTGATGGGTTCCCAAAACGTAGGCCAGCACCTGCCCACTGCGATGATCGATGGCATGCCACAACCAGCGTGGGTTAGTTTTCTTTCCCACAAAACTCCACATTTCATCGACTTCCGCTTCCTCAACCCGCAACACCTGCACTTCTACCTGCTCTGCAGGCAAACGCTTCAACAGCGCGGGGTTGACCGACTCAAGACGGGACTCTTTTTTTTTAGCTCCTTGAGCACCGTGTGGGGACTGATCTCTAAAACCCGCGCCGTATCTCGTATCCCACTCCCGTTCAGCGTCATCTCGATAATCTGCTGCTTGACTTGTGGCAAACGACCCTTATACACATAATCCAAGCGAAAGGAGCGATGGGCGCAGGCTTCATTCTGGCATAAATAACGCTGCTCTCCGCTCTCACTCCTTCCCCTTTTGACTACTCGATCGCTTTGGCAATAGGGACAATGCACGGGGAGAAGCACCATCGGAGCCTCCTGTTTTTTCTTCTTTGAGTTCATTGGATGAGCTGATAGGCTTAGCCTAGCATTAATTTAATAAATTCTCCTAATTTAAAACACGACCGGCACGAGTTTATACCTGCTGGTAGCAAAAACCGTTTCTCAACCCCCCGGTATCGCCATTACCGATCCCAGCAAGATCGTGCGCGCCCTTGATGTCTTCATACTGCTGATAAATTTCGGTTTACTAATTGCCCACTTTATCGGCGCGGTAGTCTCCATTTGGGTAACCGTCCTTGCCTCGGGCGCTCATAGGCGAATGCTACTTGCCAGCCATCATCCCCTCTCCGCCGGGAAAACCCTTCCCTGAAGAATGAAGAAAAAACAATGACAAATAAACGCCGCGCTATGCGAAAAAGGGGAAATTATTAAATAGGCTTCTCACCGTAAAAGCTGGTTCTCTGTCGCGCCATATCAACCAAGAGAGAATCTGGGGTAAAACGTTCCCCGAGCTGATTTTGGTAGCCAGTAAGTTCCTCGACAATTTTCCCAGATCCCCGGTTATCCATAAAACGAAAGGGTCCCCCTAAAAAAGGCGGGAAACCCAGCCCAAAAACAGCGCCTACATCGCCATCCCGAGCTGATCGCAATATGCCGTCGCGGTAACAATGCACCGCTTCATTAAGCATCGGCAAGAGGCAGCGCATCGCAATTTCATTGGCCTCCAGTTTTTTATCGGGTTTGATGCCTAATAATGGATAAACGGATGGATCTACCTGCTTGCCTTTTCCCTTAAAGGTTCCACCCGATTTTTGATAACGGTACAAACCCTGGCCATTTTTTTTGCCAAACCGATGGGAATCCACTAATTTTTCGAGCACTGACGTCGGCTTCATCCGCCCGCCGAAGGCTTCCTCCAGGATATGGGCGATCTTTTGAACCACATCGATACCCACCTCATCCAAAAGCTTGAGAGGCCCCACGGGGAAGCCAAAATTAACCAGCGCCTCATCAATATCCTGAATGGAGACTCCCTCAGCTAAAAGATGCGTAGCTTCATTGATATAAGGGGCCAATATCCGCGTGGTATAAAAACCCGCCCCATCACGCACCACAATCACCGTTTTATTTTGCTGCTTACCCAGGGCAACACAGGTGGCAATCACTTCCGGCGCACTCTTCTCGGTAACAATAACTTCAAGGAGCGGCACCTTGGGCACGGGCGAGAAATAATGCATGCCAACCACCGCCTCGGGACGATCACTCGCCTCGGCAATTTTATGAATAGGAATAGAGGAAGTATTAGATGCAAATATCATCTCTGGACTGCCATGGGTTTCTACTTCACGCAACACCTGCTGTTTTACCTCAAGATCCTCCACTACCGCCTCGATCACCACATCGGCTTGTTTAAAGCCGGTATATTCGGTGGTGGGACGGACCAAAGCAAGCACCCGGTCCTTTTCGCCCGCCGTCATGCGCCGTTTGTTAACTTGCTCAGTGACGGCATTCCACAGGACGCGGAGCCCTTGCCGCAAAACTTCCTGCTTAACGTCTTTCAAGCGCACCGGCAAGCGCGCTTTCGCGGCGGTCACATAAGCTACGCCACTTCCCATCAGTCCCGCCCCCAGAACGCCCACTTTACGCACTTTTCGGGGCGCTACCTTTTCATCGGTTCCCGAATCTTTTTTCAGCGCTGATTGCGCCAGAAACAGCGCCATCAGATTGCGGGCTTTAGTACTCACGGCTAAATCGCCAAAAGCTTCTACTTCCGCTTTAAATCCTGCTTCCAGGCCCTGTTCCATACCCGTCTTGATGGCTTCAAGCGCCTGGAGGGGCGCTGGTAGATTGCCATGGGTATGGGAAAGCACCTTTTTCCTGGCCTGGTTAAACACCAGGGAGCGCCCGAGGGAATTTTTCTCCAACAACAGCGATCTAAGCTGCCGCCAACTCAACACGCTGCTGAGAAGCTGGCCGAACCACTGGAAAGGACTCGCCTCGGATTTATCGTCGTTTTCCCGGGCAAGTTCACGGGCACGGGCCAAGGCTGCTTCTAACAGCACTGGCTGGGGCACCACCTCGTCAACCAAGCCCAAAGCGCGGGCTTTAGAAGCCGACATGGTTTTACCCGTTAATATCACATTTAGAGCCGCTTCCAAGCCCACCAGACGGGGTAGCCGCTGGGTGCCCCCCACGCCGGGAATAACCCCCAACTTAACTTCTGGCTGACCCAACCGGGTGCGGTCGCTGCTGGTGGCGACTCGCCCCCGGCACGCCAAGGCCAACTCCAGGCCCCCACCCAGACAAACTCCATGGATTGCCGCCACAACGGGGAGAGGAAAAGCCTCCAACTGAGCCATCGCTTTTTGGGCGGTGCGGGAGAGCTGCCTGGCCGCCTCGGCATCCGGCAATTGGGTCAACATCTTGATATCGGCGCCGGCGATAAAATCCTCCTTGGCCGAGGCCAGCACCACGACCTTTAACTCCTTATCCGCCGACAATTGTGCAAGCACTTGGTTAAAATCTTGCGCAAAGTCCGCCTGCAAGGTATTGACGGAAACATCAGGCACATCAAGCCAAATAATGGCGGCGTTACCTTCTCGCCTCTCAATGCGCAACGAGCGAAGCGTTCCATTTGTCATGGGGATACCTCCAGCACCATAGCCGCGCCCATTCCTCCCGCCGCGCAGGCGGTACACAGGCCAATCCCGCCACCGCGGCGTTTCAATTCTCCCAGGGTCTGGGCGATTTCCCGGGCGCCCGTGGCGGCAAAGGGATGGCCCATGGCAATAGACCCCCCATTGATATTCAATTTATCCCAATCGACTTTTCCAATCGGCTGGCTCCGGTTTAATTTTTCCCGAGCAAAAGTTGCCGATTCAAAGGCTTGAATGGTGGATAAGGTCGTGGCGGCAAAAGCTTCGTGCATATCAATCACATCCATATCCGCCAAGGTCATTCCCGCCCGCTCTAGGGCAATGGGGGTCGCATAAGCGGGCCCCAACAGCAATTGATCAAAGGGGTCCAGGGCTGCAAAGGCATAGCTGCGAATTCTTCCCAAAATAGGCATTCCCAAAGCCTCCGCCTTGGCCTCGTTCATTAACAACAGGGCGCTGGCCCCATCGGTTAAAGGAGAGCTATTCCCGGCTGTGACAGAGCCGTATTTCCGATCAAAAACGGGTTTCAGTTTGGCGTAATCGGCCAAATCGGACTCCGGCCGCAGCAGGTTATCCTCCTCCAAGGTAGCCGTGAATTGAGGAGGAATGGGCACGGCCATCACTTCATCGGAAAATCTTCCTTCTCGCCAAGCTCGGGCCGCCCGCTGATGGCTGCGACGAGCAAACTCATCCTGGGCTTGCCGGGAGATACCGTTCTCCTTGGCCATCCGCTCCCCCGCCTCTCCCATGGTTTCCCCCGTGGTAGGTTCCGCAATCGCGGGCGGACGGGGCAACAGGTCACGAGGCGAGAGGTTCTTAAAGGCCAGCAGACGCTGGACCAAGGTTTTGGCGCCGGCGGCCTCGTGCAGGGCCTCCTGGAGAGGTTTGGATACCGCGATAGGGACATCGCTCGCGCTCTCCGTGCCACCGGCAATTCCACACATGATGGCCCCTTCCTGGATGGCCTCCAATACATTGACCGTGGTTTGGTAGCTGGTGATGCAGGCTTTGGAGACGGTATAGGCGGGAATTTCCGCGGGCATCCCCAGCCCCAAAACAATCTCCCGGGCGACATTCGGGGCTTGCAGGGACGGAATGACTTGACCAAACACCACTTGCTCCACCGTTTTGGGATCAATATCCACCCGTTCCAAAAGCTCCCCGCACACCAGCTTTCCCAGATCCAGGGGAGAGAAATGCTTCAGCGCCGTTCGCCGCTTGGCAAAGGGCGTACGCAGCCCCGCCACAATTACCGCTTGCCTACTCTTGTTCATTCAGCGGATCCCATCCATTAAAGATATATACAAGCAACCTTAGAAGGTATGGCGGCAAATGCAAGATCAGGGCAAACTTTCTTTATCCTCCGGAAAGAATTTGCTCGCGCCCCAACGCCTGCTCCCCGCTGAGATCTTCCGGGGCAAAATCATCGACAGTAATGATTTCCCAGGTGAGTTTCTCCGCCTTCTCAGCAACCTTCGCTTCCGCCTCTGAAATCACTCCTCCGCTAACGGCTTCTTCCAGGGAAAGGCTATTAAGCCCTCTGTCCTTGGCTGCCCGGCGCAACTTTTTGCTCGTTTCATCAGCCGCAATGACCATTTTAAAAGCCTCCTCCAAACGGGCAAGGGGATCTTTTTCACTACTGCCCATAAAAACTCCCGCCGTCAGCCGATCTCGGCTGCTCGAAGGCGACAATAATAGCTCTGCGCACTGCCGCCCCACATCATCCGAGGGTTTTCCAAACCGCCTGCCCCAGGGAAATAAAACCCACCGTAATAACCCACCTACAGGGCGGGAAGGATAGTTGGCAAGAATCTCATCGAATGTTTGCTGAATAAGGTATAGCTCTCGCTGACTACACCAATGCAGCAAGGGAAAATCCTGTTCAGGTTGTTCCTCATCCTTAAAACGCTTCAGAAGGCAGCTCAACAAATACAGATGGCTCAGACAGTCTCCCAAGCGGGCCGATAATTTTTCCCGCCGCTTTAATTCTCCCCCCAAAATCAGCGAGGTGAGATCTGCTACCAATGCAAACGAGGCGCTCATGCGCCCCAACTGCCGATAATAGTCAGCCACCACGCCTGCTTCCGGGGCGGGAGACCACCGCCCCCCACTCAGGTTATACCACCAGGAGCGGCCAAAATTACGCAGCAAAAAACCGATATGACCAAACAGGGCCTGATCAAAGGCGACTAATCCTTCCTTTTCATCCGGGTTTTGCGCCGCCTGCATTTCCTTGAGCAGATAAGGATGGCAGCGAATGGCGCCCTGGCCAAAAATAATCATACCGCGAGTAAGAATATTCGCGCCTTCCACGGTAATAGAGACCGGAATAGCATGATAGCTGTTGGCCAGATAGTTACTCGGTCCTTCGCAAATGGCTTTGCCACCATGGACATCCATGGCGTCATTAATCGTCTCCCGCATACGCGTGGTGGAATGGTATTTGGCAATAGCGGAAAGCGTAGAGGGCTTGTCCCCTTGATCCACCGCCGCGGCAGTGGTCGTCCGAAGGGCGTCGAGTAAGTAGGCATTGCCGGCAATGCGAGTTAACACCTCCTCTACCCCCTCGAACTTGCCAATGGGCAGGCGGAATTGTGTTCGCACCCGCGCGTAGGCTCCCGTGGTGCGGGCGCATAATTTGGCGGCGCCGGTGCTCAGGGATGGCAAAGATACGGAACGCCCAACCCCCAGACATTCCATCAGCATCTGCCACCCTTGGCCTGCCCGCTCCTGGCCGCCAATAATCCATTCCAGGGGCATGAATACTTCCTCGCCGGTGGTGGGACCATTCTGAAAAGCTTGATAAGAAGGATAATGGCGCCGTCCTATTTGAACCCCTGAGGTTGCCGTGGGCACCAGAGCCAGGGTAATACCAATATCTTCTTGCTCACCTAGCAAGTGATCTGGATCATAGAGATGGAACGCCAACCCCAATAGGGTGGCAACAGGACCTAAAGTAATATAACGTTTATTCCAGGAGACCCGCATGCCCAGGGTACGCTTGCCCTGATATTCGCCATGGCACACCACGCCCGAATCAGGCATGGAAGCGGCATCGGAACCGGCCGTAGGCCCCGTCATGGCAAAACAGGGCAGCTCCTCGCCCCGAGCCAGCCGCGGAAGATAATGGTTTCGTTGTGCTTCAGTCCCATAGAGCAACAAAAGCTCGGAAGGCCCCAGTGAATTAGGCACCATGACGGTCACGGCGGCCGTCACGCTCCGGCTTGCCAGCTTAGCAATGACCGAGGAGTGAGCCAAGGCAGAGAACTCCAAGCCGCCATAGGTCTTAGGAATAATCATTCCCCAAAAACCATTATTTTTAATGAATTGCCAGACATCTAGGGGTAAATCTTTCCGCTCATGGTTAATTTCCCAATCGTCGAGCAACCGGCAAAGTTCCTCCGTTGGCCCCTCAAGAAACGCTTGCTCTTCCTCCGTAAGCCGTGGCTTGGGTAAATCATGGAGGTATTGCCAATTGGGTTTACCGGAAAAAAGCTCGACCTCCCAACCTACCGTGCCCGCATGCAGCGCTTGCTGCTCTGTCTCCGAGAGAGGGGGTAATACCCGACGCACCCTCTTTAGTACAGGCCAACTAATGAGATTGCGCCGCAAAGACAACAAAAAAGTAACCATTCTCAATCCCCTATGATTCATAATTAAGCGGTAACCTGCTCTTTTCCCGGAACGAGTGGTAACACCCTAAAGCAGACTGTGAAATTAAGTATAGCTAATTACCTATAATGTTAGAGTCCCCCGCTTTCTCGTTTGCCCCGGCAAGCCTTATGGCTACACGCTTTTACAGGGAGCATCTACTCCATGCAAGCTTTTTCCTTAAATCTCAACGCCTTTATAATTTTTTAGAAGAAGGAGAATATTTCTTTCTGTAGGAAGAGGTTTCCTGCGTCAGCCAACTTTTATGGCACGGCAGTTATAATTGGATAACCCCACCACAGCGAAAGATAAATTACAGCGAAAGATAAATTGATGCAAAAGCTGGTACTCTATGGGCTCTCTCAAATCGATATAATCTAATATGTGCGGCCGTTATACACTTCATACTTCTCTTGAACGGATTACTGCCCATTTCCATCTCCATCAAACCCAGGCACTAGCTCCCCGCTTCAATATCGCTCCTTCCCAAGCCGTTCCCGCCGTGCGCGGAGAGCCTCGAGAGCTAATCCTGCTGCGCTGGGGGCTTATTCCCTCTTGGGCCAAGGAAGAAAAAACGCCTTACAACCTCATCAACGCCCGTGCTGAAACCGTTGCCGCTAAACCCGCCTTCCGGGAGGCGTTCCGGCAGCGGCGTTGCCTTATCCCCGCCGATGGATTCTATGAATGGAAAGCAGAGGCAGACGGCAAACAACCCTACTATATTTGCCGTCGTGATGGGGAAGTGTTTGCTTTTGCTGGACTCTGGGAACATTGGCAAGGAGAAACGGGCAAATCCATCGGCTCCTGTACAATCATTGTCACTGGCGCCAATCAGCTAATCCAGCCAATTCACGACCGGATGCCGGTCATCCTGGAACCTACCGACTACGATGCCTGGCTCAACCCTCAAAACCAAGCCGCCAGCACGCTAACGGCGCTGCTAAAGTCTTATCCACCGGAAAAAATGAAGGCTTACCCCATAAGCAAAAAAGTGAATAGGCCCACCAATGACGACTCCGCATGTATAACCCCCCTACCTTGAAGTTCTCCGTCAAGGGTGAACGCCCCCTCTGGCAAGACAGCCAAGCGCGTAGGGCGTTAAAAATCCTGAAGGCCAGTGCTAGCCTTTGCCAGTAGTAGCGAGCAACTAGCGATTTTCTAGGCGATTATAGTCGAACAAGCCTGCGTGGATAGGGTCAATTGTTTTATAGGCCGCGGTAAATTCATCCCCAATATTCCAAAACCGGCGATCAGTCCTGCGTACGCCAAACCTATCTACCAGGGAAGAATAATCCGCATCATTTTGTAAACTCGCCACGCCGTTTACAAGTTCCGCAAGCCGCGTTTCATCGACTTCCCAGAAAGCATCGGGATAGGCGCCAATAAATCCACGTACTACTGTGATGCTATCTTTCTCCGGCAGTCGGTATTTATCTTCCCGAAACAGGCTGGTGATGTTACTGTGGGCATTATTGTGCAGCACGGTATAGTAATAAGTCCCTTTGTTTCCCGTAACTTTTAAAAACACCACTTGCGGTAGATAACTGACCGCTATCCCCATAGTCGCATCAAGTCGCTTCAACGGCTGCCACTGGAATGGAGGCACATCACTCTTATCCAGATCATATTTATCATTGAGCACTGGCGCCAGACGCGCGCGAATCATCCCCAGCAATTCAGACTTCGGATCATCGGTTTTGAACTTAATACCAGAATCCACCTGCAAGCTGACACGCTTGCCAAAGAGATAGGCGCGAGTGCTTTTGCTCGCGTCTTGATACCACTGTGTATAAACTTCCTCCCTGGTATCCTTCGGAAGCAGGGCGAGGAAATTATATTCCCCTTCCATGCGTAGGAAATCCATGTACAGGCGCGTACTCAACTGGTGGCCGAGGCTACCATAGACATCGAAGCCTGCAACCAGCAGGTAATGAATCCGCTCCAGTAAGGAATAGTCGATAATCCAGGCGGTTTTGGGCTCTCGCCCGATCATGCCGGACACTACCGAGGCGCTGTCAAAATGGCGAAAGATGGTCAACGCGGCATTTTGATTGTCGCCGCCGCCGTCCCAGACGAGTTCCAAACTAAGCGGGTCATTGCCAAAGTGCGAGCCAATCCAGCGGGCTTTTGCTTCCAAATATTTCTCATGGGCCTTCGCGTATTTCACCCAAGTTGAAACCGGCAGGGCGTTGCTGCCCGTTTCAACCGGTATTCGCAGGTGTTCCTTCTGAGCGGCAAGAAAATGTCCGGCTTGCGCATTACGTTTATAGTCGGGAGCGACAAAAAACACCCAGAAGTGATCGTTGATAACATTCAGCGCCACCTGGCCACGGCAAACCGGACCCTTGATAAAATTCATGATGGTAAACCTGGCTTCTTCGAGCAGAAAGCGCCAGCGGCTGTTCACAGGAATGGCTTCAAAAGCGATGAACGGATTAGCCGCAACTTCAGGCTGATAATCGGGCAAGGAATTAACTTTATACTTTGCGTCCAGGAAAAGCCCTTGCAGCCATTCCATCCGCTTTTGGTTCAGAGCATAAGGCATGTGCGTCTTGGCAAGGATGGTGCCCCCTTCGCGCACCAGCCGGTAATATACCCGTGCCCCGCCTGGGTCATCGTATGGGCGTCGTGTTGCAATCCGCTCTACCGGCTGGCCGGGCGGAGTCCGTGAGCGTACCAGCCTGAAATACTCCCCCTCCTGCAGTTTATCAAAGTACAAGTGAGCCAGAAACCAGTGCTCGTACAGATAGCGGGCCATCAACCGTTGTTTTTTAGTATGGCCATTCAAGAACGTTTCCCAAATCGCGATTTGCTCGGCATGAGCCTTATCGAGCGGTGGCTCGTTAGCCATTTTCGCACCCTGGCGCAACCAGGTTTCGAGTAGGGTAAATTCCGCCTCACTCAGCCCAGGTGTTGCGTAGGGCATACCCCAGAGCGGGTAATTAGCGGAAAAATGCTCCCACTCATCCAGTTGCGGGCATTGTTGCTCGCGTCCCAGACGCAGGTCAAATGTATCATCCAGAATCGGATCTGCAGGCAAAGGATGTTGGCGCTTCAACGCCAACATCTGGTAGAGCAGGCTGGCCTCTAAATTTATACTGGCAAGCTGGCGGCGCTCATTCAGCACGGGGTAAAAAGACCTTTGCCGCCACCCGGAAGTCGTTTTCTCATCTTCGTACAGCCGGCTTGGCAGGGCAGCTTTTAACCGTGTGCCGTTGTAAATTTGCTCTTTTGAAGCACCACGGTCAATACCAGCGGGGGAAGACAATTTTAACTGGCAAGGCGCATCATAACAGCCATGGCAGACGACGCAGCGTTGTTCCAGCACCGGCTTTACCCTACGCCGGTAAAATAATCCGGCCTGGGAATCCGCAACAACGATCCGCCGCCTGGGTTCTGGCTGACCATAGCGCTGCTCCAATCTCGTATTCCAGTAAACGGAGCAGCCGATGATAGCAACGCTCGCTGCCAGCAGCAGCGTGATCTTCCAAGGAATCGCGTTATTCATTGACCTCCTACGCCTGCTTGCGGCGTGTAAACGCTCATCCTTATTTCCTTGGTTGAGATTTCAGATTCACAACGACTCTCTAACGATCCATAGACAAAGCTATCGCGTTTCTTCAACAAACTGGGCGGTAGCCTTATCAAGCACTGATTTTTGCCGTTTTTCAACCTTATGAACATACAGCGTTTTCCGATCGACAGCCGTTCCTGGAGCGGAAGGCAAAGCCATTTTATAGGGGGATGGATGCGCATGATCGGCTAGTAAACGCTCTAAATTATAGACTTTATTAAAGCGCCAGAGCATTTTTAAGAAATTGAATTGCCCTCTAGCCACACGCTGGCTTACCAACCCCGCTAAATGCCCCATCGTCCGCCAGGAAATATGTTTCATATTCATCACCCGTTGGGTTTTAAGAAGCTCGCTATAAAATTCTTCCAACGGAAGCCGAGTCGGTAATACCGCGTGTTGAATATCAAAGAGACGGTAGTCACGGGTAGTTAAGCGATCAGATTGAGTATGCCAAATTTCCGTGCCAGGATAAGGCGTATTAATACTAATGTTCACCACTTCCGGGACTTCGAGGCACCATTGACGAACAACTTCAAATCGTTTGCGATCCCAATCCGTGTCCGCAATGATATTGATAGCAACGGTAATACCCAGGGAACGGGCGCATTCCAGAGCTTCCATGTTCTGGTCGAGAGAGACTCGCTTGCGGAATTTCTTCAGACCTTCCTCATCGATAGCCTCAAGGCCCAGAAACATATATTCCACCCCCAATTCCCGCCAAAACTTAAAAACTTCCTTGTTACGCAAGAGTACATCACCCCGGGTTTCGAGGTAGAATTTTTTCTTGATTCCCTTGCGGGCAATCGCTTCACCAATCTCTAGCCCGTGCTTGGATTGGATAAAGGCCACATCATCCACAATAAAAATACCCGACTCCTTGATCCGCCCCAGCTCCTCGGCAGCCACCTCCGGACTAATCGTGCGGTAGCTCCTGCCATAAAAAGTCCAAGCACTGCAAAAATTGCAATCCCAAGGACACCCTCGTGAAAATTCAATGGAAGCACAGGGATCAAGATGGCCAATAAAGTACTTACGCCGGTGCCGTACTAAATCTCGAGCAGGTCGGATATCATCAAGGCTTGGCACCATCACGGGAGGCGGACCATTACCCTCCAAAGTCACAACACCAGGTACTTCCGTGATAGCTTCTCTGTCCTCCTCGATGACCTCCATGAGCCGTGCCACGGAAGATTCCCCTTCCCCGCGCAGTACGCAGTCGATCGCTCCGTCGCCATGTTCCAGAAGTTCGTGGGCGGTAAAGGTAGCACTGTGTCCCCCTACAAAAAGAAAACATCGGGGCAAGCGCCGCTTGGTCTCTTTTGCTAGATCAACTATCTCGGGTACATTCGCCAAGAAATTGCATGAGAAGGCTAATGCATCGGGACGCCAATGTTCAATGAGCTTAAAATAGGCAGCGTGATTTTCTACCTGCAAATCAATAATTCGAACCTCATGCCCGGCCCGCCGAACCGCCTCGGCAACCAACTCGAGCCCCAAGGGCTCGAGCCGTAAAAAAACCTCAGTGTACATAAGCGGACCTGGATGAACAGCAAGAAAACGCATCACACCACCTCCTTCCTTCTCCCATTGCGGGCAAAATTTTAAAGAATATGCATGAAGCTAAGGGGAGCGTTTTCTAAACCCACTTTACTTCCCTAAAAAAAAGAGCTTGATGACCATCCTCCTTGGCATACTCCCGAGTATCCCCATTTGCTCCTAGTGAAATACGCGGGGACTTCCCTGTCTCCCCCGCACCACACTACTCTTTTGCTCCAATACCTCAGAACCTTTGCCGAGGAACTTAAGTTATAGTAGAAACGTTTTGATTAATCTAGGAAGAAAGCAGGCAAATGGTTAAGCAAACTCAGCAGCTCCCTGTATAAGGTCCAGCCCATTGCGGTCAACGGTTAGCGTGGCCCACCCACAAATGGGGCCATCATATTTCTCATACCCGTTCAAGCACTCCGCAAACCATGGGCCGCCGCCACCATAGTGCGAAGTGCTGTTTCTACTTCCGGCCACGTGCGAGTCTTAAGGCCGCAATCAGGATTAACCCAAAGCCGCTCGGCAGGGATATAGCCAGCTGCCTTTTTAAGCAATCCCACAATTTGCACTTCAGTGGGCGCCACGGGAGAGTGGATGTCATAGACTCCAGGACCTATTTCATTAGGATATTCAAAGTTGGCAAATGCTGCCAGCAATTCCTCATCGGAACGGGACGTTTCAATGGTAATCACATCCGCATCCAAGGCCGCGATAGCATGAATAATATCGTTAAACTCCGAGTAACACATATGAGTGTGAATCTGAGTTCCGTCCTCCACTCCACTAGATGCCACCCGGAAACAGCGCACTGCCCAAGCTAGATAGGACTCCCATTCTACCCTGCGCAACGGCAACCCTTCCCGGAAGGCCGGTTCATCGATCTGGATAATCTTGATGCCCGCCTGCTCCAAATCCCACACTTCATCACGCAGGACCAGGGCTAATTGCAGGCAGGTATCGGCTCGAGGCTGATCATCGCGCACGAAGGACCATTGCAACAAAGTCACAGGGCCCGTCAACATCCCTTTAACCTGCCTTGAGGTCAGTGACTGAGCATAGCGCAGCCACGCTACCGTCATGGGCTGCCGGCGAATCACATCACCATAGATAATAGGTGGCTTGACACACCGGGAACCATAGCTCTGAACCCATCCATTGTGGGTGAAAGCAAAACCTTCTAACTGCTCGCCAAAATATTCCACCATATCATTGCGTTCCGCCTCCCCATGGACCAGTACATCCAAGCCGTAACTTTCCTGCGCCTGGATAGCCCTCGCAATCTCAGCTTCCATCCGCTCTCGGTATTCTGGTTCGGCAATCCGGCCCGCCTTGAAATCCCGCCGGGCTTTACGAATATCCAGCGTTTGAGGGAAGGAGCCAATCGTCGTGGTAGGGTAGAGTGGCAACTTTAACTGCTCCCGTTGAATTTGAGCACGAACAGGGTATTTATGGCGTCGCCGAGTCATGTCTTCATTCACGTCAGCCATGCGGGCTTGAATTTCCGGCCGGTAAATTCGCTCTGACTGGCAACGGCTTGATTGAGCTGCGGCCGAATCCGCCAATGCCTGAGCCACAATGCTCCGCCCTTCCACTAACGCTCGTTTCAGAGTCGCTATCTCTTCGATTTTTTGCATGGCAAACGCTAACCATGACTTTAACTCTTCATCCAACGACGATTCTAAAGCTAAATCCATGGGGCTATGGAGCAAAGAACAAGAAGGGGCGATCCAAAGCCGATCATCTAGACGTTCCCGCAAGGCTTCTAGCTGCGCGAGACTCGCTTCTAGGTTATTACGCCAAATATTACGCCCATCCACGAGACCAGCGGAGAGAATCTTATAAGAGGAAAACTCATCCAGCACCTGGGTCAATTGCCCAGGGGCGCTAACCAGATCGATATGCAGACCTTCTACCGGCAACTGGCAAGCCAACCGGGTATTATCGCCAAGCGCGCCAAAATAAGTGGCCAGGAGACGTTTCGGACCGCCGTTAGCCAGGTTAGAATAGGCCCTTTCAAAAGCGGCTTTCCAATCCGGAGGTAGATCCAAAACTAGAATCGGCTCATCCATCTGAACCCACTCGACTCCCTGCGTCTTGAGACGATGCAACACTTGCCCGTATACTGGCAGCAACGCGTCTAGCAAAGAAAGCTTATCGAACGCCCTGCCTTTACTCTTACCCAACCATAAAAAACTTAAAGGCCCAAGTAATACTGGTTTAATAGAAAAATTCAGTGCTTGCGCCTCCGCAACCTGATTAAACAAGGTGCTGCTCGCTAGGCGAAAAGTCTGCTGGGGCTGAAACTCAGGAACAATATAGTGGTAGTTGGTATTAAACCATTTAGTCATTTCGCAGGCTGCCACCTCTTTTTTCCCAGGCGCTCGCCCTCTAGCCATGCAAAAGTAGGTAGCTAGATCAACTTCGTCTTGGAGTTCACCGAAGCGGGGCGGTATCACCCCTAACAGGACGGACATATCAAGCACCTGGTCATACCAGGAAAAATCACCCACAGGAACTAAGTCTAGACCCGCTTCTTGTTGCTGCTTCCAATGGCGTGCCCGCAACTCTCTGGTTACCTGAAGCAGCTCTTGCTGACCCAGCTGTTCTTTCCAATAAGATTCCAGCGCCCACTTCAATTCCCGTTGACCGCCTATTCGTGGGAAACCTAGATTATGTGCCAAGATCACGATAAACACCTTCCTTATTGCTTTCCTTATCAATAAGAAATAGTGTGCCCCAGGTGGTTTATTAATACAATTTAATTATTTTTAAAATTTTATGAATAAAATTCATAAAAAT
Organism: Nitrosococcus watsonii C-113; assembly: GCF_000143085.1. Taxonomy (NCBI): domain Bacteria; kingdom Pseudomonadati; phylum Pseudomonadota; class Gammaproteobacteria; order Chromatiales; family Chromatiaceae; genus Nitrosococcus; species Nitrosococcus watsonii. Next base: position 1,506,584 of record NC_014315.1, on the reverse strand, counting down.
AGTAAACTAGCCTATTTGACGCAATAAAACCAATGCCCTACCCTTAACTGTCACTTGGCTACCTGGCTCATAGCGAGAAGGATCTTCCTCAGGTCCAGGAAGAGATTTATCCGTATCCAGGGATTCTATCCAGCGCTGCCCCTCCTCTTCCTTCGGGAGCGTGAAAGCCAGCGGCTTATGATGGGCATTGAAGAGCAGGTAAAAGCTATCGTCAACCACCGGTTCGCCACGTCGGTCAGTGCTGGTAATGCCCGCGCCATTCAAATAAACTCCCAAGGATTTAGCATAGCCCACGCGCCAGTCTTCCTCCGACATTTCCTCTCCTTCTGGCGTGAACCACTTGATATCAAAAACTTCGCCGCCGTGAATAGGACGGCCATGAAACCAATGGCGGCGGCGAAAGATAGGATGCTCCTTCCGGAGATGGATTAACTGCTGGGTAAATTTCAGCAAAATTTCATCCGTATGGTCCCAATCAAACCAGGAGATCTCATTATCCTGGCAGTAAGCATTATTGTTCCCTTGCTGGCTTCGGCCTATTTCATCGCCGCCGAGCAGCATGGGCACGCCTTGGGATAAAAACAGGGTCGCCAGGAAGTTACGCTTCTGGCGCGCCCGAAGCCCATTGATGTTAGGATCATCGGTAGGCCCCTCAACGCCGCAATTCCAGGAACGATTATGGCTTTCGCCATCCTGATTGTCTTCTCCATTGGCCTCGTTATGCTTCTCGTTATAAGAGACCAGATCATGGAGCGTAAAACCATCATGGGCGGTGATAAAATTGATGCTTGCAAAAGGCCGGCGGCCACTGGCTTCATAAAGATCAGAACTACCCGTAAACCGATAGGCGAATTCCCCCAGCGTCTGCTCGACCCCACGCCAATAATCACGCATGGAATCCCGATATTTCCCATTCCATTCAGCCCAGCCCGGTGGAAAATTACCCACCTGATAGCCTCCCTCACCTAGATCCCAAGGCTCAGCAATCAGCTTGACCTGAGAAATTACCGGATCTTGGTGGATAATATCAAAGAACGCCCCCAGCCGATCCACTTCATGCAGCTCCCGCGCAAGCGCCGACGCCAGGTCAAAGCGAAATCCATCCACATGCATTTCCAGCACCCAGTAGCGGAGGCTGTCCATAATGAGCTGCAGGGTGCGGGGATGCATCATATTGAGGGTATTACCACAGCCCGTATAATCCATGTAGGCGCGGGAATCATCAAGCTGCAAACGGTAATAGCTGGCATTATCCACACCCCGGAAGCACAGGGTAGGCCCGAGTTCGTTTCCCTCGGCGGTATGATTGTAAACCACGTCCAAAATCACCTCGAGTCCGGCCTGATGCAACGCCTTGACCATGGCCTTAAACTCCTTGATTTGCTGGCTTACCTCCGAATGGCTAGCGTAGCGGGCATCCGGTGCGAAGTAACCAATAGAATCATAACCCCAATAATTACGCAATCCCTGCTCAACTAAACGACGCTCGAAAATGCAGTGGTGAACCGGCATAAGTTCAACCGCCGTTACCCCCAGGGAACGCAGATGCTCAATCACCGGCGGGTAAGCCAAACCGCCATACGTCCCCCGCAGATGCTCCGGAACTTCTGGATGGCGAGCGGTAAAACCCTTCACATGAACCTCATAGATGATCGTCTCATCCCAGGGGATTCGGAGCTGGCGATCTCCTTCCCAATCAAAACTGGGGTCAATCACCACGCATTTAGGCATCATTGGGGCACTATCGCGCTCATCCTTACTGAGATCGGCCTCGGGATGGCCGACTTGGTAGCCATAGAGGGCATCATCCCACTGCACCCTTCCCTCAATCGCCTTGGCATAAGGATCAAGCAGCAATTTAGCCGGATTAAAACGATGGCCCGCCTGAGGCTCATAGGGACCATGGACCCGAAAACCATAGCGTTGTCCCGGCCCTACCCCTGGCAGGTAGCCATGCCAAGAAAAATCGGAGGCTTCCGAAAGCTCAATCCGCGTCTCCTCCGGGCCATTGAAGAGGCAAAGTTCAACGCCTGTCGCGTTTTCTGAAAATAGCGCAAAGTTGGTCCCCGATCCGTCCCAGGTCGCACCTAGGGGATAGGAATTTCCCGGCCATAATTTTATAGGCTTACTACTCACTTCAATATTTCACTCCCGCAGAAATTGGAGGTTCAAAATAGAATAACAGCAACACTCCAGCCGAAACAAATGACAGGCGCCAAACCGAGCCTGCCCCATAACCCCCGCTAGGAGCAAGCCGAAGCTCCAACCAGCGCCCTATTCCCATGATAACGGCAAGGACGCCAAGCGCCGCATGGTGAGCTTCAATGAGAAATTCAGATTTTAGGGCAAACACCGTATGGGAATGAGTCAATAGTAAAGCACCGCCTACCAAACAAAGCCAGGGGAAAACCAACAGAGCCCGAGGATTAACTATCTTTCCCATCCGCACCCGCCACTCGAATAAACCAAGCGCAATAACCAGCACGGTGAGCAAGCGATGCTGCAACACCACAGGTACCTGCAGTGTCCTCCAAAAACTTTCCGGCCCTAGGGGCCAAACAGTAGAAGCGGCAAACAAGAACAAAAAAATAGCCAGCCCTAAAAACAGTAGGGGCCAATGGCGCGCCCAAGCAAAGTACTTGCTGCGGTCCACGAGTGCCAAAAGCGCCATCATCAGAACGATTACCCCGGAAAAGTTGTGATTGAAGTTGCTTTGCGCTCTTTCAGCCGCCACGGGTACAGCATAACTATCAAAAACAGAGCTAGCAGCCGCAGAATACTCCTCCCGCGATGGCGGAATTAAGTGGGGCATCCGCGGCATAAAATGGCCAACCACCTCGCTAAAACTAGCCTGCTGATCAGGCGTGTCCACCGCTGGTGGCAAAGAGGTCAAGGTTGCCGCCAAAAGCAAGACAATACCCAATACCCAGCCTTCCGCCCCAAGAAAAAGAGGTAGTTTCTCTAATATCCCCTTCGCTTGACGCTGCTTCCGCCACTGCCTGACCTGGGAGAAGTTGTTAGCCGCTAGCACCAGTGCCAAAGCCAACAATATCGTCTTGGCAATCACCATAACCCCATAGCCGGTTCCTACCAAACCCTGCCAACTCCCCACATAGGCTATCCCTAGATAGGCTCCAGCAGTCACCAAAAAAATCACCGAGCCCAAGGCCAGGGGAGAACAACGCGCTAGCCAGCGGGGCCAAAGGTAAGAGACTTCTAAATCCCCCCGCAACAGCCGCCACAGAACAAGCAAATGAAAAATCCCTCCCACCCAAACAATAGCGGCCGCCTGGTGTAGGACGGTAATGATCATCAGCGGTATACGATCATCAATACGGCTCGCGCCATGCACTGACCAAGCCCCCGCCGCTATCATTCCGCCGGCGCATAGCGCTAAAACTATCCAGGCAACAAGGGAGGTTGGTCGTCGCATAAGCCAGAGCCAGGACACGGTAGTCAAAACTACACCCGCCATGGCCCGGCTTATGCCTGCTTGAGCAAAACCAGTCTCCAGAAACTGTGTAATCGGCCATTCCCTTAGCTCAGCAGTCAAAAGCAAGCATTGAAGCCCTAACCGAAGAACCTGAATAGCTACCAGAACTCCGCCCCCCACCGCTATCCAAAAAGCGCTGCGCTCCAGCGCTTTTTGGCCCATCATGGTAAGCGGCTGCCAGGGCCGTAATACAGCAAGGGCCACTATCACCCCGCCTGCCGTCAACGCTAGCGCAATAAAATCAAGGCCGCGCAAAAAAACATCAATAAACTCGATAAGCGCCGTCATCGAAATCCCGTATGTTTACGCGGGCTCGTTGACGGCAAAACGAACAACCCCTTCTGTGGTGTGGCCATCCGTAGCTAGAATCTTATAGCGCACTTGGTAGGCGCCCGGCTGCAAGGGCGGCAAGGAAATGTGAAGGCACGCCGGATCAGCATCCTGGGCAAAATTATGCTCGGAAATAGGGAGCCTTTTCCGACGAGTCTTTGTACTCCAGAGACTTGCCCGGGCAAAAGCCTTTTCTATCTTGACATTAAAGCAAAGTGTAATAGCGCCGGGGGCTTGCGTAAGCACTGCTTGGTCGGTCGGTGAGGATTTCACAACCACCGCGTGTCCCCAAGCCAGGGTTACCGTTATCCCCAGAACCAGCAGTATCCCAATACCTGAAAATACTTCCCCCATAAACGAAGGCATCCCTATCGCTTTCGGTATCATGAAGCATTTCTCGAACTTTGGGAGAATAAACGGGGGGAATTCTGAACGCGGGCTTCCCTCTTAACCATGGGCACCTGCTGCAGAGGAAACCACGCTAGCCTTAGACTTAGGTAGCCGAGCACGGTAAGTTTTCACGCGCCGGATAATGCCCTCAGCATCCAAATGACACTGTTCCAAGAGCGCCTCCCGGGAACCATGTTCTAAAAAACCATCAGGTAAACCATGCAGGAGTAAGGGCACTGAGATCCCGTGGCAGGCCAGGCATTCGCTGACTGCGCTCCCCGCGCCACCCGCAGTCACATTATCTTCCACGGTCACCAATAACTCATGGTTCATCGCCATTTCCAGGATCAAACTTTCATCCAGGGGTTTAACAAAGCGCATATTCACCACCGTGGCATCCAGCTTTTCCGCTGCTTCAAGAGCAGGTGCCACCATGGCGCCAAAAGCGAGAATAGCAATACCCTTGCCTTCCCGCTTAAGCTCCGCCTTACCCAACGGCAGTGCTGTCATGCTTGCTTCAACAGCTACCCCGGGTCCTTTCCCACGAGGATAGCGGACCGCTGCCGGTTGATTAAGCACAAAGCCCGTATAGAGCATCTGCCGGCATTCATTCTCATCCGCCGGAGCCATCACCACCAAGTTAGGAACGCAGCGAAGATAGGTCAAATCAAAGCTACCCGCATGGGTAGGGCCATCGGGCCCTACCACGCCAGCTCGATCGATGGCGAAAAGTACTGGCAGGTTTTGCAGGGCAACATCATGAATGAGCTGATCATAGGCCCGCTGTAGGAAAGTGGAGTAAATCGCAACCACCGGCTTTAACCCGTCGCATGCCATCCCGGCAGCTAACGTTACACTGTGCTGCTCAGCAATAGCCACATCAAAGTAACGTTTCGGAAAACATTCGGAAAATTTCACCAAGCCCGAACCTTCCCGCATGGCAGGCGTAATGCCCATCAATCGATCATCCTGAGCCGCCATATCACACAACCACTGGCTGAAAACCTGTGTGTAGCTCATTGCGGACGATGGTTTTTTCTGGGACCCTTGCTGAATGCCAACCTTAGGATCAAACGGGTTTACGCCGTGGTAGGTGACCGGATTTTCCTCCGCCAGCGTATATCCCTTGCCCTTGCAAGTAACGATATGTAGCAGGCGGGGCCCAGCGAGCTTATGTAAATTCCGTAAGGTACGGATCAGTGAGTTCAGATCATGGCCATCGATAGGGCCGAAATAATTAAACCCCATCTCTTCAAACAAAGTCCCTGGAGCTACCATCCCTTTCACATGCTCTTCCGTGCGGCGGGCCAGTTCCCACATAGCTGGCGGCATACGTTCAAGCACCTTTTTGCTACCTTCCCGCACCGTTGAGTAAACCTGCCCGCTTAATAACCGCGTCAAATAACTAGAAATTGCGCCCACATTAGGAGAAATGGACATCTCGTTATCATTCAGGATTACAAGTAGATCAGCCCCCAGGGCACCAGCATGATCCAACGCCTCATAAGCCATTCCCGCCGTTACCCCGCCATCGCCGATAATAGCGACTGTTTTGCGATTCTCTCCCTTCTCCCTAGCAGCAATAGCCATACCGAGAGCGGCACTAATCGAAGTACTGGAATGGCCCACGCCAAAAGTATCGTAAGGGCTCTCATGACGGCTGGGGAAAGGCGCCAAACCGCCTGCTTGACGAATAGTTCCCAGCCGTTCTCGCCGTCCTGTCAGCACTTTGTGGGGATAGGCTTGGTGCCCTACATCCCATACCAGGCGATCTTCCGGAGTGGCAAAAATATAGTGCAGGGCAACCGTTAGTTCGATCGTCCCCAAGCCTGCGGCCAAGTGTCCGCCACTGCGAGCGACGGAATGAAGGAGAAAATCGCGTAATTCCTTGGCGAGAGATTCCAACTCGGACTCGGGCAAGCGGCGCAAGCATTCCGGGGAATCAATCTGTTCTAATAAAGGGTAGCTAGTTACAGAGGCCATGATTTGTCCATAATGGCATTTTTAAGACTTTCCAATTATGTTAAAGCACCGTACCGAAACGCAAGGATTTTTTAGCAGCGCTGGAGAAAAGCTAGTAACATACCAGAATAAAAACCGATTATCTCCAAGCCTGCCCCACCCCTATAAGGTAAGCGCTTAGTAAGTTAAGAGCAAACTTTAGAAATATTTTCTAAGTACACGATTTTTATAATTGCGCTTGCAAAGGACGCTGGTGGTCTGTATTTTTCCTTAATTGTAGAGACATTAACTGACAACGCTTTGGCTTGCGCCATCAAACAACAGGATTAAGCTCATGAAAGTCACTCTCGCCCAACCCCGCGGTTTTTGCGCTGGGGTAGTGCGTGCTATTGATATAGTCGAGCACGCGCTGGAAATTTACGGTGCTCCGATTTATGTATTACACGAAATCGTTCACAACCAGCATGTTGTTGAGGATCTACAGCGGCGTGGGGTTATCTTTACCGAAGATTTAGCCTCCATACCCACTGGTTCAGTTACTATCTTCAGCGCCCATGGAGTTTCCACAGCCGTTGTGGAAACAGCCAAAAAAAATGATTTACAGGTAATTGACGCCACCTGCCCACTGGTGACGAAGGTTCATCTCCAGGCCAAAAAATACTACCGCCAAGGAGATGAGCTGATTATCATTGGCCACGCTGGCCACCCTGAAGTAGAAGGCACCCGTGGGCGAGTCAAGGGAACCGTTTATGTCCTGGATTCCGTAGCGGAAGTTGAAAAGCTAACAGTCAAGGATCCGGAACATATCGCTTATGTCACCCAAACCACTCTGAGCATCGATGATACCCGTGATGTGGTCGATGCACTTAAGAAACGCTTTCCTAAAATTCATGGTCCAGGACTCGACGATATCTGCTATGCAACCCAAAATCGCCAAAATGCTGTCCGCGAGATGAGTAAGGAGGTAGACATCTTGCTGGTCGTTGGCGCGCGTAATAGCTCGAATTCCAATCGCCTACGGGAAGCTGGCGAACAAAATGGTATCACTGCCCATCTTATTCAGGACGCAAAAGATTTGGATTCAAGCTGGTTTACCCCCCAGTCGCGGGTGGGAATTACCGCTGGCGCTTCAACACCAGAAATCCTCGTACAAGGGGTATTAAATGAGCTGCGCAACTATGGCGTCGAAGAAGTTAGGGATTTAGATGGGGTTCAGGAATCCATTAGTTTTCGCCTACCTGCAATGTTGCCGCGCGCTAAGTTAAGGCAAAAACAGGCGGTTAATTCTAAGCGGTAAGGCTATCATAAATTTATAAAGTCCAAGGGGGAAAAGCATGGGTATACCTTTAATCCAGCAATATCGTGTAGGCCGCTACATTCTGAGCAAAAAAATTCATGGTGAAAAGCGTTATCCCCTTGTGCTAATGCTTGAACCTCTCTTCCGTTGCAACTTGGCCTGCGCAGGCTGCGGCAAAATTGATTACCCGGAAGAAATTCTCGACAGGCGTTTGAGCGCGCAAGAATGCTTCGATGCAGTTGATGAGTGCGGCGCCCCCATTGTCTCTATCCCAGGCGGAGAGCCCTTGATTCACAAGGAGATGCCGCAAATCGTCGCCGGTATCGTCAAACGCAAGAAATTCGTCTATCTTTGTACCAATGCCCTGCTCCTATCCAAACGCCTTAAGGACTATACTCCTTCGCCCTATCTTACTTTTTCCGTCCACTTAGATGGCAATCGGGAGCACCATGATGCCTCCGTTTGCCAGGAAGGGGTGTTCGATCGGGCCGTAGCCGCTATCAAACTATGCCGCGAGCGAGGTTTTCGGGTCACGGTGAATTGCACTCTATTCCAAGGAGTAAAACCGGAAGAAGTAGCCGAGTTTTTCGATTACTGTATGGGACTCGGTATAGAAGGCATTACCCTCTCGCCAGGCTATAGCTACGAACGCGCTCCCCGCCAGGATATTTTCCTTCAGCGGGCCGCCAGTAAACGCCTATTCCGGGATATCTTCCGGCTTGATAAAAAACGCAAATGGCATTTTAACCAATCCAGTCTCTTCCTAGACTTTTTGGCGGGAAATCAAACTTACCAATGCACTCCCTGGGGTAACCCTACCCGCAACATTTTCGGCTGGCAGCGACCTTGCTATCTGTTTTCGGAGGACGGTTACGCGCCCACGTTCAAGGCTCTCATGGAAGAAACCGACTGGCGTAAATACGGCACGGGCAATCACCCCAAATGCGCTAACTGCATGGCCCATTGCGGCTATGAACCCACCGCCGTTAATGACACTTTGGCCCACCCCCTTAAAGCCTTCAAGGTTTTTCTCCGGGGACCGCGCCTAGAAGGCCCTTTGGCACCCGAACTTCCTATTAACTATTCAGAAAAACCAGAGGATAATACAGTATCCATACCCGTCGATAGCCTGCGCCATAAAAGTAGAGAAGCTTCCTAACAATATAAACTTTGGAGTTAAGAAGCGGTTTAAAACCGCTTCTTAAACGGATAAATGGCAAAGAGCGGGGGCCAATGAATATACCTTCCCTGGCTTTCTCCTATGGTATGTAATCCCATTGCGCCCTTGGAGCAGCCGAGGAAACCTAATGCTCTCGCCAAACTCCGAGCTGAACCAAACCACGGTGCTTATTCCGCACCGCCATTGGTGGGATTCGCAGCGCCCTGCAAACTCAAGGCAAAGCATGACGGGTGATCCTGATTGATAACTAATCCAATAATGGCATCCCTAGTGTTGCCCAAATGACAATGCCCGGAGAGCAGGTACGGAGGATCGTTGCTGGTAAACAGGACAGTTTGTCTGTCATTGGACCTGTGCTATGGTGCATATCCTTGAAGGTCAACTCTAATAAAAATGAGGAAACAAGGATCCATGAAACGAGCATTAATCGGGGCCATACTGGCAGTTTTCGCCGGAATTGCACCGGTAATATCGCCTGCCGCGGAAAAACAGCCTTCTTCAACGGTTGAGCGTTTGCACAACACCCTTTTAGAAGTGATGAAAGAAGCCGAGACACTTGGCTTTGAGGGTCGCTACCAAAAGCTACTGCCTGTGATCACTGAGGAGTTTGACCTACCTTTTGTTGCCCATTATACCCTCGGTTCCTCGTGGGAGGAGCTTAGTGAAGAGCAGCAGCATCAATTTATAGAGACTTTCCGTGAGCTTTCGGTGGTCGATTATGCCCGCAATTTTGATGGGTACAGTGGTCAACATTTTACCATCGAAAAGGAAACCCCCCTTCCCCGTGGCCGCATAAGGGTTCGGGGTAAGCTCATCGATTCCGACGGCAGCTCAAGCGTGGTTTTCGATTATCTTCTCCACCAAACCGGTAACCAGTGGCGCATCGTTAATGTGATTGCCGATGGGGTGAGCGATTTGGCGGTGAAACGGGCCGAATACCGTCATATCATAAAAGCAGAAGGTTTTGATAGTCTATTAGGCAAGCTCAAAGAAAAGATCGCGCTCTACCGCCACCAGGCAGAGCCCTCATCATCCTAAAGCTATCCAGCTCGATATGCCCCTCCCCCATTCCTCCAACCGTTACTGGACAAATTTACGCCACATTAAAAACGTTAATGGCTTTCTCGCAAGCTGGGTCGGGGGGGTTTATCGCTTAGCGCCCTGGGTTCTCGTTACCATTTTTTTACTTACCGGGGGAGTATTCTATTACACAATGGAAAACTTGGGCGTCGATACTGACACTGCAAATATCCTCTCACCCAACCTCCCTTTTCGGCAAAGCAACGAACGCTATACTCACTTATTCCCACAATATGAGGATACGCTCATTATTGTTATCGAGGGAAATGTTCCCGAACACATTTGGGAAGGAAGCAAGCAACTTGCCGCTAAGCTAGCAGCAAGCGATACTTTATTCAAAAGTGTCTATCTGCCCCAGGCAAACAATTTCTTTGAGCGTTACGGCTTAATGTACCTGAGATTAACAGAACTTGAAGAGACCACGGACAGTTTAGCGCAAGCACAGCCATTTTTGGGCAGGCTAACCCAAGATCCCTCCCTGGGCGGCCTACTCGATATGCTTAACGAAGTCATCAAAGCCAAACAGGTAGGGAATACTAATCTCGAATTACAATCTATCCTCGGCCCCATTAGCCAAGCCATGGAATCCGTCCTCTCAGGACAACCTGATATTTTGTCCTGGCAAGCGTTGATGAGTCCAGAGCGGGCGGCATCCTCCGAGGAACAACGTCAATTTATCATCGTTCAACCGCGAATGGATTTCAACCAAATCCTGCCAGCAGGACCCGCTATTGAAGCCGTTCGTACCTTTTCCGAGGAACTTCAGCTTGATTCCCTGCATGGTTTGCGAGTGCGGATCACAGGGGATGTGGCGCTCTCCCATGAAGAGCTAGAAAGTGCCCTAGCAGGCGCTAAAATAGCAGGGCTCTTGGCGACACTCATGACAGGCGTCCTGCTTCTGCTCGGTTTACGCTCTTTCTCCCTCGTACTGGCAACCTTAGTTACCCTAGTGATTGGGCTTATTTTCACCGCTGGATTTGCAACCGTTGCGATAGGACATCTAAATTTAATTTCAACGGCCTTTGCCGTACTTTATATTGGCTTGGGTACAGCCTATGCCATTCATTTTTGCCTGCGCTACCAGCGGCTTGTTCAAACTGGATTGGGGCAATCAGACGCTCTGTCCACCACCGCCTCAGACGTTGGAATAGCACTTACACTATGCGCTCTTACCACTGCTATTGGTTTTTATGCCTTTATTCCCACCGATTTTGCAGGCGTATCCGAGCTAGGCATTATCGCTGGTACCGGGATGTTTATTAGCCTGGCCTTAACCTTAACCTTCTTGCCCGCTTTACTGCGGCTGTTACCCATCCCATCGTCGACCCGCTCTTGGAGAACACGGGGAAAGATTTTGGTCTTTTTATCCAGCATACCCATATGCTACCGGCGCCAACTTCTCGGAAGCGGGTTAATATTAGGATTAGGAGCATTGCTCCTGCTACCCCAGAGTCGTTTTGACTACAATCCACTTAACCTCCGTGATCCCGACTCTGAATCTGTATCTACCTTGCTTGATCTCATTGACGCTGAAACCATCCCCCCCTTAAGCGCAATTGTATTGGCTTCCGACGCCCCCAAAGCACAACAACTTGCAGACCAACTCCGGCAACTCGATACAGTGGGGGCGGTCGTAACGGTCCAAGACTTTATTCCCAAGCAGCAAGAAGAAAAGCTCGCTATTATTGATGAAATGGCGCTACTGCTCGGTCCCTTACTAAGCTCTTCAGAATGGGAATCTAAAACAAAAGCAGAACAAAAACATAGTACCCTCCGCGGGTTCTTACAAACCCTGGAAAATTACCTCGCTAGCTCAGCAAGCTCTCCCTCACCAGCGGCCTATCAACTAGCAGAGGATTTGCGGCAATTACTTAACCGCCTTAAGGAAAGGGACTCAGCGGCCCAAAAGCAGCTACTGCTTACCCTCCAGCACAGCCTGCTAGCGACCTTGCCAGATAACCTAGCGCGGTTAAGACAATCATTGCAAGCTGGGCCCCTCTCTTTGGACACGCTACCGCCTGATCTCCGCAGGCGTTGGATAGCGTCTGCGGGTATTCAGCGAATTGAGGTTTTTCCCAAGGAAGGACTCAATATTAACGATACCGCTTCTCTCCGTCACTTTGTCAATGACATTCATAACCTTGCCCCTAGCGCCACCGGCGCTCTCATTCTTAGTTTTAGATCAGGTGAAACCATCGTTGCAGCCTTCCAACAGGCTTTTATCTATGCCTTGATAGCCATCACTGTAGTGCTACTCTTTCTCCTGCGCAGCCTTAGAGATACGATATTGGTCTTAATTCCGCTACTCCTAGCGGGGATTTTGCTGGGCGCGGCAATGGTGATACTTAAGACACCTTTCAATTTTGCCAATATCATTGCTCTACCCCTTATTCTTGGAATTGGCGTGGACAATGGAATTCATATGGTCTGGCGAGTGCGGCAAGCACCCCCCAAAACGGGAAACCCCCTTCAGACCAGCACAGCCCGTGCCGTGGTACTCAGTGCCTTAGTCACAGTCTGCAGCTTTGGCAACCTGTTATTGGCTTCCCACCCTGGTATGGCGAGCATGGGATTGCTACTCAGTGTCGGCGTTGCCTTGACTTTGCTTTGCACCTTATTGTTACTGCCGGCGTTACTGCTGGCAACCCAAAATCATTTTAATAGTGTCGGTGAGTAAAAATAACCTTAATTCCAACGGCTCGATGACATGCTATATTGCTTTTTTATACTTTCTTTTTTTGTACTGCCGCGGCTTTATAAGCCCTAGAAATCAAAGGATTCATTAAAGTGAGGCTCGCTGCCTATATTGCATTTCTTGCCGGACTCACCCTATTTCTTGTGTTAGTTGCCAACGAAGGGTTTACCCAAGTAACCTCTGCCTTGGTAATGGCGGGCTGGGGTTTAGCCGTGGTTGTTCTGTTCCATTTAATTCCCATGATCGCCGATACTCTCGGCTGGCGTGTACTATTAGACCAAGCTTACCGGCCACGGTTTTACACCCTTCTTTTAGTTCGTTGGATTGGCGAATCCGTGAACAGTCTGCTGCCCGTAGCCCAGGTAGGCGGAGGACTAGTCAAGTTCCGCTTGCTTGGCCAACACCAGGTACCCGCCTCCCAAGCTGGCGCCAGTGTCGTGGTCAATCTTACTCTAGCGGTTTTTTCTCAAGTGTTCTTTACCCTCTTGGGGCTTAGCCTGCTTACCTTCTTTCTGGGGGAAGGGAAACTAGCCCAGGGAATTTTCATCGGTACGGCATTCAGTCTTTTGCCCATCATCGGCTTTTATTGGTTTCAACAAAGAGGTTTGTTTGGCTGGCTAGCACGGCGGCTTGAGCACCTCTCCGGTGGCCGTAAATGGCTTACTTTAGCTGGCGGTGGCGACGCCCTTGATGCCTCGGTCATCCAACTTTATAAACAACGCCACCGGATATTGCGAAGTTTTTATTGGACATTCCTTGGCTGGCTGTTAGGTGCTGGTGAAGTCTGGCTGGCACTTTATTTTCTCAACCATCCCATAGGCTGGCTTGAGGCTCTGATGATTGAAAGTTTAGCCCAGGCGGTCAAAGGCGCGGCCTTTTTTATTCCTGGCGCCTTGGGGATTCTAGAAGGCGGATATATTATCCTCGGCGGCCTAATTGGGATTCCTTATAGCGCTAGCTTGGCTTTGGCTTTAACCCGCCGGATACGAGAGCTATGTCTAGGCGTTCCGGGGATCATAGTCTGGCAATTCATGGAGGGAAAACATCTGTGGCAACAGGCTAAATCCCCCTCTAAGCAACTCCCGACTGACACTTCCCTGGGCAACTAATCTCTGGATTTTCTACCTACCCGATGCTTGTTCCCCAGCTTGGAAACAGCTAAGATTGAAGCAACCTCGCTAAGATCTGCCTATTTAATCTACTAAGGAGAGTAACCATTGGAACTTCCCCGCAACCCGACTCGCCCCGTCCGTATCGGCACTATCACGATTGGTGATAAAAATCCGGTAGCGGTACAGAGTATGTGTGCCACCCACACCCGGGATGTGGGCGCTACCGTAAAGCAGATCAACGATTTAATAAAGGCCGGCGCTGATGTGGTGCGTGTTGCCGTAGATACCAAACGGGACGTAGAAGCTCTTATCGAGATCCGGCAGCAAACTCAAGCTAATCTGTCAGTCGATCTGCAGGAAAATTACCGGCTTGCCAAAACGGTAGCTCCTCATGTAGATAAGATTCGCTATAATCCTGGACACCTCTACCACCACGAACGGCAAAAACCTTGGCAAGATAAGGTAAAATTTTTGCTGGAAGTGGCGGGTGAAAATGATTGTGCTATCCGCATCGGAGTTAATGGAGGTTCAGTTGACCCAGCCAAGGCTTCCCAATTTTCCGAGGGCGACTCCATCTCACCCATGCTAGCAAGCGCCCTGGAGCACTGTGAATTACTAGACACGCTTGGCTTTATCCGCTACTGCGTTTCCCTCAAGGACTCAGATCCCGCGAAGGTCATTGAGCTCAACCAGCGCTTTGCTGCTGAGCGTCCCGATATTCCTCTGCATCTTGGGGTAACTGAAGCGGGTATGCCACCGGAGGGGGTTATCAAAACCCGAATCGCCTTTGAGCAGCTTATCAGTCGCGGTATTGGCGATACCATCCGGGTTTCCCTCACCTTGCCCTTTGACCGTAAGGGAGATGAGATCGAAGCGGGCCGTCATATTCTTGCCGACATCGCCGCTGGACGGGTACGCAGTGTAGTGGACTACGGCCTTAAATCCCTTAATATCATTAGCTGTCCTAGCTGCTCCCGGGTAGAAAATGAAGCCTTCATCGATCTAGCCCAGGAAGTGAAAGCAATGACCGAATATGCTGCCAATTACGCAGTTACTATTGCCGTCATGGGCTGCCGCGTCAATGGACCTGGGGAAACCGATGATGCTGATCTGGGGCTTTGGTGCGGACCTAAGGCTGTTAACCTCAAGCGGGGCAGCAAAACACTCGGCAGCTATAGCTACCATGATATTTTACCTCGCTTGAAAGAGGAACTCGATATCATCATCTCGGAACGAACAGAGACTGCATAAATAATGCTCATCGAGCAAATTTGGACGGCTAATGCTTATCGTAATTTTAATTACCTGATTGCATGCCCGGAAACCGGTGAGGCGCTAGCCATTGATCCCCTGGATCATCGCCAGTGTCTCGCCACAGCCAAGCGCAACGGCTGGCGAATCACGCAGATACTCAACACCCACGAGCATGGCGATCATACCGGAGGTAATGAGGCTATCATTGCCCAGACCCAGAGTAAATTGCTCGCCCACCATAAGGCCAGAAATAAAATTAGGGGTGTTGATAAAGGTCTGGCAGCGGGAGATAGGGTAAAAATAGGCGAAAGAGTCAAGCTAGAGGTTCTAGATACCCCTGGCCATACCATGAGCCATCTATGCCTATTCGTCCCCAGCGATCCTCCGGCACTGTTCTGCGGCGATACTTTATTCAACGCGGGCGCCGGTAATTGCCACAATGGGGGGGATCCAAGCGCGCTTTACGCCACGTTCACGCAACAGCTTGCCTTACTTCCCGATGACACTCGGATTTATCCAGGCCATGAGTATATGGAAAATAATTTGCGTTTTACCTTGGACCGGGAACCGGATAACAGGCGGGCCATGGCACTGCTCGCTGAAGTTAAATCGCAAAATCCCAACCACGCTTTTGTATCAACCTTGGCATTAGAAAAAGAAATTAATACTTTTTTCCGACTCGGTAACTCTACTTTAATCGGAAAACTCCATGAAGCTTTTCCTGACTTGCCTAAAGCTCCCGATCCGAAGACAGTATTTTTAAAATTAAGGGAGCTTAGAAACAAATGGTAACAGGCTTCTGCTTCCTTTGGTTTTTTTTTGACACAACAACACCTCTTAGGCAGCGAGTTAAGAAAGCGAATCTCCTTGACAGCTTGCCTTCTCCCTGCTAGATCTGACTCTGTCTTTCGTTGCCTATTTCAAACTTAGGGCGTACATAAAAAAGCGGGAAAATACGAAGGGCTAGAAAAAACAAATTGACCCAAAACCACTGAAGGAGAATACAAAGAAATGAAATACAAATTAACTACCGTGTTAATGGCATGCGCGTTAAATCCTCGCGGCAAGCGGTATGGCCCAAGCAAGCGATCACTTAGGCAAAGCGCTAGAGCATGCCGGTATGGCCGTCGCCTCCGGTAAAGACGGGCAGGCAGAAGCAATCACAGAGCATGCAGAAAAAGCTTTAGAGCATGCCAAGGCTGCTGAAAAGGAGGCTAAAGGCGAGGAAAAAGAACATCTCGACGTAGCCATTGAGCATTTAGAGCTAGGAATTAAGGAGAGCAAGGAAGGCAACGCCGATTCCGCTACGCAACATATCAATGAAGGCATAAAACATTTGGAAGCTGCCGCGAAAGCAGAGCATGGAGGCGGCATGGATCATGAACAACATGGAAGTGGAAGTAGCAGTGGCGGCGGGTACGGGCACTAAAGCTGTTTAGCCAAAAATTCTATTGGCGGTTAAGAACCCGTTAGGCAGGAAAATAATTTCCTGCCTAACACCCCTGATTAAAGATGCCAAGACTATTATAGTTAGCAAATAGCTTGTTAGGATTTATCCCCTCCTTCTTGCAAAAATCTGCTTTATCCAGCCATTACCTTTCCAAACGAGATAAGCAACAAGGATGAAAATCCATCCCACCGCAGTGGTTGCTCCCGAAGCCAAGCTAGGTAAAGATATCATTATCGGGCCTTATGCGGTTATCGGCTCTCCAGTGAGTATTGGCGAGGAAAGCATCATTGGTCCCCATGCGGTTATCCATCCCTTTACGCAGATAGGAAATCGTAACCAAATTCATGCCCACGCGGTCATTGGCGGTACGCCACAAGATCTTACTTTCAGTGATCTGGAGACCTGGATCATTATCGGCCATGATAATACCTTGCGGGAAGGGGTCACTCTCCATCGGTCAACAGATCCAACCCACCCGACCCAAATAGGGAACCAATGTTATTTGATGGCTTATTCCCATGTGGCCCATGATTGCACTATCGGCCAGGGTGTTATTCTCACCAATAACGTTTTGCTCGGAGGACACGTGGAAATAGGCTCCCACGCCGTTCTGGGGGGAGGTGCGGTGGTGCATCAGCATTGCCGGATAGGCGCTTATGCTATGGTACAAGGCCATGGTTCCGTGGGCCAGGATGTCCTCCCCTACAGTATTGTCGGGGGACACCCTGTCCGCCACTATCGACTTAATACCATAGGACTGCGCCGGGCAGGCATCAAAGGAGAACGTTACCGGACGCTTGAGCAAGCCTTCTGGCGGCTTCGCAACAACTTAGATTTAAACCCACTCACGGAAACGCCCGAACTCTCTTACCTGAAAAGCTGGCTAGCAGCAAAATCAAAACGCGGCCTTCACCGCTTTGCCGCTAAAAGTTCAGCCGAATAAGCCTCTAGGCCGCCCTCCCCGAACTTTCTCCTTCCAGCATCGCCACGGTAAGTTCGGCAATCGTACACTGAGCGCCTGCGCCTAATGTATGCCTAATCGCATAAAATTTTTGCTGCATGGCTCGCCTGCGCTCCTTATCCCTTAATAAATTTAATGCTTCCAGGGCTATCCGTTCCGGGGAGGCGTCCTGCTGGATTAGCTCGGGTGCCACACCCTCACCTGCAACAATATTGCAAAGAGCAATATGGTCAACCTTAATTAGCAGGCGCCCCAGCCAATAGCTCAACGGGTTCATTTTGTAAATAACAATCAGGGGTACGCCCATCAAGGCAGCTTCCAGAGTAACCGTGCCGGATGCCGCGACCATGGCATCGCAGGCCGCCATAACATCATAGGAGCGATCAGGAATTATTCTCAAAGGAAGCCGGTATTCTTTTAAATAGGGAGTCAAATCAGTCTCATTGAGTGTTGCGGCGAGGGGTAATAAATATTGAACGTCAGGCTCCTCCGAATAAATACGCGCCGCAGCCTCAAGCAATACGGGCAACAATCGCTTTATTTCGCTGTGGCGGCTTCCGGGGAGTAAACCCAGGGTTTTACAGCGAGGATTAAAGCCAAACTCAGCTATTGCTTCACTGCGATTCAATTGGCTTTTGACCTCATGCTCCAAAGGGTTCCCAACAAAATTAACCGGGACTCCCGCCTGCTCATAAAAGGGAACCTCAAAAGGCAATACCACGGCCATCATATCCACTACCTGCCCAATTTGATGCACCCGATACTGTCGCCAAGCCCACACCTGAGGGCTAATATAATAAAGCACCTTAATGCCCAGTGCTTTTGCTCTCTTAGCCAAACGGAGGTTAAATTCCGGATAGTCCACCAGAATCAGCAGATCAGGATGTTTTTTCTCAAGAAAATGGCGCATCTTTCCCATTGCCCCATAAATCTCCTTAAAATGAGATAAAACTTCCACCAGGCCCACCACGGCAAGCCGAGAGGAATCAAACAACGGCTCTACACCAGC
Organism: Nitrosococcus watsonii C-113; assembly: GCF_000143085.1. Classification (NCBI taxonomy): domain Bacteria; kingdom Pseudomonadati; phylum Pseudomonadota; class Gammaproteobacteria; order Chromatiales; family Chromatiaceae; genus Nitrosococcus; species Nitrosococcus watsonii. Next base: position 1,488,371 of record NC_014315.1, on the reverse strand, counting down.
AGCCCGCATCTGAGGTCCTGCAATGCCGCAAAAGCGAACATCGGGGGCTATTTTTCTCACCCCACGGATCAAGTGGGCGGCATGCTGATCTCCTGAAGCTTCACCGGCCACGATGGCCACTAAGGGGGCGCTATTTTCCAAGCAGCGTACTCCGAATAATTGCAGCAACCCTATCCACCTGAAGATCACTCATCTCGGGAAAGATGGGCAATGAAAGGCATTGGCTAGCAACCCGTTCACTGATAGGGAGGTGCGTTTCCTGGTACGCCCTCTCAAAAACGGCTTGCCGATGGAGCGGTATCGGATAATAGATCGCCGAGGCAATCTCCTGAGCCGCTAAGGCAGCCCTAATTTCATCCCGGTGTGGAGACAGCAGCGTATATTGGTGATAAACATGGGTTCCATGGGGTTCTTGGTAAGGAAGAATACAATCCGGCAATTCTGCAAGCGCTTCCCCATAACGTTGGGCAACACGCCGCCGCTCAGCATTATATTGATCAATATATTTCAACTTTACTCTCAAAATTACAGCTTGCAACTCATCCAAACGGCTATTAAAGCCTAGCTCCGAGTGATGGTAACGCTGCCAGCTACCATGATCCCGCAGCACCCGGAGGTGCTCCGCCACCCGCTCAGAAGAGGTGGTAATTAGTCCACCATCTCCATAGCAACCTAAATTTTTACTGGGGAAAAAGCTAAAACAACCTGCCAGTCCTAAACTGCCAGTCTTGCGATTATCGGCAGTATCCGCGCCAAAAGATTGAGCACAGTCTTCTATGATAGAGAGGTTATGCCGAGCCGCAATCACCTCTAAAGCAGCCATATCAGCTGCTTGCCCAAAAAGATGCACGGGGAGGATAGCACGGGTCGCTGGTGTAACCGCTGCCGCCACCTGCTCCGTATCAATATTAAAGGTTTTCTCATCGATATCGACGAATACGGGACGGGCGCCCACATAACAAATAGCTTCCGCCGTTGCAATAAAAGTAAACGGTGTGGTAATCACCTCATCCCCGGCGCTAACCCCTGCAGCGAGCAAAGCTAAATGCAGGGCATCGGTTCCAGAAGCCACGCCAACGCCGTGCGCCACCCCCACATAAGCGGCCACTTCCTCTTCGAAGGCTTTCACATTAGGCCCCAGGATAAATCGGCCACCAATAAACGCTTGCTCTAACCCCGCCTCTATTTCTTCCCGAAGGTTTTGATATTGCGTCTTTAAATCCACCATTGGAATCATAAAAGTCTCCATTCCCGGCGGGCGCAAGCTACCCTAGCCAGGCTTATCATAGCGTTGTCTAAACACCCAGCATGTGGTTAATCTGGAGGGCAATAGCCAAAGCCCGGCGTCCTTCCTCGCCACTGACGGAAGGCTGGGTACCCTCTCTTACCGCTTTCAAAAAAGCTTCGATTTCTACTTTGATGGCGTCGCTCTGCTCAAAACAGCTCTCTTCCGAGATAATCTCCGGAATGCCAGGAAACATCTCCTTGGTTCCTTTGCGATAAACACTTAATACTTTATCCTGAAAATCAATCGAGATATAGGCATCCTGTTGAAATACCCGCATTTTGCGCTGCGCTTTCATGCTAACCCGGCTAGCCGTTACATTGGCAACGCAACCATTAACGAATTGAATCCGAGCATTCGCAATATCAATACCGTCAGTTAGCACAGATGCCCCATTGGCATGAATATCGCTTACCGAGGAATTCACAACGCTCAATATAATATCAATATCATGGATCATAAGGTCCAACATGACACTCACATCTATGCCCCGGAGATTAAAAGGGGCCAGGCGATGGGACTCAATAAAACGCGGCACACCAAGAACCCTTTGCAGAGCAAGGGTTGCAGAATTAAAACGCTCTAGATGGCCCACTTGCAAAACAAGATTATAACGCCTAGCAAGCTCTATTAATTCATCGGCCTCGGCAAGGGTAGCCGTCATGGGTTTTTCTAACAAAACATGAATACCCTGCTGCAAGCACTCCTTAGCCACCACATAGTGAAATTGGGTCGGAACGACAATACTTACCGCCTCAACGGTACCGAAAAGATCCCGGTAATCAGTTAAAGCGCTCACGCCATATTCACGCGCAATTTGGCCGGCGGTAGTAGCGTTTAGATCCACCACCGCTACCAGCTCTGAAGCAGGCAGCGCAGCGTATTTTTGCGCATGGAAACGCCCTAAATAACCAACGCCGATAACCGCCGTTTTAACCTTATTTTCCATCACCATTTTCCCATAAACTTTTACGAAAGACCGCAAGAGCCCCGCCTGAAGCGGATCGCTCCGCAGCAATACTTACAGGCCACGGCCACACGCCGCATAAACAAAGCGAGAAAGGCGTGATTGACCAGCGGGATTTGCAAGTTGCCGTAATAGTGCTGGCAACAGTTGGATGAAAGTGGTTGCTCAGAGAGCAATGCCGAATATCGAGGCCAAAATCCTTAACGCTGGCCGAACACGCGGTACAAGGGAACAGTCCCTAGCCGCTGTTCAAGCTCCCGGATTTATGGATTTTGGGGCTTTTATCAGGCGGGCGTCTCATAAAAAAGCTTGGCCCTGAACTGAATTTTAACAGATATTAACCGATAAGTCCTTTTGCCGAAAGAGGTATCTAAGCGGTTGATTAAAAAATTTAATTTTGCAAAAAATTTTCTGACATTAGCCGTTTTTTGTCAACAAAATCTCCCTCGCTAATAAAAAGGCATAGAACAAAGAATACGTATAAATACGTATTTAATTAAAGTTATTATTTCGCCACAATCATTAACTCTAACTTGCTGATATTCCTTGTCCCGCCCCTATTATGCTTGGCAATGGGCAGTTCAATGACTAGGACGCTTTTAGCTACAGGAAGATAAGTATTAGAATCTCCCTGCCAGCTATCTTGTTCCCCCCAATTCAATTTTGGAGCACTTCGTCAGGCCTCGCTTCTACCCCTTAACTATATGCCCCATCCCCAGAACACTAAATAATTTTAGCTCAAGCCCTAAGGGCCTCACGGGGGGAGACTTTAAAGAAACCAAGCGAAAAGAAATGAGCATGAGCATCCGACAACTCCCCTGGAAACGCTTTTCCCTCGTCTTTTTTCCTCTTGCAGGGCTGACTACCCTGGCTTTTATCTCTCTTTATCAAGCGGAACTCAAAACCATACAGGCCTTAGCCGAGCTTAGCGAGAAAGATTCGCTCACATTGCTCAAAGAGGAAATCTGCGATGAGTTTGACGCCATCCAGTCCGCCCTTTTATTTCTGTCTCGGCACCAAGCCCTCAAGGATCTGTTAGCAGGGACCGGCTCGGAGCAGCGGCTAGCCCAAGATTACGTGATCTTTTTGGGAAGCAGGGAGCGCTATGACCAGATCCGTCTTTTAGATTTACAAGGAAAGGAATGGGTGCGCGTAAATTTTAATGGCGGCCAGCCAAACATCGTTCCTCCCCAGCAATTACAGAACAAGGAAGCCCGGGACTACTTCCAAAAAGCCTTGCAGCTTCAACCAGGCGAAATTTACCTCTCTCCGCTTAACCTTAATACCGAGCGAGGCCTCATCGAGCAGCCTCTAAAACCCACTGTTCGGGCTATCATCGCCCTCTTCGATAAGCAACGCCGCAAGCAGGGAATCCTGGTGCTCAATTATCGAGGAAGCCACCTTTTGGATAAACTTCGCCTAGCCGTGCAAAGCACTAAAAAAGTACTATGGCTCGTCAAAGGAAGCGGCCTTTGGCTTTGGAAATCCAACGCCGGGCAGAAGCAAGGGGCGATCTATCTCGAAAAAGACAAGCAAGCATTCGCGGTTGCCTATCCTGAGATCTGGGCCAGAATCCAGCAAAATAAGGAGGGTCAGTTCTATGCTCGCGAAGAACTCTTTACCTATACCACCATTACCCCGTTAGTAAGAACTTCTCCCCGCGCAGCAAAGCTTTACTCCTCTATCCATTGGAAGCTCATCTCCCGCCTCCCCCTCCCTATCCTGTCCACGGCAGCAACGGCCCGCATTCAGCGATTATTGCTTCTCTACAGTCTTTTTCTAGGCGTCTTTCTTATCGTGGCCGGGCGGCTGGCTTACGTCCATCAACGCCGCCAAAGGGACACTCAAGCGGTGCGTCTTAGCGAGGCCCGCTTTCGGAGTCTTTTTGAGGCGGTACCCGATGGTATCGTGATAGCTGATTCCAACGGCCAACTTCTCCTCGTAAACGCCCAAGTAGAAAAGCTATTTGGCTATTCCCGGAAGGAACTCATCGGGCAAAAAATAGAAATCTTACTACCAGAGCAACATCGCAAAGCTCAAGCGATTTATCGCCAACTTTACACTCGGGATAATACCATTACCCGGCCGATGGGCGTCAGATTAGAGCTTTACGGACGACGTAAGGACGGCACCACATTTCCAGCAGAAATCAACGTAAGCCCCCTGAATAAAAAAGAAATATATTTTTCTATTATCAGCACTATACGCGATATCAGCGAACGAAGAAAAACGGAAAACAAGATTAGAGCACTGAATCAAAAACTGCAGCAGCATGTGACCAAATTAAGCACGGTCAATAAAGAACTAGAAGCCTTCAGCTATTCGGTCTCCCATGACCTGCGAGCGCCCCTGCGCAGTATCGACGGCTTTAGCCAAGCCTTGCTAGAGGATTATGAAGATAAGCTTGATAGGGAAGGGCAAGGCTATTTACAGCGGGTGCGCGCAGCCACCCAGCGAATGGGAAGGCTTATTGATGATTTACTGCAACTCTCCCGTATTAGCCGGGTGGAGATGATACCCCAGAAGGTAGATCTTAGCCGCTTGGCGCAAGAAATTGCCACGACTCTGCGGACCGAGGAGCCTCAGCGACAGGTTGAGTTTTGTATCGGGCAGGATCTTACCGCCTCAGGCGATTCACGCTTGCTTCGAATTCTGCTTGACAACTTGCTGGGTAATGCCTGGAAGTTCAGCGCTAATCAGCCCCAGGCTCGGATCACGCTGGGGATGCTAGCGAAAGAAGGCAAGCCCGTTTTCTTTGTCCGGGACAATGGCGCTGGCTTTGACATGCGTTACATCGACAAATTATTCGATCCCTTCCAACGACTACACGGCGCTAATGAGTACCCTGGAACCGGGATAGGATTGGCTACCGCGCAACGCGTTGTCCATCGCCATGGAGGACAAATTTGGGCGGAAGGGCAAATTAACCAAGAGGCCACTTTTTATTTCACGCTTTAGTTAGGGTTAACGATGGGAAACAATAAAGCCATTCTGCTAGTAGAGGATAACCCGGATGATGAAGCGCTTACCCTGCGCGCCTTAAAAAAAAATAATATCACCAATCAGCTTATCGTCGCACGGGATGGAGCCGAGGCGCTAGATTGGCTTTTTGGCGCGGGCCAGCACGCAGACCGAGACTCCAGCGTGCCGCCTCAAGCTATTCTCTTGGATTTAAAATTACCCAAGATCGATGGCCTGCAAGTATTACAGCAAATCCGCGCCCACCCCCGCACCCGGCTACTGCCAGTCATTATCCTCACCTCCTCTGACGAGGAGGCGGACATTGCCGAGTCCTACCAGCAAGGAGCTAACAGCTATATCCGCAAGCCGGTGGAGTTTGGCAAATTCGTGCAAGCCGTCCAAAACCTAGGCTTATACTGGCTAATCCTGAATGAAGCGCCGCCGGCGCCACGGAATTAATAAAATGCGCAAGCTGCGCGTATTACTGGTGGAAGACTCTGAAGATGACGCGCTCCTCCTAGAGCGCCACCTTCGGCGCAGCGGCTACCAACCCGCCGTTACCCGGGTCGAAACCCGGGAAACCATGCTTACGGCACTCCAAGCCCAATCCTGGGATATTATTCTCTCGGATCATAGCCTGCCACATTTTGGCTCAATGGAGGCTTTGAATTTATTGCAACAAGCAGGCATTGATATACCCTTTATCATGGTCTCTGGCACGGTAGGCGAAGATCGGGCCGTTGAAATCATGAGAGCTGGCGCCCACGACTACATCATGAAGGGTAATCTGAGCCGCCTGGTTCCCGCGGTAGAGCGGGAATTGCGCGAAGCCAATATCCGGTGGCAACGCCAAGCTGTAGAAAATGAGCATGCCCGGCTAAGCTCCATCTTGGAGGCTACTCCCGATCTAGTGGCCATTATGGACCTCACGGGCCGTATTCACTATATGAATCGGGCTGGCTGCCAGTGGCTTGGTTTTACTGAAAAGAACCATTATATGGGGGCATCGCTGCTCGACCATTATCCCTCTTGGACAGCAGCCCTGATGCAGAATACGGCAATTCCTACCGCCTTACGGGTAGGGGTCTGGGAAGGGGAAGCCGTGATGCTGAATGGCAAGGGCGCGGAAATTCCCATCTCCCAAGTGCTTCTCTCCCATCGAAACGCCTCCCACCAGGTCGAATTTCTCTCCACCATTGTCCGCGATATCAGCGAACGCAAGCACTATGAGCAAGAATTACAATACCGGGTTACCCACGATACCCTTACCCACCTCCCTAACCGGGTTTTGCTCCGGGATCGGCTGACTCAGGTCTTGGCTCACGCCAAGCGCAACCAGCGCCTGGCCGCGGTATTATTTCTGAATGTGGACAACTTCAAACAAATCAATGACGCTTTGGGGCACCTAGCCGGAGATAAGTGCCTCCGCGCCCTTGCGCGTCATCTGGCAAGCTGCATTCGCGCCAGCGACACCCTCGGGCGCTATGGCAGCGATGAGTTCCTCGTTATTCTTAGCGACCTGTATAGTCCTTCGGATGTAGAAGCTATCATTAAAAAAATTCGCGCCGCCACCAGCCATCCCCTGGCGCTTAATAACAGCGATGTCTTTGTTACTTTAAGCATCGGCGTTTCCCTTTATCCCCAGGCTGGGGATGATGAAGAAACGCTATTGAAAACCTCCCATATTGCTATGCACAATGCTAAGCGCCACGGCCCAGGCCAATCCCGATACTATCTCCCCGAAATGAATTCTCGGGGCGATGAATTATTAGCACTTGAAACCGATCTCCGCCGCGCCTTGGAGCGAGAAGAATTCGTCCTCCATTATCAACCGCAATTAGAAGTTACTACTGGCCAGATCACCGCGGTGGAAGCACTGATACGCTGGCAGCATCCCCACCGCGGATTGGTTCCTCCCAGGGACTTTATTCCCTTGCTGGAGCAAACCGGCCTTATCGAAGAAGTGGGCGAGTGGGTGTTAGAAACAGCTTGCAAACAAGCTAAATCCTGGCATTCAGAAGGCTATCCTATCCGCATAGCAGTCAACTGTTCCGCCCGCCAGTTTCAGCAACACTTTCTCGATAGCGTGCGCCGCATTCTCCAGAAATATGCCTTGCACCCCAGCTACCTTGAGCTCGAAGTCACGGAAAGCGTTGTGATGCAGGATATGCAATCTACCACCTATATTCTGCAACGCCTAAAGGAAATGGGTGTCACGCTGGCCATCGACGATTTTGGCACCGGTTACTCATCCCTTGCTTATCTTAAACGTTTCCCGGTACACAGCTTAAAAATCGACCACTCATTCGTCCGCGACATCACTAACAATGAGGAAGATGCGGCAATTGCTGAAACAATTTTGCTGCTCGGGAATAGTTTGAAACTGGAAGTCGTCGCCGAAGGCGTAGAGACGGGAACCCAAATGCGGTTTTTTCAAGACCGCCACTGCCATCGTATCCAAGGCTATTGGATCGGACGACCCATGCCCGCTAACGATCTTTTTTCGTTAATGGCGGGAAAAAATAACTCCCAGGCAAGATAAAGGCTGGAGATACTTAAATCTAAAGATGAGTGCTTTTTCTATCCAGAAATTCTAAGACCACATTGGTAAATACTGCCGGCGCATCGGCCTGCACCCAGTGCCCCGTATCGGGAATAGAAATAACTTCCGCCATGGGAAACTGCTTTTTAATCTCCTGTTCATCGCTTTTTTGCAGGTAATCAGAACATTCTCCTTTTATAAATAAACTAGGCCGAGAATAGGGTTCCCCCCCATGGCTTACCGCAGCGCAAATGGCGTGATAATTCCGGCTTAAGCCCTCTAAATTAATACGCCAACGGTATCCCTCTCCCGTTTTATCCAAATTCATCAACAAAAACTGCCGCAGGGCACTATTAGGGAGCGAACTTGCCAAGGCCCTATCGACTTCCCGGCGGTTATCATACACAGAAAGATCCAGTTTTCTAAGGGCTTCAAAAATGAAGAGATGTGCTGGCGGATAAAACCGCGGCGCAATATCCACGACCACAAGCTGAGCGATCCGCTCCGGAAAATCCAAAGCACACTGCATCGCTACCTTGCCGCCTAGAGAGTGACCCAGCAGAGCAGCCACGCCGACTCCTTGCTGATCCATAAAGTGGGCTAAATCGCTTGCCAAAGCGGGATAATTAAAGTTTTCCTTATGAGGTGAACGACCATGATTAGGAAGGTCAACAGTCGTTACTTGGAATTGGCGGGCAAACATAGGAACCAGGCTCCGCCAATTATCCATGGAGCCGAACAAACCATGCAAGATAATAAGAGAGGGGCCTTTACCCTGAGTCCGGTAATGAAGTCGCATAAGAACTGCTATTACACACGATTAGAATATTGTATGCTTTCTTAATTAATTATAAAGACAAGGTTTACTGCTTTTCCTCTCATTTTTAGCAGTGTCCTTTAGATAAAATAAAGATACTGCTACGAAACCGTCTACTATAGCATGGCTTCAAATTATGCGGATTTAAATCCTATCCTCCCTCCGGTGAATAGCTGATTCAGAGGTTCCCTCGCTTTAACATACCTATTAAATAATAAACCCAAATGCTAAATTCACTCTCTTCCGACGTCCTCTTCTATGTCTTGATTGTTTTTGTGCTTGGCACGGTCATTGGAATTTTCTCAGGCCGTTTTTTATGGAGCTTTGTGATACCACCCCTTATTGCCGCCTTTTTATTTGGCTTGGAAGCGGGCAGCCTGGTGGCGCTTGCTTATGCCTTATTTATGATTATGACTCCGCCCATAGTTATAGCTTCAGGCGCAGGCGCTTTGCTGGGTATGACTCTGTTTAAAAAATTTCGGCGTCAGCAAGGAAATAAAGATGACCTTTAATATACTGATGATGGCGAGTTTCGTGATTAGTCTTATGATCACCTATGTTTTCGAGCGTTTTTTATGGGCGTTTTTTATACCGCCTCTGGCTATTATTCTCTTTTTTCTCGGTTTAGGTGTTTATCATGAAGCGCTCGGCGCTGGACTAGGTATGGGGATCGGTATGGCTTACTACATCGGATTAGCTTCAGGGGCGGGCACACTGTTAGGTATTGCACTCAAAAAACTCCTTGCTGCTAGGCTTAAAAAGCGGTACCGGAACAAGCGAGAAAATAAAAATTCTCCCTAGCAGAGTTGCATATATGTTAATACTGGCAACAGTGAGTTTCGCGATCAGTCTCATGATCACCTACCTCTCCGGCCGCTTTTTATGGGGGCTTCTTACACCGCCGATGGGTATTGTGCTCTTTTTTCTCTTAGGAGGAATTTCTTCTGAAGCACCCGAAATCGGCCTGGCTATGGGTGTCTATATGGCTTCGTTTTCCTTACTAGCTTCAGGCGCCGGAGCATTGTTGGGCAGTTTTCTTTTCAGCACATCCAAGGAGCAAGTTGAGCCCTGGAACCGGGCTCAACCTTAAACGGAAATTAGAAAAACTACCGCCTCCCTTTCGTTTTTGAACCCGCATCCGTACCAGCGAGATGCGAGTTCACAGTTTTACTCTCTTTAGAAAAAAGGCGTGAGAATATCCCGCGCTTCAATCAGCTTGTCATAGACGCGAGTCTGGTCATCGCAGTTCATGATCCAATCTTCCTTGTCAAGATCGCCCAAGGGATCAGGCACTCCGCGCAACGCGCAACCATCGCTCCCTCTAATAAGCTTATCCACGAAATCCAGGGCTGCCTCGCGCTGGCTCTCGCCAGTAGCCTTAGAAAGCTTACTGTCGATCTTATCCAGGCTTTCCGGCCCGCTGAAACTTTCCGCTGGCAGACCCGAAACAATGTCGCTGATTTCTATCAGCACTGGTTGGGCAATATCGGTGGCGCTCGTGCCAAAAACCACATAACTCGTACCTGACTGGTAGGCTCCGATAATGAGATCATCAGCGCCATCGCCATCCACATCTCCCGCTCCGCTTACCGAGAAGCCCGCCATCTCACCAACCTTGGCGCCATTGATAACAAAGCCGTTACGTCCATCCAAATCCTCCGGCTCCAGACGGGTGCCGAAACCAACGCTGTTTCCAAACACTACGTAGCTGGCGCCTGAAGAATTGCCGTTAGGCGCTGCGCCCGGAGCGCCAACGATGAAATCGTTAAGGCCATCGCCACTAACATCCCCCACCCCGCTCACCGACATACCCGATGCGTCGCGGGAATTGGCGCCATTGATAACAAAACCGTTACGTCCATCCAGGCTCGACAGTTCCAGACTAGGGCCAAAATCATCACTACTACCAAAAACCACATAGCTCGCGCCCGAGGCTCTACCATTGGGGCTGGCACCATAGGCGCCGACGATCAGATCGCCCAGGCCATCGCCGTTGATATCCCCCATCCCGCTCACCGAAAGGCCAGCATTGTCAAAGATATCGGCACCGTGAATGGCAAAACCGTTGCTCCCGTTCAGGTTCAATAACTCCAGGCTGGGGCCAAAACCGTGGCGGCTGCCAAAGACTACGTAGCCGGCACCTGAAGCGCCGCTGTTAGTATAGGCGTCAGGGGCACCGACAATGAGATCATCGATCCCATCGCCATTAACATCTCCTGCCCCACTCACTGAAAGGCCAGCACTATCAAAGGCACCAATACCATTGATAACAAAACCATTACTTCCATCTAGGCTTGACAGTTCCACACTAGGGACAAAACCACTGCTACTGCCAAAAACCACATAGCTGGCACCGGAAGCGCTACCGTTGGCATAGGCACCAGGGGCGCCGACAATCAGATCATCCAGGCCATCGCCATTGACATCCCCCGCCCCGCTCACCGAAAGGCCAGTGTTGCCAAAAGCCCCGGCGCCATTAATAACAAAGCCATTGTGTCCATCTAGGCTCGACAGTTCCACACTAGGACCAAAACCGCCGCTACTCCCAAAAACCACATAGCCTGCGCCCGAGCCAATACTGTTAGAATCAACGCCAGGGGCACCGATAATAAGATCATCGATCCCATCGCCATTGACATCCCCCGCCCCGCTTACCGAAAGGCCAGCACTATCAAAGGCGCCAATACCATTGATAGCAAAGCCGTTGCTTCCATCTAGGTTTGACAGTTCTAGGCTAGGGCCAAAACCCTCACCGCTGCCAAAGACCACATAGCCTGCGCCCGAGCCACTGCCGTTAGAATCAGCGCCAGGAATCCCGATAATAAGATCATCGATCCCATCGCCATTGACATCCCCTGCTCCGCTCACCGAAATGCCGGACGAGTTAGTCACGCTGGCGCTATGAATAACAAAGCCGTTATGTCCGTCCAAATCCGACAACTCCAGAGTCTGGGCCTGAACCCCCAGACTCAGCCCAGCAGCCAATACGCTTCCCACCCAAAGGCCAGTACGGCCTGGCGTAAGCGCCCGACGGATGGCCAGGCTCAGAGCATGGGGTTGGGGAAAGGAGGAAAGCCGAGAAGATCCGTTCCGAGTCATAATTTAGATTCTCCATATTGAATAATTAGTGTTATTTAAAGTTAATTATCAAACACCAGACTCCATCTGATAGACCCGCTATCAGACAACGAAGACTTCACTGTCCAGTAATTCCATCCGGTGTAAGGGAGAGGTCTTTCACCTCCGTTATGCTCTTCCCCAGGGCAAGCGGGGTAATTTAATTTATTGCCCAAAAAAGCGGGCTTTTAAGCCCCTATCTGCCAAGGAAGAGACGATAATCCCGCGCCGCTCGCCTGGCGCCAGGTAGCCCGTCACCTTTTAAGTGCTTGTTTCAGGATCAGGACGTATCCTGATCCTAAAGCATTTTTTCAACGGTGTCAGATAATCAGCAGTCCCTTCCCATACGCCCCCTTTATGCCCACGGCCAAGGAAATATTTTATAATTTTTTATACTATTGATATCACAACTGGTTTAAACTAAATCCCCCACCGGAAAGCGGGTTAATACTCCTTCCCGGCGTAAAGGGACAGCAAACCCGGGCCAAAAGGATCGGACTATCGGGAGCGCTGCAAAAACACCATCAGAAACAGGAATAACCTTAGAAATGAACCACAAAAAAACAATTGTTGCCTTGTTTGCAACCGTGGGATTAATCGGATTAATAACGGAGATCCGCGCCGAGGTGGTCACAGGCTCCGAGAAAAACGTCAGTTTCGAGGCCGCCAACATCACCGGCTCCGGCCGACGGGTGAATATCCACCGGGTGCCCATTACCGATGTGTTCACCGGCAAAACCGACTATTATGATCTGGTGCTGGAATACAAGCCCAAAGGCCGCAAGGATCAGTGGGAAACCCCCGGGGATTTTAAATTCCGCATCGCCGAATGGCGCAAGTTTCAGTTTCCCAACATTCCGGTCACCCAAATCGTACCCGGCCGCTACGTGGACCAGACAAAGAGGTGCATCTATAATCTAGAAGGACCGACCTTGATCCAGGACCGCTGGCTGTATACCCTCAAGGGAGAGGGTAACAGCTTCTCAGCCCAAATTATTAGCGGCCCGGCGGTAGGCCACCCGGATATCGGCGAGCGGGAAATCGCTGCTTTTCTGCCCAGCACCTATGTGTGGGGCATGGTTATCACTGAAATTTATAGCTACTGTGGTGCCATATGGAATTCTTGGGAGCACGGCAATATCGTCGGACTCAGGCGGAATGGCAATAATCTGTCCATTGGCCTGTTTAGCGACGGCGAAGATGATTTCACTACGCCCCTGGCATCCGATAGTCTCACTTTGATTGAGGATGAGTAGCGAAAAGCCATCATCACCCTGACAACGCCGCCGTGCAAGCGGCGGCGTCCTTGGTAGGGCGGGATGCGCTTCGCTTTCCCGCCCTACGTACTAGGGTGCTCCCTTCGCCGGATCAACCGAACCGGAAGGGGTCAGGGAAGTATAATACCGGGCCACATCTTCCCTTTGCTGCGGGCTCAACCGGTGGGCGATGGGGTCCATGAGGTGAACGTAGGGGGTCCCGCCCCGCTTTTCTTGGGCCAAAAGTTCAAGCTGCAAAATAATATACTCGGCGTACTGGCCGGCCAGGAGGGGGTAGTCGGGATTGCGAGGAATACTGCTGGGGCCGTGGCAGTCGGCGCAGGAGGCAATCCGCTGGTTGCCTTGCTTGGCAATGGCCTCGCCCCGCTCGATAGCCGCGGCCTCCCTTAAGGGGGGTAAGGGCGGCTGATAGGGGGGTAGCCCGCTGTAGTAACGGGCAAGGGCTTTTATTTCTTCTGAATTCAATTCCGCGGCGATAGGTTCCATCATTCCACTAGGGCGTTTTCCTTGCCCGTAAGCCTCCAGGGAAGCGTAAAGATAGTCCCTATTTTGCCCCGCCAGGCGGGGAAATGCCCCCACTCCGCGCCCCAGGCCATCCACGCCATGACAACGGCCGCAACTTTTCGTCACCGCCGGCGGCGCCTCTTCCGCCTCCAGGGAAACCGGAATCTCCCCCCAGACCAGTTGTTCGTATTCCCCTCCATCCATCTCTGGCAACACCCGCAGGAACGCCACCATGGCCCAGACCTCATCGTCCCGCTGGAGGGCAGGCCAGGCAGGCATCCCGGTGAATTTGACGCCATGCTTGATAATATAAAACAATTCCCGGTCCTCCCAGCTAGAAACGGTTTCGGGCAAATAAGGCGGCGGGGGGGTCATCTGCTGGGCAATGGGGGGATAACGCAAGCGGGGACTGCCGTGGCAAAAGCGGCAATCAGTTTCATAATGACCCGCTCCCCGCAACACCAGACTGGCCTTGGCGAGCTCCGGTGCCTGAATGCTCAGGCTATGGGTCGCCACCGAGCGCTCCATGGCAAAGTGCAGCAGAAAATCAGTAATAGCCCAGTGGCCGGAGCTGGCCTTGATGGGAATAATGCCGGCAACCGCCACCAGCACTCCCCCCAGGGCGAGCGCCCCCACAAAAACGGCAACCGCGGGCCATTGTTGCCGCCAATTAAGGCTTTTCAGACGGGCAATCAAGGTACGCGGCCACGCCATCAATGGCAGGTACCCATAAAGGCGACCACCAAGGCCACGTAGACAACGCTGACGCCGCTCAGCCCGGAGAGCAGCAGCGTGGCGAACCCCAGAAAACGGTGGCGATCCTCCGGGGTATCAAAATCATGGGGCGCGGTAGCGGTTCCATAGCGATGCCGGCGGAAGGCGTGCCAACCGATAACGCCAATCCCTAGCAGGGCAAGGGCCGTATAAACGGCAATGGCTAGCCGGGCATTGCCCAGGGAGCCGTAGCGGCCTGCTATCTTGGCACACCAGAGAGCGCTGGTGAGATAGCACAACAAAAAGTGGCTCGCCCAAATCGTTGGGGAAAGGATCAACAGCCATAAACTTTCATTTTTCTCCGGCAAATTACTCATAGCCCGCTCCTCAAGCAACCAGGGGGAAACCGGCAATGATGGCGATGGTGACAGCGGCGGTGATCGCCATAAAGTGCCAATAGAGTCTCACATTAACAATATCAATGTCATGGCGGGCGCTTAATTTTCCCGCCCACCGCCGCGCAATGCAGTAGAGCTGCATCACCACGCCGATGGCCACATGGAGCAGGGTCCACAGCACCAGCACCCAGACAATGGCGGGATAGACATGGAGGGTGGGGTCCAGCCCCGCCAACCAGGGACCGGCAAAGAGGGCGAGGCCACCCGCAAGCGCCAGGGCAATGGCAGCCACCAAGGCGCCGTAGAAGCCCGCCGCCCAATTACGCCGATTCCAGTACCAGGCCAATACTGTCAGCAGCCACGCGCCCACCAGCAGCGCCCCCGCCACCAGCGGCCAAAACAGGCCCGGCCCCGGCGAGGGATCGGGCGGAAAATCATCGTGGACCGTCCAGTAGAAAAAATAGCCAAACACCAGCCCGGCATAGGCGGTCATATCCCCGATCATAGTGATCAACATCGCCCACCAGCCCACCGACTTTGGACCCGAGGCGTAGAGGGGCAGCGTCAAGCCAAGGCCCACGTCCTTTTGGGACTTCTCGGGAAGAAGCGCGGTCCCCGTCCACAGCCAGACGAGAATAGCACCAAGCGCCAATACGCCGCTGATGACAGTTAGCCACCACCAATGGAAAGTGGCGAAGATAAACACCCCGCCCGTGAACAGGGCCGCAAAGAAGGTGAGGAAGGTCGGCCCCGGCACGCGCAAGCACTGGAGGGGCTGGGCGTCAATGGTGGAGGTAATAATGGTCTCCCGCTTCCCCTCTTCGGCATCGGGCAGGTAGAAGCGCCCCTCGTCCACATCGCGCATGAAGTTGGGCTGATCCCACAACGGATAGCGGCCGTCGATCTCGGGAATGGAGCGGGTGCCCCAAGGCTTGCCGGGCATCTGGGTCAACCATTCCAGGGTGCCCGCGCCCCAGGGATTGCGCTCGGCGTAGGGCTGTTTCTTTCGGGGCCGGAGGACATCCCCAACAAACACGGCCACTCCCGCCGCCAGAATGAAGGCGCCCACGGTTGAAATCAGGTTCAATCCATCAAAACCCGTATCGGCAGGATAAGTGAACACCCGCCGGGGCAGCCCTTGCAGGCCGCTTAGGTGCATGGGAAAAAAAGTCACATTAAAGCCGGTAAATATCAGCCAAAAGGCAATCTTTCCCAGCCGGTCCGAGAGCTTCTTGCCATTGACCATGGGGAAAAAATAATAAAAAGCGGCGAGCACCGGAAAAACCGCGCCGCCAATCAGCACGTAATGGAGATGGGCCACAATGAAATAGGTATCATGGGCCTGCGTATTAAAGGGGACCAGAGCTACCATGACGCCGGTCAACCCCCCAAGGACGAAAATGACCAGGCCGCCAAGGACAAAGAGCATGGAAGTCGAGCGCACCACCCGGCCCGCCAGCAGGGTGGCGATAAAGCAGAAAATCTGCACCCCCGTGGGAATAGCCACGGCCACCGAAGCCGCAGAGAAAAACCCTAGCGAGACTCCCGGCAGGCCAGTGGTGAACATGTGATGCACCCAAAGGCCAAAGCTCAGAAAACCGGTGCCCACCGCCGCCAATACGATCCAGCTATATCCCACCATGGGGGTGCGGGCGAATGTTGGCACGATCATCGCCACCAGCGCGATGGAGGGCAGAAAAATGATATAGACTTCCGGATGCCCAAAAATCCAGAAAAGATGCTGCCATAAAAGCGGGTCCCCGCCCCGGGCCACATCGAAAAAGGGCCAGTCCAGCATCCGCTCCAGCTCGAACAGAATATCCCCGGCAATCAGCGGCGGAAAGGCGAATAGCACCATGCAGGCCACCACCAGAATATACCAGCCATAGAGGGGGATGAGGTTAATCCGCATGCCCGGCGGCCGGGTCTTCAATACCCCCACGATAATCTCAACGGCGGCGGCAATGGAAGCCAATTCAATAAAACTCAGGCCCAGCAGCCAAATATCGTTCCCCACGCCCGGCTGGTACCGGGTCGCTAGCGGTGGGTACATAAACCAGCCGCCTTGGGGGGCGGCGTTAAAAAAAATGGAGCCGCAGACGAAAACGCCCCCCAGCACAAAACTCCAAAAGCCATAGGCGGACAGGCGTGGAAAAGGCAGATCCCGGGCACCCAGCATTTCCGGCAAGACAAAAATGGAAAAGGCTTCAAAAAGCGGCACAGCAAACAGAAACATCATCACCGAGCCGTGGAGCGTGAAAAGCTGGTTATAAGTATCGGCCGAGACGAAATCGTTTTCCGGCACCGCAAGCTGAGCGCGCATCAGCAGCGCCAGAATGCCCCCAAAGAGGAAAAAAGCGAAGGCGGCCGCCGTGTACCATACGCCCACTTCCGAGTTATTAACAGCCGACCAGTAACGCCACCCCCGTGGCGTTTTCCAGGCTTGCAGCAACCGCTCTTCCTGGGCGCGCTGGACTGCCAGCGGCGGGGCTTCGGCGAGAGGTTCTACATCCCGGGGGGATTTTTCGAATGGCTTCTCCGACTCTTTCATAAAATATTAGGCGCGGAGACCGCCGCCTTTAGGCGACGGAGGAAGCGCCATCCTCCTGTTCAATGTGTTACGATTGCTCCAGCACCTGGGTGCGTTGCGTTTAAATTGCCTGTCGCAATAGCGTAGGTAGACAGGTACGCCGCGTAACCCATCGCTGCTCTCCTGAGCCCTGCCGCCTACGGCTATGCGTAAACCGGCGAAGATGCCTGGAGGGATTGCCAGGTGGAAACCCTCTGTAAAAGGCTGAGTTTGCAGGCTGTTTAAATACATAAGTCCTAGCTAAGTCCTAGCAAAGAACCGTCTGCTTAAGCTGACGGTCGTTTACTGCAATCCTTCCAAGAACATCGCCAGCGCCCGCAAGTCCTTTTCGGGCAACATCCCGAAGGCGGGCATGTGGACTCCTGGCTTGACTTTTTCGGTATGGGCGATCCAGCGTAGAAACGCCGCCGGTTTGTTGGGTAGGGTGCCAGCACCCAGGCCTAGCCGGCTGCCCACGTGGGTAAGATCAGGCCCTACCTGGCCGTCGGCCGCCGTGCCGCGGATAGTGTGACAGGCGCTACAGCCTGCGAACAAGAATAACTCCTGGCCGCGCGCCGCCAGCGCCTGCTGGGGCGCCGCCGCTGGCTGTCCCTGGCGCGCCAGCCAGGCGGCGAAAACATCCGGCCTCATCACCACGACATCCAGTTTCATAAGCGCATGGGCGGTGCCACAGTACTCGGCGCAGACCCCGCGGTAAACGCCGATTTGAGTAGCTGTCAACGTCAGCCGGCTAACCCGCCCCGGAATCATGTCTACCTTGCCAGCTAGGGCGGGTACCCAAAAAGAGTGAATAACATCCGGGCTGTCAAGAAACAAGTTAACCGGCTCCCCCAGCGGGAGGCGGATTTCATTGGCAAGCTCGATGACTTCCTCCCCACTAGAAGAAAGATAGCGGACCCGCCACCACCACTGCTCGCCGGAAACAGCGATCTGTAAGTTATCCGGGGCGGCTGGCTTTAGCAATCCTGGCATCAGCGATAAGCCATAGGTCAGATACGCAGTGAGCACTATTAGGGGAAAGATGACGCCGCCGCCAATGATCAGGAGCTTGGCCCGGCGGTGAAGGTGCGCGCCAGGCCGAATCTGGCTAGCATACACAGCCAGGCCCACGACTAAAAACCAGATAAAGGTATTAACGGCAACCAGCCACCAGAAAAGCTGGGCAATCTGCTCCGCCCCCCGCCCCGCCGGATCAAGCGCCGACTGTGGTCCCTCGCACCCCATTATTCCTAAGACGCTCGCGCCAAGAAACACCCCGCTTATATTGCAACATAAAAGATGCCGGATGGACCTAATCCGCCTCGCAGTCTTTGAGGATACCGCTCCCATTGATAGCAACCTACTAGCAAGAATAAATAGCAAACCCCCTTTAACTAACAGGGGGACGCAATTCTTTTAAGTTTTTAATTTAATCGCAGCTGAACGCTCTAACAGCAGTATAGACGATGATTTCAGGACATACCGCTAATAATGCTTGGCCTGGTGCTATCCAGACGCTTTCCTCCGGCTTCCCCTGGCTTCTCCTAGGACCGCTGCCTGGCCCGGACGATATTCTTTGCGCCAGTAGGTGACCACCGCAGGCGCCGCTCCCAAGACCAGGACCACTAACAATGCCCCCAGGGGCCAGAGCAAGGGACGATTCCATTCCTTCCTCAGCCACGCCCGCTGTTGAGGATCGATGCGGCGGTATTTGAGGGTATTATTAGCCATTAAATTAGGCTGGATATTGAAATTCCAGGCATGGAGCAAGCTCACCTGCTTGGGATGAAACCCCCACACCCAAGGAGCATCCCGGCGGACAATAGCCACCATCTGCCAAATTTTGGTCAGGCGTTCCGGACCATTTTCCATGCTTTTCATTTCTTGAAAAAGACGGTTAAACTCAGGGTTGCTGTAGTTGGTTGCATTCTCCCCCCCATGGCGAACCTTGCCCTCTGGCCCATAGAGCAAAAAGAGAAAATTTTCTGGATCAGGATAATCGGCAGTCCAGCCCCATTGGAAAATCTGGGCATTTCCCTGGCGCATTTTATCTTGAAAGCGGTTGTAATCAGTCTCGCGCACAACCAATTGGATATTCAACTTTTGGAATTGCTTCCGCATCCAACTTACTAAAGACGCACTGTCCGGGCCCTTGCCCGTGATATCAAAATATAATAAAAGAGGTTTGCCGCTCTCGGCGTTCCGGCCATTAGGATAACCAGCCTCAATCAAGAGCCGGCGGGCTGTCTGGAGAGACTTGCGGCGAGGCTGCCCGTTTTTCCATTCATAAACATGGGGATTAATACCCTCTTCACCACTTTGATGGCCAAAAATACCGGGCGGCAAAGGTCCCTGGGCGGCAATCCCCTGGCCATTAGCGAAAATGGAAATAAACTCTTCATAGTCAATGGCAATAGAAATGGCTTGGCGCAACTTACGGGCCCGCTCGCTATCACCCCCAACTACCGGGTCCAGCATATTAAAGCCCAGATAAGTGATGGAAGTCCCGATAGCCGTGGCTAATTTGATCCCTTTGGTTTTCATCTCCTCGGTCAAAGTCAGCTCTTCTCCTCCTCCAGCAATACGTAAAGCCTGATCAAAGCTATCCGAGGTGACCGCGGACGTATCGTAGTAGCCCTGCAAGAATTTATTCCAATAGGGGATACTCTCCTTCTCCAGACTAAACACGACCTGGTCAATGAAAGGCAAAGGCTTGCCCCCATCCACCAGGAGACCGGCCGCTTTATCGCCTGGCATACCCTCGGACGGATAAGTCTCGCCATGGAAATTCGGATTACGTTCCAGCACCATGCGGCGGTTAGGATCATTGTCCGTGAGCATATAGGGACCCGTGCCGACAGGATACCAATCAAGGTTCAAATTACGTTCTGCCATGCCGGGCTGAGCATAAAACCGATCTGCCTCCCAAGGCACTGGCGCAAAAAAAGGCATGGCCAACCAATAGCGCAGTTGGGGATATTTACCTTCGATGGTCAACCGATAAGTATAGCGGTCTACCACTTCCACCCCCGTGAGAGGATAAGCGCGAAGATCTAAATAATTCTCCCCCCCCTTCTCTTGAGCCGCCACCAACGTTTGGGTATAAGTCTTCATGCCCACAATATAACGACTCATCAGGCCCAAAATAGGGGAATGCACCCAGGGGGAAGCCAGACGTTTGATTTGGTAAACATAATCGGCCGCCACCAATTCCCGGCTACCCCTATGGGGAAAATCCCTAAGCTTATAAATGCCTGCCAACTCTCCAGGGCTTAGCTTATGATAGAGAAACCGGCCCGTTTCATCCTTGGCGAATGCAGGATGGGGTTGATAATAAATGCCTGGCTGAATCTGAAGCTCATAAACGCTATAGGCCACCTCTCTAAACGGGGTTTCTGCGGAAAGCGGATTGCCGGCGGCATCCACATAAGTCACCTGGGGCATGGCCTTAGCGGTCAGAGGCTCCAGTCTATAGGGACGCAGTAGATAATGATATTGCAGGGGAGGCTCGTAAATCTGGCCGGTAAAGACTATTTCATTAGCACTATAGGAACGAGCTGGGTCCAGAGTCTTCGGGCGTAAATTAAAACTTGAATAGGCGACATTCTGAGTTCCACTAGCGGCAGGATAGGGGCTGTTCAAGACTTCTTCGCTACAAGCCATCAACCACGGCAACATAAAGATTCCCACCCAGCGCACGAGAGAAAATAACAAGCGGCGTCCTAACATGCTCATAAAATATCCATTATAGTTCATGGAAGGAAAAGTCAATTTTTTCCCCTTTCGGAAATAGCTAATTTCGGGTAGCTTTACCCGCTAACTTCTGAGAACACAAGTCTTGAGGAGACATCATTTATGGGTTTTCTAGCAGATAAAAAAGCTCTTATTGTAGGTATTGCCAGCCCCCGCTCCATTGCCTGGGGAATTGCCCAAGCAATGAAACGAGAAGGCGCGGAATTGGCGCTGACCTATCAAAATGAAAAACTTCAGGGGCGCGTTGAAAAGCTGGCCATCCAGTGCGATACCGATATCACCCTGCCCTGCGATGTTAGCAACGACGAACAAATCGAGGAGCTGTTTACCCATTTAGACGATTATTGGGATCATGTGGATATCATTGTCCACTCGGTGGCCTTTGCACCCCGGGATCAATTGCAAGGAGACTACCTGGAAAATGTCACCCGGGAAGGTTTCCGGACTGCCCACGACATCAGCTCCTACAGCTTTGCCGCCCTCGCCAAAGCGGGCCGGACCATGATGCACGGCCGCAATGGCGCCCTCCTCACGCTCAGCTACCTGGGCGCGGAACGGACCATCCCTAACTATAATGTCATGGGGGTAGCCAAAGCCAGTCTCGAGGCCAATGTACGCTATATGGCCACCGCCCTCGGGTCCGAGGGAATCCGGGTTAATGCCGTCTCCGCCGGTCCCATCAAAACGTTAGCCGCGGCAGGTATTGACGATTTCAATAAATTTCTGACTTATTCCGAGCGCAATACGCCCCTCAAACGCAACGTCACTACGGAGGAAGTCGGCAATGCAGCGGCTTTTCTGTGCTCCGATTTAGCCTCCGGCATTACCGGCGAAATCCTTTATGTGGACGGGGGCTATCATATCATTGGGATGGGCGAATAGCTGCCGCCACTCTCCTTGCGCAATAGTCTAAAAACAGCAGAAACAGGATCTTCTAACCATGCCCCACCGCACAGCGCTTATACTCCTTGGATTGATTATCGTTGGCGTGATCGCAGGCGTCCTGGCGGGATGGTACGCTGGTCCCCGGATGGAAGCCGTAGCCTGGCTAGGCACCTTATTCCTCAACGCCCTCAAGATGACGATTATCCCCCTTATTCTATCCGCGGTGATTACCGGCGTGGCCAGCCTAGGAGATGTCCGCAAACTGGGCCGAGTAGGCACCATCACTATCTGCTATTATGCCTGCACGACCGCTATTGCGGTGGCTATTGGCCTGCTAATGGTTAACCTTATCCAACCCGGCAGCGGTATCTCCATTGGAGAAGGGCCGATCCCGGAGGGGGTGGCCGCCAAGGGAGAGATGGGCATCGAGGATATTCTACTCTCCCTAGTCTCTCCTAATCTTGTCAACGCCGCAGCGGAAGGGCAACTCTTGCCTCTTATCGTCTTCGCTATTTTATTTTCTGCCACCCTCACCACCCTGGGGGATAAGGGCCAACCAGTGCTAGCCTTCTTTGAAGGCATCAACGAAGCCATGATGAAGTTGGTGGTATGGATCATGTACCTGGCGCCAGTAGGTATCTTTGCCCTGATTGCCGCCCGCCTGGGACAAACCGGCGGCGGGGAAGCTTTTCTCGGGGAGATCAGCGCCGTGGGCTGGCATGTGGTGACAGTACTTTCCGGCTTGGCCCTGCACTTTGGGGTGTTGCTGCTAATATTATTTTTTGTTACCGGCCGGGGTTGGGATTACCTGTTCACCATGCTCCGCGCCCTGCTGACTGCCTTTGGCACGGCCAGTTCCTCCGCCACACTGCCCCTCACCATGGAGTGCGTCCGGGAAAATGGCGTTGACCCCCGGGCCATCCGTTTCGTTTTGCCTTTGGGTTCCACGATCAATATGGATGGCACAGCCCTTTACGAATCCGCCGCGGCGATGTTCATTGCCCAAGCCTATGGAATTTCTCTGGGCTTGGAACAACAGGCCCTTATCTTTGTAACAGCCACGCTAGCCGCCATTGGCGCCGCGGGCATTCCCGAGGCTGGTTTAGTCACCCTCGTCATTGTGTTAAATGCCGTCGGCCTCCCCCTTGAAGGCGTGGGGCTGCTACTCGCCGTTGACTGGTTTCTTGATCGCTTTCGCACCTCCATTAATGTCTGGGGTGATGCAGTAGGAGCTGCCGTTTTGGCCCGCTTTTTACCTAAAAACCCAAGCTAGAGGCTTAAAGATTTTCCGTATAAATTTTGATATCAGCTTTCGATTTCAATTCCTGGATAAAGTCCCGATAAACCATCTCCCCATGGACTTGCTCCATCTCCTGGACCAGGGATCGGCGCGCTTTCTCCTCTAGCTTGCTCGGGTCTCCATTCTGAACCTTATAGACTCCTACTACAGCGTAGTCTCCCGACGCCAAAGCTTGCCCCGCGAAAGCAGGTTCCTTAGAAGATGGAGGATGGGGCAGTTCATAAGCCAGCTTTATAATTTCCGCGGGAATATCCTGATCATCACGGGCGTACCATTTCTTCTCGTTCCAGACGATCTCTTTCTCCTCCTTAAGAACAGTCTCGGGGGATTCTCCCTGTTGTAAATCGGCCACCAGAGCCTCGCCCCGTTTCTGTGCCTGAGCCTTGGCCTGCTCTAGGGTCAGTTTCTCCTGTATTTGTTCGCGGACCTCCTCAAAAGGCTTAGTATCAGCGGGAAGATGCTTATCAAGCCGCACTACCACCAAATCATTGGGGGCTAATTCAATGGTTTGGCTATTCATCTCCTCCCGCAGTACTTCTTCGCTGAAAGCGGCTGCAACCACTTTCGTATTAGCAGCAATCCCACTTCCTCCATTCTGAGAAAAAGGCTCACTTGTCTCAACGGAAAGCCCGAGGGACTCGGCGGCAACCTCCAGGGTAAAAGGGTTTTCGTAGGTCAGGTTGTCCAGAATTTCCGCTTGCTCATAGAATTGCTCCTCGGCGATCTGCTGACGATATTTTTGCGCTAGCTCCTCGCGGACCGCCTCAAAGGGTTTGACTTCGCCGGGTTCAATACCCGTTAGCTTGATAATATGATAGCCAAACTTACTCAAGATGGGTTCACTGAGGACGCCTGTTTCCTCTAAGGAAAATACCGCTTTTTCAAAGGCCGGGTCCATGACGCCACGGCCAAAGAAACCCAGGTCCCCCCCTTTTTTAGCAGAGCCTGGATCTTCGGAAACCTCCTTCGCCACCTCCTCAAAGGCTTCACCCTGCTGCAACCGTTCAAGCACTGCTTCCGCCTTCTCCTGCGCTTGCTGGCGGACAGCTTCATCACCTTGGGGAGGGATTGTTATCAATATATGGCTAGCTCGGCGCCGCTCTGGTACCCGGTATTGATCCTTGGATTCCTCATAAAAATTCCGCAACGTCTGTTCGTCTAGCGGGATATCCGTGGCTAAAGAAGCGGCGGTAAGGCGCAAATAATGTACTTTTACCTGTTCTGGGATGCGGAATTCCTCCGGATGGTCGTCATAATATTGACGTACCTTATCAGCGCTCACCTGGATAGCATCGTGGAAATTAGCGGATGGCACAATGCTGTAAGCCACTTCCCGCTTCTGGTGCCGAAGGCGGGCAATAGTGTCTACTTCCTGCTGGGTTGCAAACGCTGAAAGGCGCAGGCTAGAAGCTAGCTGTTCACTTAGCAGCGCCGAGCGTAAGCGCGCCTCATAAGCGACGGGCGTCAACCCCTGGCTGCTCAACACAGCCTCATAACGCTGGGAGTCGAATTGACCCGATTCCCCTTGAAAAGCTTCATTGGACCGAATAACCTGGCTCAGCGCCGAATCGCTCATGCCTAATCCGAGTTCCGCTGCCGCATCCAGCACTAGACGCTGCTCAACCAGACCTTCTATAACATTCTGCTTAGTCGCCGGATCATCCAGCATTTCCTCGGGAAAGCTCGCCCCCATCAAAAAACGCAACTGCTGCGTATAATTCTGAAATGCCAGCTGGAACTCGCGGGTACTAATTTCCTCACCATTAACAGAGGCCGCCACGGCTTCCCCCCCATCGAGCATATAATTATTAATACCCCACAGGGTAAAGGGAATGGCGATAAGGCCCACAATCACCCAGGCGAAGATGCCTTGAGCGCGGCTCCGTATAGCTTGCAACATGGATTTAGATACCTCTTCAACAGGGCGGCTATTTTTAAGAAACAAAAAAAGCGCATTTACAGGAATCGTAAATTGCGCCTTTTTTATCTTACAAAAGAATGGCGGAGTGGACGGGATTCGAACCCGCGACCCCCGGCGTGACAGGCCGGTATTCTAACCAGCTGAACTACCACTCCATGAAATAATTATCAATCCCACCTGGTGGGTGCTGAGGGTTTCGAACCCCCGACCTTCGCCTTGTAAGGGCGACGCTCTCCCAGCTGAGCTAAGCACCCAAAGGGTGTTAGTTTACAGCATCCTTGAGGGCTTTTCCAGCTTTAAATGAGGGCATCTTAGATGCCTTAATCTTAATTTCTTCGCCCGTCTGTGGATTGCGCCCGGTCCGGGCGGCACGATCACGCACGGAAAAGGTGCCAAAGCCCACGATCGTGACCTGGTCACCACGCCTTAACGCATCGGTAACCGCTTCGATAACAGAATCCACAGCCCGAGCCGCAGCGGCTTTGGTCAAATTCCCCGCGTCTGCTACTGATTCAATAAGTTCCGATTTATTCACTAAGTTATTCCCCTTAATTTTACAAATTATTTTTAATCTCAACTCACCCGACGGCTCGCTGGTTATAGAAGTTTTCTTGGCTAGGACTGGCGTGGTTATTTAGTCCTACATAAAGAAAGGTAGATTTTATACCAACTGGCAAGAAGCCAAGTCAAGCCGCATCTCTCCCCTTTATTCTGCCGAGCTAAAAAAGAAACGCCTGATAATTTCTCTCTGGGTTGCCTTTCAGCCACGAACTACCCCCGCCATGCCGTTGTCTTTTCCTCGTCACAGGCTTATTGTTACCAAAAACAATTTGTAATTCAAATATATAATTTATATTGGCTACAAAACCCTAAATTTTGACGGAAACTGCCCATCTCTTCATCGGGCAACCCAAATCCCCGGCGATGGAACTATTCATTTCAAAACATAACAGGCAGGTCTATAGTTATAGCAGAAACAATAGGGGTTACTGAAGTGTGTCAGGGATAACTCACCAGCATCTATTTTCTGTTTTTTAGTAATTTAAAGAGATTTTTATGGGAAAAGGGGATTTCAGTAAAATTACCCGCAACATCATCGCCCATGAGAAGGGAACGCCAGGTCCGGGAGGAAATAGAGGCGATCAGTTAATTAAGGAAAGTATACATGATCCCTATAAAACCAGGAAAAATTACCGGAACCCACCTTCTGCCCGGTGTGTCGGGCTGTCTTTGAAGGAGGCCGATGGAACTGGGCTGAACTCCCTGCCGACGCCAATCAAAAATTATGCCCTGCCTGTCAGCGGATGCAGGAGCGGGTTCCAGCAGGTTTTTTAACCCTGAGCGGGGAATTTTTTCAAGAACACCGGGAGGAAATTATTAACCTTATTCGTAACAAGGAAGAAAGCGAAAAAGCACAACACCCCTTGAAACGGATTATGGACATTGAGGAAAAAGGAAAGGAAATGGTAGTCACCTTTACTGAAATCCATCTTCCACGGGGTATAGGGGAGGCCTTAAGCCGGGCCTATGAAGGTAACCTAGACTACCAGTATACCGATGGAAACAGCATTCTCCGCGTCCGATGGCACCGCTAAGCCAGAGGGAGCAATGAGCGCCTCGCCAAGGCACTTGCAGCGACCCCGGCGAGGGATAATAACTTGAAGAGTCCTCTAGACCTCTAGTTTTCTCACTTCAATCTGGTTAATAACCTCTGCTATGCTTGACAAACTCCAGGCGTTGCCCTCCACCCTCTCTTTTTCTTCCCGGGTGGCAACAAATCCGTATAAGGTCATAACACGATTTTGAATGTCAATTCGAATTTGATCTGCTTCGACAAACCGGTCTTTCTCCAAAATTAGACGGAGTGCATCAGAAAGCTCCCCATCCGTCTCTTCCCGCGCCGGGTCCACCTCTAACTTATTTGCAACGTTTCGGCACCCCCGTAACCACCAACTCATGGCTTCTATCAAATGTTTATGGGAAGGCGTGGGTACTTTTCCTTCCAAACTCACCGTTCCTGCTGCTATGGAAATCTTAATCAATCCGCTGGGCTCGCGATCGGCTTGCTGCCAGGTTTCGAAACCTCCCTGCTCAAGTTCTTGCTCCGCCCCCGTCTTCACCCGTGCTAACAACGTGCAATTATGGAAAGTCGAATCCGCCAGCAAAGCTTGACAGAGGGCATCTCGCAGCGCACCATCATCCCGATGCTCTGCAGGCTTTACCATGAGTTGGTCAACCAGCCTATGTATCCCAATCATTGACTTATTGCGTAGAAGCTGCAAGGCGCACCTTTTAGTAGTGAGATTTTCTACTTCACCCTTAAGAATAAGACTTCCGTCACAGACACTTATTTCAATAGGAGAGGGATGGAGGTTAATACGTTCATCATGCTCAAGAAGCGCTCTCGCTTGTTTAATGACCTCATTTGGTTGATCCATTCTTTAACCCCTGTTTTCAACAAACTTGAAATATAATATATAGGCTACAAAAGCACAGGATTAACTTTCTTTTTATAAACCGATCTTTAATGAATAGCCATAAAACGATTTCCCGTAGTCACTTCGATGCTATTATCTTTGATCTGGATGGGGTGGTGACTCAAACGGCCCATGTTCACGCCACTGCCTGGAAGGCCATGTTCGATGATTTTCTCCAAAAGCGGGCACAAGGAAGCGAATTTCAGCCTTTTGGTGACCGTGACTACCGGGATTATGTGGACGGCAAGCTTCGCTACGAAGGAGTAAAAAGTTTTCTTCGTTCCCGCCATATCGAATTGCCCTACGGCAATCCTAACGATTCCCTGGAGAAAGAAACAATATGCGGACACTCGGCAACCGCAAAAATGAGATCTTTCAGGCCAAGCTAAAAAAAGAAGCCGCCGAAGTCTACCCAAGTGCTGTCCAATTGATTCAGCGTTTGCGCAATAAAGGATTTCGAACCGCCGTGGTCTCCGCCAGCAAAAATTGTGGTTCAATCCTGGAATCAGTGGGCCTCATTCATCTATTTGACGTAAAGGTGGATGGTAATGATGCCGAGGCTTTAGATCTCCAAGGTAAACCCCACCCAGCGACTTTCCTGGAAGCAGCCACGCCGTTTAGACGTGGAGCCTAAACGCTGCATGGTGTTTGAAGGCGCAATTGCCGGCGTTAAAGCTGGCCGCCAAGGAAAATTTGGCCGTGTCATTGGCGTTAATCGAAAAAATCAAGCGGAAGCTTTGCAGGAGGCAGGCGCGGATACCGTCATTGAGGATCTGGCGGAAATGACGCTGGTGGCCCGCTTGTGTGATCTTTCTCCAGCTCTAGAAGCCATGGAATCAATCCAAAATAGGATAGAACAACGGGAGATCGTTGTTTTTCTTGACTATGACGGTACCCTCAGTTCCCTTGTCTCCCGTCCTGAAGAAGCGCACCTCTCAGCGGAAATGAACCGAATATTGAGAGAGCTAGCCAACCAATGCCCGGTCGCCATTATGAGTGGGCGGGGCTTGGCGGATGTGCGCCAACGGGTCGCCATCGAGAGGCTGTATTATGCAGGCAGTCACGGTTTTGAAATTGCTGGTTCCGAGGGCTTGGCAATGGAACAGGAGCAGGCCAGGGCCTGCCTGCCTCTCCTCGATGAAGCAGAACAAGCGCTTGCTCAAGCACTTGATCCTATTACCGGGGCGCAGATAGAGCGCAAACGATTCTCCATCGCCGTGCATTACCGGAATGTGGCGGAAGATCAGATCGAGGCAGTGGCAAAAGCGGTGGACAGGGTGCTGGAGAGCCATAACCGGTTGCGCAAAAAATATGGCAAGAAAGTTTATGAACTTCAACCGGACGTGGCTTGGGATAAAGGCCAGGCGCTATTATGGCTATTAGATAAACTCAAACTCAATTATCCAGATATCCTGCCCCTTTATATAGGCGATGACCTTACCGACGAAGATGCTTTTCAGGCCCTGGAAGAACGGGGTTTAGGACTAGTGGCAAGACATGCCCCTTACCGTGGAAAAAATGGTCGCGCTTTATACTTCCCGGGATTTTGCTATTTCTGAGCCGGGCCTAGAAGCCATCAAAGCCGCCCAAGAATCTCCTTGTTTTGAAAATCTGCTTAAGGCACATCGTTTAGCATGGAAGCATTTGTGGCGGCAATTCGATATGCGCTTGGAAATTACCGGCGACAATGGCGAGCACCCCATCCAACGAGTCCTCCGACTCTACAGTTTCCATCTCCTGCAAAGCGCCTCCATGCACTCCCTGGATATCGATGTGGGCACGCCTTCCCGCGGCTGGCATGGGGAAGCCTATCGGGGCCATATTTTTTGGGACGAGCTGATTATTTTCCCCTTTCTCAATTATCGCGTCCCCCAGATTACTCAAACCTTGCTCATGTACCGCTACCGCCGCTTGCACGAAGCCCGCAGGGCGGCCCAGGCGCTGGGCTATAAAGGGGCCATGTATCCCTGGCAGAGCGGCAGCAATGGCCGGGAAGAGTCTCAACGCCTTCATCTCAATCCCCAATCGGGGCGCTGGCTACCCGATCATTCTTACCTGCAGCGGCATATCAATGCCGCCATCGTTTACAATATCTGGCAGTATTTTCAAGTTACGGGCAACCTGGATTTTCTCGCCTGCTATGGGGCGGAAATGATTCTGGAAATCGCCCGTTTCTGGGCCAGCATCGCGACTTACCATGAAGCCTTAGATCGGTATGAAATTCTCGGAGTTATGGGTCCCGACGAATTTCACGATGCTTACCCAGACAGGGAAAACCCTGGCCTCAATAACAATGCCTACACCAACCTCATGGCGGTATTCGTACTTAATAAAGCGCTGGAATTATTTCAACTGCTCCCTGCGCAAGCGTGCCAGCAGCTTTGTGAGAAACTGACTATCGAAGAATCGGAGAAGGCCCGTTGGAGAGACCTTAGCCGTAAAATGCGAATAGACTTTCATGACGATGGAATCATCAGTCAATTCGAAGGTTACGGGAAGTTAGCGGAATTCGATTGGGCAGGCTACCGCGAGAAATATGGCAATATTCAACGCCTGGATCGCCTGTTGGAGGCGGAAGGCGATACGGTCAACCGTTATAAAGCTTCCAAGCAAGCGGATGTACTCATGGCTGTTTTACCTTTTCTCCGCGGCGGAGTTAAGTGAGTTATTCGGACAACTCGGCTATATTTTTAAGCCAGAACATATCTCCAAGAATATTGATTATTATCTCCAGCGGACCTCCAATGGTTCCTCCTTAAGCTGGATCATCCACGCCTGGGCCGCTACCCGCCAAGATCGGGAGCATTCCTGGCAGTTCTTCCAGGAATCGCTGAAAACGGACGTGGCGGACATTCAGGGAGGAACCACGCCTGAAGGTATCCACCTTGGCGCTATGGCGGGCTGCATCGATTTGGTGCAGCGATGTTACCCGGGATTAGAGGCGAGAGGCCAGGTACTGCGCTTTAATCCCCGCTTCCCGGGAGAGCTAAGGCAACTTCACATGCATCTACACTATCGGGGACACTGGCTAGAGTTAGCCATTTCGCGGGAGAAATTAAAGATAGAATCCCTGACCTGTGGCGCGGCGCCCGTGGAAATAGAGGTCAAGGGCCATCGCTTCTCGTTTAAAGAGGGCAAGGTTAAGGAAATCGAATTAAATTAGTATTGCAACCTTATTTCTTTCGTAGAGTCCCAATAAAGTATGATCGAAAAAACAAAGACCCTACGAAAACACTTTCTTACCCATAGCTTGATGATGCTATGCCTAGTGGTTATTATCGGCCTGGACCCCGCTCTGGCCCTAGCAGCAGAAAAGACCTCTGCCAAGGCAACCTTCGCGGGAGGGTGCTTTTGGTGTATGGAGCCGCCTTTTGACAAGCTCGAGGGCGTTATTTCCACCACTTCCGGCTACATTGGCGGCCACATGAAAAACCCTACTTATGAAACCGTCTCTGGGGGGAAAACGGGGCATGCGGAAGCCGTCCAAATCAGCTATGATCCCAACCAGATCAGCTATGCTGAATTACTCGCTATTTTCTGGCGTAATATTGACCCTCTCGCAGCAAACCGGCAATTTTGCGATCACGGCAGCCAATACCGCTCCGCCATTTTCTATCACAACGAAACCCAGCAACGGCTGGCGGAAGAATCGAAAGCCCAATTAGCCCAATCCGGGCGCTTCAATCAACCTATCGTGACAGAAATCAAGTCCGCCACCCCGTTTTACCCTGCGGAAGCCTATCATCAGAATTATTACCAGAAAAATCCGATCCGCTATAAACTGTATCGTTTTGGTTGCGGCCGGGATCAGCGTCTCCAAGAACTTTGGGGAGATTCTAACTAAGGGAAGTAACCCCATCAAACGCCTATTCAATCTTCACGTAGCCTGCTATTCTTAATGGATTTGTATTCATTCCGCTACCACCTTAACTGACTGCTCCAGTGCATCTAGGTATGATGCAAAAAGAATTAAGTTATATACTGTATATAAACTATTTTTTGCTTCTTTAAATAATACGCTTTGAAAGCATCTACAATAAAATTAAAATACTTTAAATCAAAGGGTACAAAAAAATTTAGGAGCCAAATGGGAAAAGAACTTAGACGCGTCGTTATTACTGGATTGGGAATCATCTCCAGCATTGGCAATAACAAAGAGGAAGTCCTGGCGGCTTTGAAAAGCGGCCGCTCAGGAATTGAATTCCATCAAGAATATGCGGATCTGGGTTTGCGCAGCCAAATTCATGGCTCGGTGGACATTGATATTGAAGCGCTTATCGACCGTAAAATCCGCCGTTTCATGGGGGATGGGGCAGCCTATAATTACCTGGCCATGGAGCAGGCAATCGCTGATTCGGGGCTGACTCCAAATCTGGTTTCCCAGCCTCGCAGCGGGCTGATTATGGGCTCCGGCGGTCCCTCCACCAAGAATCTGGTAGACGCGGCGGACACCCTGCGGGAAAAAGGCATCCGCCGGGTAGGGCCTTACATGGTTCCTCGAACCATGTGCAGCACGAACTCCGCCTGTCTGGCAACGCCCTTCAAAATCAAAGGCATCAATTATTCCATCAGCTCCGCCTGCTCGACCAGCGCCCACTGCATTGGCAACGGGATGGAACAAATTCAGCTTGGCAAGCAGGATATTATTTTTGCCGGCGGAGGGGAAGAACTCCACTGGACCCTGACCCATTTATTCGATGCCATGGGGGCTTTGTCTTCTAACTTCAACGAGACCCCCCACAGGGCCTCCCGCCCCTACGACAAGAATCGAGATGGTTTTGTCATTGCGGGCGGTGGCGGCGTGGTGGTGCTGGAGGCCCTGGAACACGCCGAAGCCCGAGGGGCAAAAATTTACGCGGAAGTGACCGGCTACGGCGCCACCTCCGATGGTTACGACATGGTCGCTCCTTCGGGTGAAGGCGCTGTCCGCTGCATGCAACAGGCCCTTGCCACCGTAGAGACACCCGTGGACTATATTAATGCCCATGGTACTAGCACCCCCACGGGCGACATTAAGGAATTAGAGGCCATCCAAGAAGTCTTTGCCGAGCGGAAAGAGGGTATTCCCCCCATCAGCGCTACCAAATCCCTTACGGGCCACGCCCTGGGCGCTGCGGGAGTCAATGAGATTATTTATTCACTGCTGATGATGGAAGAGGGCTTTATCGCCGCCTCGGCCAATATCGACGAGATCGATCCGGGCGCCGAAGGCTTTCCCATCGTAAAAAAGCGGATGGATGGAATAGAACTTGGAGCCGTCATGTCCAATAGCTTTGGCTTCGGCGGCACTAACGCCTGCCTAGTATTAGAGCGTTGTCATCACTAAGCGAGTTCCCTAGCAATCTATCTACCTTCTAGTTTCCTTTGCTAGAAGCTTAACAGCCTGAAGGCCGATTTTTGAGTACCGGCACGCCCGCTCCTAAAACGGGCGCCGCGAATCCGAAATGACTAAGTCAACAGCGCGCAGGCTCGCTGTTACAGCCGCCGTGCTAAGCGTCCTCGGCGTGGGTAGCTATTACCTCTGGCAGCAGGAACAACATCCCCCGGCTCAATTGACGCTCTACGGCAATATCGATATCCGGGAAGTCAACCTGAGTTTTAACGTCCCTGGCCGAATTGAACGCATGCTGGTGGAAGAAGGAGACAAAACCGTCCCCGGACAGCGCCTTGCCGTCCTGGAGCAGGATCGCTTCATCGACCGGGTGGCGGCGGCTAAGGCCCAACTGGAAAAGCAGCAGGCAGTAGTCAAGGAACTGGAAACAGGAAGCCGGCCTGAAGAAATCAAAAAGGCTCGGGCGGAAAAAGAGGCTGCCGAGATAGCCTTTAGCAATGCCCGGAAAATCTATAAGCGCCGCTTAACCCTGGTCCACACCGAGGCAGTTTCCGAGGAGACCGCCGATGATGCCCGGGAAGTACGGGACCGGGCCGCCGCTAACCTGGAAGCCGCCCATCAAGTATGGCAACTTGCAGTTAAAGGGCCGCGTCAAGAAGACATTCAAGCCGCCCAGGCGGAAGCACGGGCCCTTGCGGCAGCGCTGGCCCTGGCCCAGGAAGATCTGAAAGACACTGAAATTCAGGCTCCGGCAACGGGGACTATCCGGGTACGGATTCAGGAGCCAGGGGCCATCGTGACTCTGGGCGAGCCCGTCTATTCCCTTGCCCTCAAAAATCCGGTATGGGTACGGGCTTATGTTTCAGAACCTAACTTGGGGCGGATTTACCCCGGTATGCCAGTGGAAATCTTCACGGACAGCTACCCTGAACACCCCTTTCAGGGCCAAATCGGTTTTATTTCACCTACTGCCGAATTTACGCCAAAAACCGTTCAAACACCCGCAGTGCGAACCAGTCTCGTCTATCGTTTTCGGGTTATTATTGCTAATCCCGACGAGAGATTGCGTCAAGGAATGCCAGTTACCCTCATCATCCATTTAAAAAAGCATCCAAAGAGCCATTCCTAAATGGCTTGCGCCCACGCCGTGGTCACAATCAAGGAGGTAAGCAAGACCTTCGCCACGGCCACGGGGTCCTTGACCGCTATCGCTGAGTTAAGCGCCACTTTTCCCAGCGCTGGGATCACCAGCCTGGTGGGACCCGACGGGGCGGGCAAAACCACCCTGATGCGATTAATTGCCGGACTGCTGCTACCTTCCAAAGGGATCATTCAGGTGCTGGGCCAGAATACCGCTAACCAAACGGTCAAAATTCACCAGCAGATTGGCTATATGCCCCAAAGCTTTGGACTCTATGAAGAACTCACAGTGCGGGAGAACCTTAACCTCTATGCTGATCTCCAGGGCCTGGGGGGCTCGGAACGGCAGCAACGGTTTAAGGAACTGCTCCGCTTTACCGGGCTAACACCTTTCCAAACCCGGCCCGCTGGCAAACTTTCAGGAGGAATGAAACAAAAGCTAGGGCTCGCCAGCACCTTAATCCGCCCACCTCGCCTCCTGTTACTCGATGAACCAAGCGTGGGCGTAGACCCCCTCTCCCGCCGCGAACTCTGGAATATTGTCCGGACCCTGATCAGTGAGGGCATGGCTGTTCTATGGAGCACTGCTTATTTGGATGAAGCGGAACGCAGCGATAGGATGATTGTGCTTGACCAAGGCCGGAAGATCTATGATGGAACGCCCCAGGACTTCATCGCGCCCCTGGAGGGCCGGAGCTTTCGCCTGTCTGCCCCCCAGGGGAAGCTACGCGCTCTTCAGCGCCAGGCGCTGGCACAAGAGGGTATCATGGATGCGGCACTGAGTGGTCAAACCTTGCGCCTAGTAACCGCCAGGGGTGCGGGAAAACCCCGCCTTGAGGATCTTATCGAGGCAACGGAAATCAAGGCCATCCCGCCGTGCCTGGAGGATGCTTATATAGCCGCACTCCAACCCCAAAGAAACACTGGACCCATGGTCGGCAAAATCCAGATGGCCACCAATCATAGCCCACAAAAAACAGAACAAGCCCCTATTCAGGTCAAGGATCTTACCCGCCGCTTCGGTGCTTTTATAGCCGTTAATAAGGTCAGTTTCTCGGTGCGGCGCGGCGAAATATTCGGTCTTCTTGGACCTAACGGGGCGGGTAAATCCACCATTTTTAAAATGCTCGCGGGTCTTTTGCCTCCCACCGAAGGCGAAGCTTTGGTAGCCGGTGTGGACTTGCGCCGGGCCGCCGCCAAGGCGCGAGGCCGTATCGGCTACATGGCCCAGCATTTCTCCCTTTATGCCGCCTTGTCGGTCCAGCAAAATCTGCGCTTTTTTGCCGGGGTTTACGGACTCAGGGGCCGCCGGCGCCAGGAACAGATAAAAACCTTCTCCAAAGCCCTTGACCTCGCCCCCTTGGCGGATCAGATCAGCGGTTCCCTGCCCTTGGGCTATAAGCAGCGGCTTTCCCTGGCCTGCGCTATCATGCATGAACCGGAGATCCTGTTTTTGGATGAACCCACTTCCGGGGTGGACCCCCTTACCCGGCGGGAGTTCTGGCTTCGGATCAATGAAATGGCCGAGCAGGGAGTCACAGTCCTGGTGACCACCCACTTCATGGAGGAAGCCGAATACTGCAACCGGCTCGCGATTATTTACCAAGGGCAATTAATCGCCCTGGGCTCCCCTGATGCGCTCAAGGGGGAGCAGGCAACCCCGGAGTGCCCTGAACCCAGTATCGAGGAAGCTTTTATCCACTTAATTGAAGCCCGGCAGCCAGGCTAGCCCCATGCCTCAATCCCCCATCACGCCTTCTCATCCACCTCCCTATCTCCGGTTACAGCGGTTGCGGGGGCTGGTCATCAAGGAAACCCGGCAAATCCTGCGCGACCCGAGCAGCACCGGCATTGCCTTTGTCCTGCCCGCGATTTTATTGCTGCTTTTCGGTTATGGAGTCTCCCTAGATGCCAAGCATGTCCAAATTGCGCTGGTAGTAGAGCAGCCCACCGACACCACCGCCCGCTTTACCGCTTTCTTCATAAGCTCGGAATACTTCAGGCCGCTTTTCCTGCCTCAGCGCCAAGCTGCCGAGAAGGCCCTGCTGGCAGGAGAAGTGCGAGGCATGGTGGTGCTCCGAGAAAACTTTGCCAAGCAAATCCACCAGCAGGCGGGAGCGCCGATCCAGGTCATCGTGGATGGCGCCGATGCCAATACCGGGCGCCAGATCCTCGGCTATGTGCGCCGGGTCTGGCAGGACTGGCTCGTCTTGGAAGCCCGCCATCAAGGACTCACTTTCCAACAACCCGTCCACCAGGAGTTCCGGATCTGGTTTAATCCAGAAGTCCGCAGCCAAAATTTTCTGGTTCCGGGGTTGATGGCCATCATTATGACTCTCACCGGGGCTTTGCTTACGTCCTTGTTGGTGGCCCGGGAATATGACCGGGGTACTATCGAATCCCTTATGGTGACCCCTGTGACCCCTAACGAGTTGCTCCTGGGTAAATTGATTCCCACCTTCATCCTTGGGATGGGCGGCATGGTCCTGTCCTTTACCCTGGGGGTAGGATTATTCGAGGTTCCCTTCCGCGGCTCCCTGTGGGTCCTTTTTCTCACCGCGGCTCTGTTTATGTTGGCAACTTTGGGGATGGGATTGCTTATTTCGACCCTAGCCAAGGACCAGTTCGTGGCGGGTCAAATTGCCATCATGGTGACTTTTCTCCCGGCTTTCCTGCTCTCGGGCTTTATTTTCAACTTGGCCAGCGCGCCCACCTGGATTCAAGCGGTTTCCTATCTCATCGCCGCCCGTTATTTCATTGAGATTTTGAAAACACTGTTTCTCGTGGGGAACATCTGGAACGTCATCATTCCCAATGGAATTGCACTCTTTTTAATGGCGGGCGTCTTGCTCATCCTGAGCCGGGTACTCACCCGCAAACGGCTGGATTAATGGGACTATGTGGGGCCGCATTAGCGCATTAATTATCAAAGAATTTTTGGCAACCTTGAAGGACAAAAGAAGCCGGGGGGTAATCATAGCTTTACCTTTTTTCCAGCTGCTGATCTTCCCCCATGCCACCACCTTGGATGTGACCTCTATCCGGCTTGCCGTCTTGAATAAAGACAGCGGTACTTTGGGGCGGGATCTGGTGGCGCGCTTTACCGCTGGACAAGGTTTTAGGCTAGTGGCAACGCTCACCCATGATGCTGGAATTACCCCGCTGGTGAAGACCGGGAAGGTGGATCTAGTCCTTCACATCGGCGAGAATTTTTCCCAGAATTTAAAACAAGGACTCTCTGCTCCGGTGCAATTGATTGTGGATGGCCGCAATTCCAATACGGCTTTGATTCTCCTGAATTACACCGGTCAAATAGTGGCTGACTTTAATCGGGAAATGGCCAACCAGCCTTTGCCGGCCCATCTGGTGGAACGGGCCTGGTTTAATCCCAACCTCTTGAGCTTTTGGTCCATGCTCCCCGGTTTTCTCGCCATTATTACCCTGGTCGCGACCCTTTCCATTACCGGTTTTGCGGTGGCCCGGGAAAAAGAGGTTGGGACCTTCCAGCAGCTCTTGGTCACCCCCCTGCGCCCCATGGAGATCGTGATCGGCAAAACCATACCGGCGCTGATTATTGGCCTGGGGGAAAGTATCGTCATTCTTTTAATAGCGGTCTATGGCTACGAAGTGCCTTTGATTGGAAATTTGCTGCTGCTCTACCTGGGCCTCTTTTTCTTTCTGCTTTCTAGTATCGGGACCGGATTGATGATCTCCTCCCTCGCCAGAACACAGCAGCAAGCCCTCTTGGGGGCTTTCTTTTTTATCGTCCCTACCGTGATTCTCTCAGGCTTTGCTTCTCCTATTGCCAATATGCCCGAATGGATTCAGATCCTGACCTATCTCAATCCCATGCGTTATTTTCTTGAAATTTCCCATGGCATTTTTCTCAAGGACGCATCGTTCGGATTCGTCTTAGCACGAGTTTGGCCCATGGCTCTCATCGCCTCAACCGCTTTATTGCTTGCTGCCTGGCTATTCCGCCGCCGGCTTTATTGAGAAAGAGGGGGGGGGTACTATATCAAAAGGCACCGAGTTAAGTGATAAAAGGCCATGCGAGGTGAAGAATAGTGGTAAAACCAAGAAAGAGAAGGAGCTAGCCCGAAGATCTCAAGCAAGTTGCTGCGGCACACTTGTAGCGTAGCGGAACAGGGATTTCTAACCATCGCTGCGCTGAAATAGGTGAGCGGCCAGTAAGCTCATAATCCCTCATATAGAGATTCGTAACCGGAGCGTTACATCAAGGTTAACACATAATCTTGCAAAAGGGTCTGAAGTTGGGCAATCTGCCGCAAGGCGCTATGGAGGTACTCATCGTTGCCGATCCTTCGGTAGGCTTATTTAAAGGATTTCTCGATGATGCATTTTGGTTTACTTTGCCCCGCTTTGACGGGGCATCTCAATACACTGCTGCCTCTGGGGCAAGCACTGCAAAAGAGCGGCCATCGGGTAACGCTTGTGGGTTTACTTGATGCCGAACCCACAACGCTCGCCGCAGGTTTGGAATTTCGGCCTATTGCCGAAGCGAAAAGACCTGCGGGGGCCATGGCTGAGCTCACTGCACAAGCGAGTACCTTAAGTGGGCGGGCGGCGCTTCGCTATGCGGTCAAGGTCTTTCAACAAGACGCTGCCTTGCTCCTGCGGGAAGCCCCGGCAGTGATTAAAGCCGCGGGGATAGACGCGCTGCTGATCGATCAAACCTCGCGAGGAGGAGGCACGGTCGCCGAGTTTTTAAACCTTCCCTTCATCACCCTCTGTAGCGCCTTGGTGCTCAATCGAGAGCCAACCATTCCGCCTTTTAATACCTCCTGGCGTTATCATCCGGCCTGGTGGGCCCAGCTACGCAATCGCCTCGGCTATGGACTGCTCAGCCGCGTGACCCAACCCATTACCGCAGTCGTGGCTGAATATCGCCGCACTTGGAATTTACCCCCTCATTCCCATTCCAATGATGCCTACTCTCAGCTGGCGCAAATAAGCCAACAACCGGCTGAATTGGAATTCCCCCGGCAGCAACTGCCCCCCTGGTTCCATTTCACGGGACCCTATCACGGCGCAGGAAGCCGGGAACCGATACCTTTCCCGTGGGAGAAGCTGACGGGACAACCGCTGATTTACGCCTCCATGGGCACAGTACTCGGCCGCTTTAAGGGCGTTTTTCAACAAATTGCCACCGCCTGCGAGGGACTTGATGCCCAATTGGTGATTTCCCTCGGTGGTCCGATTCCTCCTGAAACTTTGCCAACCCTACCGGGTGCTCCACTGGTGGTCAGCTATGCGCCCCAATTAGAACTGCTCCGGCGGGCAGCACTGACAATCACCCATGCCGGTATGAACACCACGTTAGAGTCCTTAAGCAATGGGGTGCCACTGGTCGCTATTCCCATTGCCAACGATCAGCCTGGCGTGGCGGCACGGGTAGCGTGGACCGGCGCGGGGGTTGTAGTCCCCCTAAAACGCCTGCGTGTCCCCCGGCTGCGTCAGGCCATTGCTCAAGTTCTGACCCACAATTCTTACCGAAAGCACGCCCGTAGACTCCAAACGGCCATTCAGCGCGCAGGAGGCGTAGATCAGGCCGTGGAAATTATTATGCAGGCGGTCTCTACCGGAAAGCCTGTGCTCAAGGAAACAGGACCCCAGGCGCAGGCAAAGTTAAGCAGAGGTTAAGTAATGCCGTCATGAGATAAATTATAAATATTAAGCAGAAAACGGAAAAAAGCAGCTTGGGACAATAACTATATGCGGCAACTTCTTCCAAACCAATTTCATACGTTAGCCCTGCATGGGTTCCCGTACCGTCTACGTCGGCGTTTTCCAATTAAAATGAGAGAAACCACCCCATTCCTTAAGCAAGTAGAGTGGGAAAGCAAACGCGCACCCCGCCTTTATGAGTTTCTCCGTCTTCCGACGCAACAACTTTATTTGGCATTGCGGGTAGAGCCTGATAGGTCACCACGCCTCTTAAACGATTGGGCCTCGAGGTAAATGCGCTTGATTTCCGGATGCGCCTGGCGGAGTTTCATCTCTAAGCGATCAACCGCATTTTCCAGCTCTACTACCGATAGATTCGGGCGAAACTTAATATCCAGGCCAAACCAGTCGCTTCCGGGCTGTTTTTATGCCTCCTCCTGGATAATAGGCGTCCAACCATCGCCCCACACTTGGAAAGCCGCCCAATGGTAGGGCTGCGCGAAAGGCCGTTGGTTAAGTTTCCCTTCGTCTTTAAGGTTATCGAATGCCTTTCGAACTTCCTGCTCCTCCAGCTCCTCACAAATCTGCCTCCAGGTCGCGGTTCGCGTATCCGCCTGCGCTTTTTGCAAGGCCCTATCGGGCGGATGCGCTTGGCAGAGCAAGTGGTAATAAAACCGGCTCATTAAAAACGCGGTGGAGAGATCCGGCACACTCCACAGGGACGCCACCACCGTCGGCACCCCCGCTCCCAAAAGGCCGCCCGGTAGCCCAACGGCTTCCTCGGCCTGTTCCCTGACCTCGGTGATGCCGGTTTGGCAGGCGCTCAGCGTCACCAGCCGCGCCCCGGTAAAATCGACCTTGCCCTGATAGAGATGTAGCAGGGTCAAATGACCCGGTTCGCCTCCCTTAACCGTGGGCTCCTCCTCGGCCGGATGAAGCTCCAGCGCGGATAACAGGGGGCTGCCCCAGTGATATCGGCCGTGGCATGAGAAGTGAATGAAGCTAGCTCCGGCCAGCTTCTCTGCCAGGGCCGGGAGGGTAGCTTCTTTGCCTCGTAGCCGCTCGGTCCGCTCAGCGCCGGCATAATGGGCAATGCGGGCCACTTCATACCGCGTGTATAGGAGCTGAGGATCGTTGCGGGGGTTCTCTAAAGCCACCAGCCGCCCAGGTTGTTCAAACCCCCTCGCGTGTTGGCGATTTTCCGCCAAGAATACCGCACTCGGGGTGACTGAGACGGCCATCCGCTCACTCAAGGTAGTCATCGTTCCGTTTCCGGTTGAAAACGGCGCCGCCTCCAGGGGCAATAGATGAAGCCCGCCGTGGGTGACAAGGAGAAGGCGCTTTGCCTTGCCGAGGTGTTTCGCCACGGGGGCGAGCAACTCTTGACCCACACGCCTCAGTAGATTTTGCATCGCATAGCCATGGCGCCACACCTCCGGGTCCACTACTCCCGCGAACCAACCGTCGATGATTTCTCCCGAAGGCTCATGCGTTCTCAAGAGCCACTCCTTCCAGAGCCGCTCTTGGGTCACGCT
This sequence comes from Nitrosococcus watsonii C-113, assembly GCF_000143085.1. Taxonomy (NCBI): domain Bacteria; kingdom Pseudomonadati; phylum Pseudomonadota; class Gammaproteobacteria; order Chromatiales; family Chromatiaceae; genus Nitrosococcus; species Nitrosococcus watsonii. The sequence goes on along the minus strand of NC_014315.1, from coordinate 1,447,189 downwards.
CTCCATCCAAACCGCTTCAACGCCCTCTTGCCCCGCCGGTAGCACCAGGGCCAGGGTGCCCGCCTCAGTGACTGCAAATTCCACCAGGGCGGCGTCTTGGCCGGGAAGCACCGCGCGAATGTCATTGAGGTCCACGGACGCGCGCAGAAAATTCGGCTTTAACACGCGGATTTGTTGCGCTTCCTGCTCCAGACGCTGGCGGGCCTGGCGCGTTTTATCTGCTAGATCGGCCGGGCGCTCCTCCTCGGGCCGCCGCCATTCCGCCTCTAAATCGCGAACCCGCTGCGCGGCCTGCAAAAAAGCGGCCCTTCTCTGCTCTGGAAGGTCTTCCAGATCGGCCCGATCCCGGCCTGCCCGGTAACGCAGCTCCCGGGCCCGGCCTTCTTCTAGAATCGCCAGCGCCTCATCAGGTCTGCCCAGTTGCGCCTTGGCAAACGCGCAGCGGGCATATAACATTTCCGATGCGCCAATTTCCCGTTCCCGAACTTCCGGATCATATAAACTAATATCAAACAAGATCCGGGAAGCCGCAAGCCCTTCCTCACTCGCCTGCAGGGCCGCGGGCCACCGGCCTGTCTTAAGTAAAGCCGCGCTTTGAGCAAGTCGAACCCGGCGCGCCACTTCAGGATTCGTATCGGCTGTGTAAATGCGAGCGGCCTTGCCATAGGCTTCAAGGGCCCGCTCCAGGTTCTCCGCCCCCACGCCCCGAATGCGCTCGCAATAGGCGGCGCCCAGGTTATTCTGGATCCCGGCCCACTGCTCGGGGAAAGCTTCTCGGGTGTAGATTGTAAGGGCCGCCTCATAGGCCTGGATGGCTTGCTCAAGATTATCGGCCCGGGAGCCCATCGATGATGTTGCCCACGCATTGCCTAATTCGCTTTGTAAAAAGGTTGATGCTTGCCAGGGAAACAGGTTTAAGCAGCCCATTAAGCGCCCGGTCGGCTCTGGTGAGCGCGGGCAAGAGCGGCTGATGAGAGGAAGTGGCAGCCGCATAGGCTTGCCCGATATCGCGCTCCAACTGCTGCTCCAACTGCGCCAGTGCCTTTCGGTGCCGTTGGTAGTCCTGCCATTGGTTCATGCCTTTGGTGAGGTGATAAAGCGCGTGCGCGAAAATTTCCCAGGAGATAAACCGCTCCCCGTCCTGTAAGCACTCGGCCTTGAGCGCCAGTAAAAAGGGGCCTTCTATTTTCGGCGCCCACAGACTTCCCCAGGGTGCCTGGGCGGAAAGTGTGAGCGCAGAGGCTAACGTGTGCTCGGCCTGGGGCATTAACCGCTCGGCCTCGCCCCGCCCGATGAGGACGTGGGCTTTACCCTGAAGACGGTCTGGCGCGATGGACTCCAGCAAGGGCGCGATGGATGCCAGCGCCTTATCCCAAACAGCCTTAGCCGTCGTAAAATCGGGTGGGCGGTCTAAGGTGAGAATAACAATCTCGGCCCCATGGGCCTCAATCCAGACCAATTCATGTGGCCGGCGTGGTCATTGTATTTATGGGCTCTAAACCCCGAATCACGGGTTGTATCCAGCCCGAGGGCGGCGCTCGCCTGGGTTACGAAGGCCCTGGCGGACTGGTAGCCAGGGCTTTTTTCCTCACGCGCCTGGTCTTGATCCGCTAAAAAGAAAACATACTGGACAAGGGCGCCGGGATTGCTGGCTCGAGTGACGGCCGTCACTTTTTATGCTCATGCTTATTTTCTGTCTCATCCGATGCCCTCTAATAACCGCCGCGCCTTGATAGGGGCAGGGTCGGTAGGGCTAATAAACGAGGCCGGAGCGACTTATTGGCCCCATGTGCCGCCAGCCGTTACCCGCATACATAAGCCTCTGGGTGACCGTCCCCGGTTCCGGTTAATGATAGCCCCCAGAAGCGCAGCGTATCACTTTTTAATCCTTAATGGGCAACCCCAGGGCGTCCCCAAGATGGTCACGGTCACCAAGGACTGTGCGGGTCGCTATTGTGTTTCGTTGATGTGCAAAGAGACGATCAATCCTCTGCCGCGACAACCAAGCGGTACCTGTCTGCGTGCGGTCACGCACAGGCAGGTCGGGAACAGCCAAGCAAGCCTTAGCCGCAAACTCCGAAGCCTCATTGGGCATTGCGAGTAGAGTCCGATAGGTCACCACGCCCCTTAAATGATTGGGCCTCGAGGTAGATACGCTTGATTTCCGGATACGCTTGGCGGATCTTCATCTCCAGGCGATCAACCGCATTCTCCAGCTCTGCTACCGATAAGTTGGGACGAAACTTGATATCCAGATTCAGCAACACTTGGTCGGGTCCAAAATGCATCGTGAGCGGGCGGCGTAAATCCGCTACTGCCGGATCGGTGTTGGCGATCTCGTGAATGTGTCGCACAATTTGCGGGTCCGCGCTTTCTCCAACAAGCAGATGCTTACCCTCGTAAATCAGAAATAGTGCCACAGCCGCTAGGATGAGACCGATAACAATAGAAGCGGAACCATCGAAATAGTGATTATTGAGCGTGTGTCCTAAATAGACACCTAAAAAAGCGACCACCACGCCCGCTAATGCGGCTGAATCTTCGCAAAACACCGTGAATACAGACGGGTCCTTGCTGATTCTAAGCGCTTGCCAAAAGCTTCTGTCCCGGTTTTTACTGGCCAAAAGCTCTTTCAGAGCAATGATCCACGAGATGCCCTCTGCGACAAAGGCAATGCCTAAAACGATATAGCTCCAGGTAGGATCGGTTATTTCGGTGGGGTGCAGCAAGTGCGTAATGCCCTCGTAGATGGACATGCCGCTACCGATACCGAATAGGGCAATAGCAACGATCAGACTCCAGAAATAAAGCTCCTTGCCATAGCCGAACGGATGTTGCTCATCGGCCGGTTTATTGCTCCTTTTTACCCCGAGTAACAACAGCAATTCATTGCCGGTATCCACCATTGAGTGGATACCTTCAGAGAGCATGGCTGAACTTCCAGAAAAGTAGGCGGCTATAAATTTGGCGACAGCGATAAAAAAATTAGCTGCTATAGCGCCATAGATGACCAATAAACGTCCAGAAAGTTGAGAACGCAAAATCAATGCCTCTGCTTTGAATCAGTTTTTGATGGGTCCGTTATGGGCGTGGCCGCTGCGGCCTTGATCGCCTCGCTCTTGTCCGCCATGGGCTTAACCGCCGGTCGCAAAGCCGGGAAAGAGAGTCATGCCGCCGTCTACAAAAAGAGTCGTACCAGTAACGTAATCCGAGGCATCGGAAGCAAGCCATACCACTGCTCGGGCAATGTCCTCCGGCTCGCCGATTCGCTTGTAAGGCACCAGCTTCATCAGATCAGCATAGGCTTCAGGCGTGCTCCAGGCGGCAGTATTGATAGGCGTGCGAATCGCGCCCGGTCCGATGCCATTGACACGGATACGCAGCGGCGCGAGCTCCTGCGCCATGCTTTGCATCAATTGCATAATGCCGCCCTTGGAGGCCGCATAGTTGGCGTGACCAGCCCAGGGAATCTCTTGATGCACGGAACTCATACAGATGATCTTACCCATAGCGACAGATACGGACTCCACCAGACCACGGCGCTTAAACTCCCGTGTCGCCGCGCGATTACACAAAAACTGCCCGGTCAAGTTTACGCCGATGACTGTATTCCATTGTTCAAGCGTCATCTCGTCGAACGGCGCATCGCGCTGGAGTCCGGCATTGCTGACCGAAATGTGCAAAGTGCCAAAGTGATTGATCGCCTTGGCGAACATCTGCTCGACCTCATCTTCCTGGCTGACATCCGCCTTCAAGGCAATCGCACGCTGCCCGAAGCCTTCGATTTGGTGCGCGATCTCTTCGGCGGATTCAGGATTAACAACATAGTTAACGGCGACATCCGCGCCGGCCTGCGCAAGCCCCAAGGCAACTGCGCGGCCGATACCAGAATTAGCCCCCGTCACCAAGGCGGGCTGACCTTCGAGTACCTTAGGCCATGCGGTGCGGGGCAGGCGCGCGGTATCAGGCGAAGCTGCGGGTACGGAATTGCTCATAGGGAATCTCCAATCGGCTTGAGATTATCGGTGGCACATTGCCTGGGAGACAAATCCGCCACCGCCTTTGGATTGAGGTTGTCAAGCTCCACCAGTCTGTTCAGGTCAGGCGTTCTTGACTCTATGCTATCGCTCGATGCATGTCACTGTCGCGCAGAAACTCCCGTGTAATATCTGTCCATAGCACCTCCTTCGTAAAGAATGCAGAATACGCCGTATCATCACAACCTGGAACTAAACGCCCCCATACTCTTACTCAGTGTCATTATAGCCAAGCTCGAAAACCGGCGCTGAACACACTATCGATTTTATGTCCAATCCGGATATGCGAAGACAAGCCCTTGTTTATTCACCGGGGTCGATACCTAGGCGGTGCTTTTTCATAGCCTATAAGACTATACCCAAAACACTTGCCACATCAGCCCCATCGACAGATCCGAGAGCACCACTAATATCAAACCATTGAGCGCCAAGACGATCGGCCAGACATGGGATCGGGAGACGACCGCCTCGTCCGCCGTAACACCTGTCGCAAATATCGTCTGTTGGAGTGGCGGTGCATCTTGTGCGATACGATAGGCCATCATCACGCGTGGTACTGCGGCCGCAACGTTCCGAATCGCTACCAACGTCAGCACCGTGGCCAAAGCGCTGCCCAGCCATCGAAAATCAGGGACGACTCCATCCACTGCCGGAGCCAGAACTTAAGAGATGATCTGGAAGGGGTAGACCAACATTCATGCCACCAGGGACCATTAACAGGCGTCCTTTGGCGGTCATGGGACCACCTCCAGTGGGTATACGCCTCCACCTGTCTGCGTGCGGTCACGCACAGGCAGGCGCGCATCACTTCCGGTCCTCCCAACCGTAGCTAACCTTAAAATATTTCTGGCCGCGTTGATGTCCCGGTCATGGGCTGTTTGGCAGTCCGAGCAGGTCCACTCGCGGACCTTGAGCGGCATGGCTTTTTGCACTGCGCCACACACCGAGCACGTTTTACTGGTGGGCACGAAGCGGTCTACTTGCCTAAACTCGCGGCCATACCAGGCGGCCTTGTATTCCAATTGCCGCTTGAGTTCATGCATCCCCACATCACCCAATGCCTTTTTGGGAATGCCCTGGGGCCGGCGGGACCCGTTGAGTTTGAGTGCCCCGAGCTTGGGCAGAACGAGCTTACTCTCTATCCACGCTTTCATCTTGCCCGGTGGCGATGATCGAAGCAGTAGCGGATACTTTGGGTATGGGCTCTTTTTTGCACTTGGGATATTTCGCTCGCCCCACAAAAAAGTTCCGAAAGGCGGTGTCCTGGTCGCGGAGCTTTTGCATGAGGCCATCGCGGGTCGCCTCGCCCAGCCGCGCGCTCTCGCTAGGGGTCATCGTACATCCCTGTACTCCTTCAACATAACGCTGTGCTTCAGTGGCTTACTCCGGAAAATTGACGGCAATCTACAGAAATGATGCACCCAGCGTTCAATTTCCGCCCGCTGGCTGTTATTTTTCTGATGCCGAATCGTGACAAGCCACTCTAAGCCGGTAGCACACCGCTTGATGCGCAGTTTTATACTTAATTTACAATCTGTACTCCTCCCATAGCCCTTGTTAAACCCATTTCACAACTCTTAAAATTTGGGGTCTCGCCCAAACGCTACCTCATCGTTCGCTGTTGAGCGGACGATGAAGCTGGGCTCTGGTACCAGGCAGCGTGTTCTCTGGCAAGATAAAACCGCCCGCGTCCACAGAATGCAAATACATGCCTGGTCCCCGCAGGATACCCAAGGAATCAGGTTGGATCAGAGACTCAACATTGCCGTTGCAATCCAGAAGTAGACCAGCACGCCGACCGCATCCGATATCGTCGTGACCAATGGCGCGCTCGCCGTTGCCGGGTCAAGACGCAGGCGACTGAGCAAAAAGGGCAAGGACATACCCGCCAGACTGCCAATAATAACAACCAGTAACATGGTCAGCCCTACGACTAGCGCGATCTCGGAACCGCCGCGCAGCAATCCAACCGGGAAAACAACCAGCGCCATCGTCGCCCCCAGCGCGAGCGCAATCAGCAGTTCGCGCAGAATCAAGTTGCGCCAGTCCTTCAGCGCCACATCACCCGTGGCCAGCGCGCGCACCATCAGGGTTGCCGACTGGGATCCGGCATTGCCGCTGCTGTCAATTAGCAACGGCAGAAAGAACACCAGCGACACATAGGCTAGGATCGTCTCCTCGAAAAAGGCGATTCCCGCGCCCGAGAACAGGTTTCCAAATACCAGCAGCACAAGCCAGAAAATTCGCTTCCTATAAAGGACGCCCATGCTGGCCTCGCGCACGCTTTGCGAAAATGGGCGGACAGTGGCGATCTTTTGGAAATCCTCGGTTGTTTCCGCCTGCATCGCATCAGCGGCATCATCATGGGTGACAATACCGACCAGCCTGCCACCCTTATCGACCACCGGCAGCGCCAATAGGTCATAACGGGCGATCAGCTGGGCGACCTTCTCCTGATCGCTATCTAGCGCAACGGATACTGGAGCATGGTCCATGATCTCTTCAATTCGCGTATCGGCGGCAGCCAGAATGAGTTCATGCAGCCGGATCGAGCCGATCAGGCGGCGCTCACAATCAAGGATATAGGACCGGTAAATGGTTTCCTTCTCAGGAGCCTTGCGCCGCAGCAATTCAATTGCTTCATGCGCCGTCATATCAGCAGCAAGCGTGGCATAGTCCGAGGTCATAATCGCCCCGGCGGTACCTTCGGCATAAGCCGACAAGCGGCGAATATCCTCACGCTCCTCCCGCGCCAAGCCGCGCAACAGCCGCTGCTGTTCCTCCGGCGTTAAGTGATTAAACAGATCGGCGCGATCGTCTGCGCTCATCTGGGTGACAATTTCCACTAGATCGCGCCGGTCCAGCCGCCGCGCAAGCGCTAGCTGCATATTCGGTTGCAGATAGCTGAACGTCTCGGTTCGCCGCGGCAGAGCCAGCGCAAGCAGCTGCGCCTGCGCCATAGTGGGCGGAAGTTCCTCCAGCCAGGCAGCCAGATCGACTGCGGGTGCCGCGTTGACCTTAGGCAGTTCACTACCTGGGTTCTCTTCATTTTTTTTTATCAAGCTACCACCGCCGCGGCGCAAAGAGACGGAAGCCCCAGCATGGGCAAACCGAAGCCTTATAGGCAAGCTTATTACTATGGACCGCCACAATAAACATGAAAATCACCCTTGAATAACCGCTCAAAAGACTACTCAAAAACGATAGATGGCGGCAGCGCCAGTCTCCGTTGGCATTCGCTCAGTGGGGACGATCACAACTTCGCCACCCGTCTTGAGCACGCACTCCCCAAGATCATCAAGCACATCGTCAATGTCCGGATTACTCAGATTATCAGTGATAATTTTACCGCTTGCGGCATCAATGTAGCCGGGAATTATACGGTCGGCCTCGATCAGTAGCGTTGCAATCCGCCCGGCGATGGCGGCCGTAGCAATCTCGCCAAGATCATCCGCGCCCTGACCCTTTGCGGCCGCCGCGCCAAACGATTCCACCAAACCGGCTAGCCGCTTAAGGTAATAGGGTTGCATCAGCTGCCAGGCGCGTTCACGCAACGCATCAAGGGACAGCGCGTCTGGATGAACGTCGATGGTTTCTTTCACTAAAAACGCGTTGTTGCTGATGGCGCGAAACGGCTGATGGTGCTCAGGTAACGCCGCCAATATCAGACGCAACCCCGATGGTTGCGAATAATGCTTCAGCACCACTTCATCGACCGCGCGAAAAAACTTCTGGGTATCGCGGTCCCTGATATCCTGCTTCACATCGGTGCCGTGTCGCGCCGCAGCGCCGGGCCGCCCGGAAGCGCTGTATGCCCGGTGGGCACCTTCACGATCACTCTCTTCTCTACCTAGCAATTCATCGATGGTTTGTGGCGGCGCACCTTCAATGGACTGAATCTCATCCAGCGTATCGCGATTGCCTTCGAAAACCTTAAACGCGTGCCGGCTCAGACCAAGAATTTGGTAGTGATCGGCCGATTGCACAATACGCATGAGCGGCTTAGTATGGAAGCTGTCGGCGACAACCGCTAGCTCGGCAACCGATCGCTGCAGTTTATACACACGGAATAGCCCAGGCGCGCTCAACACCGCTAGCCCGTCTGCGGTATAATTCCAGAAGGTCCGATCTTCGGCCAAGTTTTCAAACGGGCGCAGTAGTGTCGCAATATCACGAGACGGGTATTTCTTGCGCAGGGATTCCTCCATTTCCTTCACCAGATTGCGGAAGCGGATCGGGTCCTGCGTATTTTCAGGATGCTGCCGGTGCGTCGGCTGATAGAGCGAGAGACAGGGCGGCTCGTGCTTGTCCAGAAAAATGGCTGGATAATCTTGCGTTAATAAATTCATGGTCGTAGTCCTCCCAATAGGTACTTATAAAACAGAAAAAAAGCCGAAAATCCATTTAGCTTAGGATTTTTTCAATGAATCTATTGATCTAAAACTCAAACCGTCAACATTCTTTTTCTTTCATGCTCCACCAACTCAATTCACGTATTGAGCATGCTCAAGGCGCCGATGATTGCCAAGTTCCACATTGTATCAGTTAGCTCCAGGGGATCGTTCATCATGGGCGTTTGTACATTCGCTCTGAGAATTTGATTTGAGATGAAGTCGAATACCTCCCAAAAAGTGCCCCCTGCTATCGCGCTGCCGACCAGCCCAATAAGGCGACGCCGCTGGCGATCAAACCAATGGCCAGCAATTGCGTCAACGATAGGTGCTCGCGCAGCAAAACGTAGCCAACGCCGGTAGTTACCAGCAAGGAACCACCAACGATCGATGGATTACCCACTGCCACCGGTACGCCACGGGCAAAGATATAAAAGGTCAGGATTTCCACCAGCCCAATGGCCAGCCCAGCCAGGGTAGCCAGCAGCAAACCCTTATTAGAACTGTAGATCACAGTGCCGCTGCTTTTCATATACAGTAATAACGCCAGTCCAAAAAAAGCCGCCACAAATTGCAACACCACCGCGCCCAACACGGCTTCGATATGGTTAGCTGAGAGTTTGATGAAGACATTGTAGAGCCCGAACATCAACGCTGCGACGGCTACTAACAGGTAGGCCATGGGTTATCTCCCACGAGATCGGTCATCGCTTTTCCTGATACAAGCACAAATCAGCTAGCAAACCTTGACTGCCTGGTACCACTAGCAAAAATTTTCGGCTTATTAATTCGGCCTCAAGACTTTGTCAAAATCTGGCGCAGCACCATCTGCAGGATGCCGCCGTTGAGGAAGTATTCGACTTCAGCCGACGCATCGATCCTCACCGTAGTGTCAAATGCCACTTGAGATCCATCTTGCCGGGTTACGGATACCTTTGCGCTTTGCCGTGGTTTAATGCCGGCACCAATGCCAGTAATGGAAAAACTCTCGGAGCCATTCAAGCCGAGTGACTTCGCCGAGTCACCATCTTTAAACTGCAAGGGAAGAACGCCCATGCAGACCAAGTTGCTGCGGTGGATACGCTCATAAGTCTCGGCGATAATCGCTTTGACGCCAAGCAACGCAACGCCTTTTGCCGCCCAGTCGCGGGAACTCCCCGAGCCATACTCACGGCCAGCGACGACGACCAAGGGCGTGCCCTCCTGTCTGTAGCGCATGGCCGCATCGTAGATGCTCATCTTCTCACCACTGGGAACATGCACGGTCCAGGGGCCTTCCGCTCCCGGCACCATCAGATTGCGCAACCGTATATTGCCAAAGGTGCCGCGCATCATGACCTCGTGATTGCCGCGCCGGGAGCCGAAACTATTGAACACCGCTGCTGACACGCCATGCTCGAGCAGATATTGTCCTGCCGGCGAATCAGCACCAATAGCACCGGCCGGCGAGATATGGTCAGTAGTGATTGAGTCACCCAGCACGGCCAGGGCCCGCGCTTCTTCGATATCGGTCACGGGTACTGGCGTGTCCGCAAAATCGATGAAAAAAGGCGGCTCGCGCACGTAGGTCGATTCGTCGCTCCAATCAAATAGGGTACCTGTAGGTGCCGGCATACTCTTCCATTTATCGTCACCTTCAAAGATGCGGCCATACTCCTTATCAAACTGATCCGCGGATACCGCCGAGGCGATCAGGGACTCGATTTCCTCGGCGGTTGGCCAGATGTCTCTCAGGTAAATCGGCTTACCGTTCCCGTCCTTGCCCAGCGGGTCTTTGGACAGGTCACAGAGGACCGTACCAAGCAGCGCGTAGGCGACCACCAACGGCGGCGAGGCCAGATAACTGGCCTTCACCTGGCTGTGAATGCGGCCCTCGTAGTTACGGTTGCCCGACAGCACGGCTGCTACCGCCAGGTCCTTGTCAGTAACGGCCTTGGCAACTTCTTCGGGCAATGGCCCCGAGTTGCCGATGCAGGTGGTGCAGCCGTAACCCACCAGATTGAAGCCCAGCTTCTCCAGATACGGTGTCAGACCGGCCTTGTTCAGATAATCGGTGACGACACGCGACCCTGGCGCCAGCGAGGTCTTCACCCAAGGCCGGGATTGTAGACCAGCTTTAACTGCCTTGCGGGCCAGCAGGCCAGCGGCGATCATGACCGAAGGGTTCGAGGTATTGGTGCAACTGGTAATGGCGGCAATGACCACCGAGCCGTGAGTCACGACCGCGGCCGCATTGCGCTGATGGAGGTGCTCCGGTGGCGCCTGGCAAGCGCCTTCCTCGTCGTGGCCGCCTTCGGCAACCAGCCGGGCGATCTCTTTGCCATTTACGTCAGCCTCCATGCCCTTGACAGCGGATTGGAATGACTGCCTGACGCCAGCCAGAGCGACACGATCCTGGGGTCGCTTCGGCCCGGCCACGCTGGACTCAACTTTGCTCAGATCCAGATCGAGCACTTCGCTGAACTTCGGCTCAGGGTCGTCGTCGGTCCGGAATAGGCCCTGTTCGCGCGTGTAGCGCTCGACCAGGTCGATATTGGCGCCGCGCCCAGTCAGGCGCAGATACTCCAGCGTGTTCCCATCGACCGGGAACAGCGTGGCGGTAGCGCCGAACTCAGGCGACATATTAGAGAGGGTGGCGCGGTCGGCAATACCCAGGCTACTCAGTCCAGAACCGAAAAACTCGACGAATTTGCCCACCACGCCGTGCGCCCTGAGCATTTGCGCCAGCGTGAGAACAAGATCGGTAGCCGTGGTGCCAGGCGGCAGCGCCCCCTGCGTCCTGACGCCGAGTACAATAGGTTGAGGCAGAAACATCGGTTGGCCAAGCATGGCCGCTTCAGCCTCAATGCCGCCAACTCCCCAGCCCAGCACGCCGAGGCCATTGATCATCGGCGTATGGGAATCCGTGCCGACCAGGGTATCAGGAAAAACCCAACCGTCGCGCGCGATGACAACGCGTCCGAGATGTTCCAGGTTGACCTGATGGCAGATGCCCATGCCAGGCGGCACTACGCGGAAACCATCAAAGGCTTGCTGGGCCCAGTTGAGGAGCGCGTAACGTTCCCGGTTGCGCCGGTACTCCCACTCCAGGTTAGCGGCGTAGGCATCGGCGCTACCAAAACGGTCGACCTGAACCGAGTGGTCGATAATCAGGTCGACCGGGACAAGCGGATTGACCCGCCCGGGATCACCGCCCGCCCGGGCCACCGCGCTACGCATGGCGGCAAGATCAACCACGGCCGGAACGCCGGTGAAGTCCTGCATCAAGACCCGCGCCGGCATGAAGGCAAGAGACGCCTCAGCGCCATTCGGCCAATGGGCGAGCGCCTCGACATCCGCTTGCGATACGTCCCTGTCTCCGGCTCTTCGAGCAATATTCTCCAGCAAGATTTTGACGGTATGCGGCAACCGCGCCACATTCGCGCCGGTCTTATTGGCCAGTTTTGCGAGACTCACGTAAGAGGCCGTTCCGGACGCGGTCTTTAGGGTCGCGGTGATACCGAGGGGATCATTGGTCATAGTCAGTTTCCTCGTCTGGTGATAGTTTCAATCATTAGTAGGGCTCGCGCCTAGCAGCCAGCGGGCACACAAATGCTCGACGCCGACGATCGCCGCCCGCGACTTGAGAAGGATAAACCTTGACGATATAAGTATAGCCCCCCTGTCAGGATAGTATTAGCGACCCTTGGAACCAGCGTGGCTGGTACATTGTAGATAAAGCTATCCCAAAATGCCCAATAACCCGAGCCAAGCGCCGGCGAGCGTCATTGACAGAAGGGTCACGGGTATACCCACGCGGGCAAAATCGATAAAGCCCAGCGTAACCTTTGCCTGCGCTCCACGCTCGGCCACGATGATGTTAGCCAGACTCCCGGTTAGCAATAGATTACCCGATAGGGTGGAAAATAGCGCCAATCCGTACAGTACAGACGTGGGAATATCCGGCACTGCCTTAAGCAGCAGCACCACGGCGGGTACATTGCCGATGGTGTTGCTGGCCACAACCGAGAATAGTGCCAACGATCCTAGATCATAGGGCAATAGGTGGCGAGCTTCCAGCCAATCCACCACGCGTTCTGCCTGCGGTAGTTCGGTCGCGGCGGCGGTGACAGCAAACAGGCAGCCAATCATGACCAACAGAGAACCATCCACCTGGCTCAATAGATCGCGGGTCGAGAAGCGGCGTCCAAGCAGTAAAATCAGGGCAACGCCCAGCGCCGCTACCACCCGATCCTGAACCGTGGCCAGCAGTAGTACCAAGGCAAGCGCAGCAAACAGACTCTTTAAGCCAAGCCATGCACTAAAATCATTGCCGCCACTGTTGCCTGTTGGTTGCTTATCAATCGACAGCGCCCCGCGCCAGACCCACACGATGACCACGTAGATCACCACCAGCGTCACGATCGCCGGCACTAGCGCAACCGCGGTATAGCCTAGGAAGCTTAACTCGCCCAGTTGGCCAATGAGGATATTTTGCGGATTGCCTATCAGCGTGGCCGACGAACCCCCATTGACCGCGCCCGCAAGCGCCAAAAGATAGGGGCGCGGATCGAGTCCGCGGCGGCGCAATCCACGGCACAACATGGGGGTAAAAGCAAAGGCCACGATGTCGTTCACCAACACCATGGACAGTAGGCCACCGACTCCGATCACCAGGGCCAGCAGAACCCTGGGTGAAGCATGCAGTCGGCTGAGATGATCAGCGATCCAGTCGAAACCATGGGCTAACTCAAAGTGCGCGGTGATGATCATCAGCGCGAACAACAGCACCAGGGTCGGTAATTCCAAAGCGCCTGCAAGATGAGTTGGTGACAGCGTGCCGCTGAGCAGCAGCACAATAAGGGCGCTCAGGGTAATACCGATACGATCAAGCGCCAGTCCTGGCACGCCTCCACTGGCCATGCCAAGGTAAGTGCCGACAAACACGACCCAAACTACGGTATCACCAGGGGTAAAACTCATCGCCATGATAGGGACTTAAAATTTAGCGATACGGATTTTTTATCGGTGAGAAATCAGCCAGCGTATCTGCTTGGCTTATTAGCACTACCCCTGCCATATAAGGCTAAATTTTTCGCCGCCAATATTGTCATTGGCAACGATCTCGATTCGCTAAAAAACGATGGTTTTATTGCCATGGACCAATACTCGATCTCCCAGGTGACTCCGCACCCCCCGAGCCAGCACCAGTTTTTCCACATCCCTTCCTAGGCGAATCATATCGTCCACGGTATTGTGATGGCTAACGCGTATCACGTCTTGATCAATGATGGGACCCGCATCTAGCGCTTCGGTTACATAGTGGCAAGTGGCTCCGATAAGTTTTACACCGCGCTCGCTGGCCTGATGATAAGGTTTTGCTCCCACAAAGGAGGGCAGAAAACTGTGATGAATATTGATAATGCGGTTTTGATAAGTATTACAGATATCTCCCGGTAAAATTTGCATATAGCGGGCGAGCACGATGAGATCCGTATGATTATCTTCAATCAGCTGAATAATTCTCCTGAAAGCACCTTCTTTCTTTTCTCCCGCGATAGGGACAAAGTGGTAAGGTGCGCCATAAGCATCCACAAGCTGCTTCAAACGCTCATGGTTAGAAATAATGCAACGGATATCACAGTAAAGCTCGTTACTATGCCAGCGGTGCAGTAAATCAACCAAGCAATGGGATTCTTTGCTGGCCATGAGCACTACCCGTTTCTTTACACTGGAGTCAGAGAGGCTCCACTTCATCTTATATTTCTGGGCAATAGGCGAGAATTTATCTTTAAAAGCCTTGATTCCAAACGGTAGAGAGCTACTCTTAATGCAATGACGCATGAAGAACCAGCCTGATACCGGATCGGAATAATGGCTGGCCTCGTTTATCCAGCCCCCATGAGAAGCAATAAACGAACTGACTTCCGCTACAATACCCACCCTATCAGGGCAGGAAATAATCAAACGAAATTCACTGTCCACAAGCAATCCTAAGCTGGAAATAACCGCATTACAACTTTACTTATAGGATCGACTATACCAGAACAAAAAAAGGCGTACGTGGTGGCGCCCCATTAGCTGAGTAGTCCAGCTACCGAGGCGCGGGCAACGACCCACCCCTCGAAGCCCCTAGCGAGGTCACCCGCATAGAGAATTTTTCTTGGTTAATCTTCCAGATACCTGCAGGCATCGTTGGGGCAGAAAAGGGAAGCTCTTGTAAAATTAAGGCGCAAAAACTTTATGGAGCTTTTTATCCTCAAATATTCGCTTGCCTGTTTGAAAACCCAGTTCCCGGTAAGCCTCAAATTGGGGCTCATCGAAAAACTGATCCACGGTACTTTGATTGGGGAACTTGGGATTAGCCCGCCGGTAGGCGTAAACATCCTCTGGAAGCCCGGAAAAAACGGAAGCCTTAATATAGAGCAAAGTACCTCGACTCCCATCAGCGTAGCAAATATTTCCCAGCACTCCCGGCTGAGGAGAAAATTGATTAGGCCCCTGAGGTTGCAACATTTGGGTATCCATATCAATAGCCGCGCCAAAATCCACTCGGATTTTTTCCAAGGCATTCCCTAAATCATCAAACTTCCAGGCTCGATCTTCAGCCGCATCGGACAGCACAATATAACGGCATCGGCGTCTTATCAGCTCATAAAGACCCAGGTTCTCAAAATGACCTCCGTCGGTCAGATAAACATGCATCTGATTTTCAGCCATTTTAAGACCCAACATTTCCCGTAGAGAGTAGATGAACCAATAAGGACGCGACCATCCCTTTATCCTATTGGCGGGCCGCTTTGGATTACGAACCCAATAACCTATCCGCACGTTCAACAAGGTCATCATAAAGGATAAGGGCCGGGATCGGGTCACGCCCGTATTGGGATCGATGGCGGCTCCCGAAATACTAAAAGCAGTGCTCAGATCCATCGTGCCACCCAAATATTGGGCACTCGAAACATAGCCGGTGGACGGGGCGCCACAAAATAAAGGAGTCAAAATAAAATTATCCCCGCCTCTGATCCGCAATGTGGGAGTGGAAGAATTCCAGGTCATCATCATGGTATTAATAATATGATAGGGAGCCTTGGTTTGAAGAATGTTTTTTAATAAACATTTATTAGGTTCGCTAAAATCAGTAAAATCCACCGGTGGCATAAATGCTTGCATCAACCGATCCCGGTAATAACGGTGGATAGAGACATAGTTAATATTGGCTAGCATACCAATAAAAAGCGCCGAGGCTACTCCCGCCCATAATAACCCTTTCCTCAATACATCACCCTTATTTACAACAGCATCAGCATCATGGTACATCCATAGCAAAAGACCATAAATTACCAAAGCCAGTCCCACATTTAACAAGATTTTGCGGTAACCCTGAGTCTCGTTTTCCGAATCCCGGCCAATCCAGCCGCCCATGAGAGATAGCGCCCCAGCCAGGGAAAAAGAGGCATAAAATTCTTCAATCAAGTCCTTAAAATGAATCTCTAGATAACCATGCAAGAGAGGAATCGTACCAAGCACTGCAAATCCTATCCCAAAAAACAGCATCCGCCCCATCCAAAAGTTGCTCCGGCTTCGTACACGAAATCGCTGTAAGCTTTTAATATTAGAAAATAGAGCATAGAAAATGGACGTGATGCCAAGCAGAGCGAGAAAGGCAAGGCCCACGCCTAGCAATACGGTAAATCCATTCTGAGGATAAGCTGGAATAACCACTGGACCAGGTAACCAAACCAGAAGCACGGTTACGGTAAAAAAAATCGGGATAATTACCAACAAATTCACCAAAGTGCCTCGTATCACTGCTGCAGCCAAGGCCCAAAGATCCACCCCCTCACCCGGCGTGAGATAGGAAGCATGCTGACGGAGCCAGCTTACGATAGCGCCCGGCGTTTCAGTATTGTCGCGACGGGAAGTCCCAAAAGGAAAGTCCTGCTTAAGGCAAGACATAAACCAGGTCAGGGAACTGCCAATATAGCCTCCGCCCGAGACAGTGGAAAGATAATCCACATGCTTGAGAAAGCCGTAGCGATTCATTGCCTGCAATAACCCCAGGTTAAAGGTAGCGGAGCGAATCCCGCCGCCCGAAAAAGCCAGCCCTACCGCATCTTTTTCTGGCCGGCCTGGAGCAAGCCCCGCCTGGCGGCGTCTGTCCCGGAGGCGTTCCTGTTCCTGACGGAACATCTCTAACATTTTTTGCTCCATCGGAACCGCGGGTCTACTTTTTGAGCTTCCTTCCAAATCTTGGCTTTCTGCTACGCGGCTCATGGTGGTTCCCCCCTCAGGTATTAATGCTATTGATAATTTCCGAAGGCTTCAGATACGTGTAGGCTAGCGGACGGTCTTGGTTACGCTGATCAATCTCCTGTTCTACTGCCGCTAGCTCCTGTTGGAATTGTTCCACTACGGCTTGCGCCTGGGGATCTTCGAATTTTTCATCATAATGTCCCAAGCGATCATAATGGTAGGAAGTGAGGATCTCGGTCCATTTCAGCTGCAGCGCAGCCTGCTCGTAGGGAGGCAGAATTTTCATCAGCGTTTCCATATCCACGCCTCCCTCTTCGGGAATGGGGTGATAGGCCGCATAGGGCATATTCGGGACATAGCCGATATACTCGTACTGGGCAAAATTCAGTGCCGAGTGCAAGGGTGCACAAGTATAAATGACCGTGCTAAGGATGCTGGTAAGCTGATCGACGGTTTCAATACGCCCCGGCATACCCGCTACCCGGCCCCCGTCATTGGCGGTAAGCTCCCTAGCCCAGTTCCGCAGTTCCTGGTCCTGGACCAAATCTTCAGGACTTTGATAATAAAGGGCCAAGTATTCCTTCACAAATTTCTGAATACCGTCCCATAGCAGCATCCCATCGTCCCGGAAGGGATAATGGGGCAATACCTCCGGGTCATCCATCTTGCGGCGGGCAATTTCAATGGGAAAGGCGGCTTCATCTAGCCGCCATTCCTTATAAAAGGCAGCGGAAATCCCAATGGACTCTTCTAGAGTGCCCGCCATCATGTGCTCCACCGGACCATCTGGCTGGATAAATCGGGTACGCCCCAAATCATTGTCGTAGAGCATGAACCGGAAATGAGGCCGCAACAGAATATGCAGAGGATGATTTTCCGCCAATTGACGGTGGGTCACCACGGCAAAAGGCGCCATCACCACATGAGTACGGGCAAAGTGGGTGCCAAGTTCCTGATGATTGGCATCGGCAATCTGGACGCACAACTTGGCTACAAACCAATCTAAATCAGAATCCCGGGGAATAAAGAGCCGCCCCCCTGGTTGTCCGCTAATTTGGATGGCCACCGGCTGCAAATGATTCCCGTCCCAGCAAAATAAAGCCCGGGGCTTGGGCAGGTATTTTTTCCGTCCCCGGTAAAGTCCGCCTTCTTTCACATGAGCCAATTGAGGGAACTCCAGAAAATAAAGCCGTCCTTCTTGGAGTGCCTGCGCGAGAGTATGTGGAGAACCCAAACTTTGTTCCAGATACTCATCCATGATCGGAAAGTCTTCGGGGAGTTTATCAAGGCGGCGTATTGACATGGGATTAACGCCGGATAGGCGTTGTTCCCCAAAGGATTCATCTGTTCGATAGCCGCGGACAATACCCGGTTTGTCCAGGAAGATGAACATCTCATCATATTCATTCAGTTCATCAAGCGGGTCGAAGAGCCGCTTGGTTTTAGCGGCAAGCATATTAGGCGCTAGCTTCGCCATGGACGCCAAACGTTCTGCAGTGTATTTTGGACTGAAATACTCTTCATGAGGGACCTTATCAATCATCGGTATGGGCGGCACATAATCGTAATTAAATACATACAGCGCTCGCCGTCTTTCAAGCCGATCCTTTCGGCCCTGGGGATCGGAATCATTTTGCGGTAGCGAGGTATTCATGGTGCCCTCCTTATCAAAGCGTTTTTAAGTATTCAAGTAACGCTTCTTTTCGATCTTGCGGAAGATCCGTACCAAACAAATGTCCTTGATTGCTATTGCCAGGGACCCCCGTGTCATAGCGAAAACCAATACGCTCGGCTTCTTCTCCCTGGGACACAAAACCCACATTGATGGGATCGAAAAGATCGTAACCCCGATAAAAAACCTGGGGCCGGTCTTCCGGTTTTCTGAGCATATCCCGCAGGGTAGGCACAGAGCCGTTGTGAAGATAGGGGCCCCGCAACCATAAGCCATCGTGGGGTACCGCCACATAGCCGTCCACATCCCTAAAGTGGCGCATGCCCCAATCGTAATCTTCCTGATAGGCGTTGTAGCGCTTAGCCGCTTCAGCCGTCCACATATCCACCCGGTGACGGTCAGTACCCACTTCTTCAACCGGAATTACTGTCCGATGACGCTTGCCTTCAGGGGCATGACATTCGGCACAATTTTTTTCATAAATTGTTTTACCTTTCGCGGCTAGCTGCTTATCCAAAAAATAAGGAGAATCAGCTCCCTTGCGAGCATCAAAAGGCGAAGCCGGCGGCGGCACTTCTTGTAACCAGGCCTCGATACGATCCAAGCTGTCATGGGCAATGGCCTTATACGTCATGCCATCGCCAATGGCGGAACTGATCACCACCTCATGCAGATCAGTATTCAATCCATCCCAATGGAGGGCATCTCCTTCGCGGACCTTCAGGTTCCATAGAGGCATCATGTCCGCATTGCCAATCGTGGTATCGATCCCCATTTGCAGGATTCCAAACTTAATGGGGTTAAAAGGATCGATGCGCCCGGTCCCCCAAGGAGGCTTTTCCTGGGCCCAGGCAAATGTTTGCCCATATTGGATCAATGCTTTTTTAGTCATGGGAATAATTAAGTAACGATAGAGCTGCCTATCCAGCCACGGCAATTCGTAGATCAAACTGATCTGTTCCAGAATATCGTCGGAATTGAAGCGGGCATCATTCGCCGCTGCCGCAAGAAAGCGGGCATAGTCTTGGGGCCTGACGGTATTCCCCGGCCCAGGCACCATAATAGTGGGCGGCTCATCTTCCTTGAGCCGGTATCTAGCCGAATGGCAGAAGGCACAGTTAAAAGCAACGCGGGGAAAACCAATAGTTTTTTTAGAAAATCCTACCGGCAATTCCTGGCCCTGTTCCCAGGGAACACCAAGGGCAGCATAACCACCAGGGCCTGGCAAATACTCAGGAAACATTTTAGGCAAAACCCGCCAGATCCAATAGGGAACGCCCTGTTCCTCCTCGCTGCCAATGGAACCGTATTTAAACCATTCCGCCGCCGAAGCCTCTTTCAGCGAGGTTTGCTCCACTTCACGAAGAAGTTTGTACCAACCAACGGCCCCCATCACCAGGACTAATGCCAGCAGCACCACCATCCAACGAACTGTTTTTGAGTGCATGAGCTCTAACCCTCCTATTTTAATGTTACTGGCGTACCCCTTCTTTTCTCTTCAAGGGTCACCAACAACAGTAAAATAAATGTTGTGATTCCAATAAAGCCATCCACAATGGCAATGGAGAGAAAACCCACGGGATAGCCAAACACAAACACCGCGACCGTAAAGAAAGTGGCTCCAAAAGTCCGGGAGGGGAAAATGGAAAACCAGGCCGACGCCCGGTAGCGTTTCAGATCCCAGGTGGCGGGTATATAAAAAACACTGATGATAAAAAGCAACATTCCCGAGGCCCGCGCCCAAATAAGTTGATCCAGCGGAATATTAAGCAACCCTAATAACCATCCTGGCGCCAGCACCAAGGGAAACACAAAAAACATATTCAGGATAATTCCAAACCATACCACCCGGCCGTGCCAAATCCCATAACGACTCATTTTTTATATTCCTTCTGCTGATCTGCTCATCGTCTTTCTAAAAAGTCTTCATATACTCAACCATCGCATCCTTTTGCGCTCCGCTCAGAGAGGTGCCATAAGCCTCGCCTTCATGGCCGGCATTGGAATTCCCCCTTACCTGGGTATCGAATTTAAAAAATTCATGACCATCTTCTTCGGCAACATCCGAGATGAAGCCTACCTTCTCCCAGTCATAGACGTTATAACCCCGATAGAATACCTTTGGCCGGTTCTCCGCCGGCTCCAGCAGATCCCGCAGCGTCGGCACCGAGCCGTTATGCAAATAGGGCGCCCGCAGCCAAAGACCATCCAGGGGCATGTTGGCGTAGCCATGGGTTTTGCGAAAATGTTTAAAACGCCAGGGATAACCCACATAAAGGGTATTTTGATTAACGGATAATAGCTCGGTATAGGAGTTGAGCCGACCCGGATCGGTGCCAATAGCGGTGATAGGTTCTACCTTTCCCAACCGCGAAAACCGCCCGGTATCAAATAGGTACTGATCCCCTTCCTGCATGCCATGGCATTGGGCGCAATACTGCCCATAGAGTTGTTTGCCTTCCGCCGCTTTCGCCGAGGTAATTTCCTTCGGATAAGCCAGGGGTTTAAAATCCCACAGCCAGTCTTCAATACGCCCAATCCGCTCCAGATCGATGGTGACTGGCGTCACCCCCGCTCCCAAAGCGGCGCTCTTATTGCGTTCCTGAACGGAGGGGTTATTGCCGTCCCAGTGGAGGTACATTCCTTCCCGTGGCCGCTGATCCCAAATGGAAGGATAATCGGCTGGACCGATTAACTCCTCGGCGGGTAATGTATCCATGGGAAAATTAAACTGAATGGCTTTATAGGGGTTAAAAGTATCCACCCGGCCAGGACCCCAGGGATGCTGGCGATCAAGAAAGTTGAGCTGCTGGCGCAATTCGAAGAGCGCGGCGCGCACTCGATCCACAACGAAATAGCGATAGGCCACTTTCTCGATGGGATCGAGATTACCACCCATTTCCTCAATCTTCGCCATGACATTTTCCGAAGTAAGACGATTATCCAACGCAACTTCTCTTAAGAATTGGATGAATAAATACAGTCTAAAGTCATTGGCGGGCATCCCCAGAATAACCTGGGGCTCAGCGCCTTTCGTTTCCCGCAAGGTGCTCGTATGACAAACCGCGCAGTTTAACCACACGCGCTCAATACCTGTCACCCGGCGTTGCGACACACCAATAGGCAAATCCCGCCCTTGTTCGTAAATGAATCCGAAGGAAGCATACCCGCCCTTGCCAGGGAGCTTCTCGGGAAACATCTCTGGAAGCACTTTCCAAATCCAATAAGGCAATCCATTGACAGGCTCGCTGCCAATGGAGCCGTATTTGAAATGATCTTCGATAGCCTCATAGTCCACTGGCCTTTCAGGAACAAAACGGGCAATAAGATAACCAGCAGCGACAACCACAATACCGATTATCAAGAGGCTAAACATACGCCGTGGATTTCTAGGATTTTTTGCCTTATTCACTGATTGCTTCTGCTGCGTGGCCATGTCAATCCATGCTCCATAAAATAATCAAAATAGCGCGATCAGTAGCCAAAAAAGGATAATAATCAGAGCAACAATCCCCCATCGCTTCCGAGCCTTTAGCTCATAGCGATCGACGGGACTCACCCGCACCCTATCCTCAATCGTTTGATCCTTGGCGACGGTTTGGACCGTTTTGGTTTCAGCGTTATTCATGGGTAACCCCTTTTCCAAAGTTAAAATGAAAGCGCATTGGCACTAATGAAAAGGAGGCGGATCATAAACAGTCATGACCTCCTCAATCATGGCGTCATGATGGTTGTCATAGCGGCGCACATCGTAACAACCTAGGGGATTGGCGGGCGCATTGAGAAGGCACCGATTGCAAAATGAGCAAGGTTTTTCGGGCAAGTCCCTGCCCGTTTGCAAGACCTTGGGCAAATCATTATTAGCAATTAGTGGACGGGCAATGGCCACCCCATCACAGTACCCCTCGGAAATCACTTTCCGGATCAATTTACCCGCCTGATAACCGCCGGTATTAAGCACCGGAATACCGACCCTTTCTTTAACCTGCTTACAAAGCTCCGCGCTGACTCCCTCGATGGGATATTTCTTCTTGGTGCGATTCCAGAGCCAAAGAAAAAGTGGCCTCAATGCCTTAAAATGAAAGACCGTATAATTTAGGTAACCGCGCACACCACTCGAAGCCATGCTCCCATACCACCAATTCGTTTCATCCAGGGGGAAACCACCTGGCGGAACCAAAGGATGAGGGAAGAGGCTACCCGCCGAAACATGCAAGCCATCAGCACCTGCCTGCTCTACCCATTGGCAAATCTGGACATACTCCTCCGGCTTGTTACCCCATTTCTCCCAGGGATAAAGAGCGTTGTTCTCATCCACAATATTAATTTTGACCTGAAGATGGTAATCATCGCCGACTTCCTTGCGAATGGCATGAATCACCTCCAGCAAGAAGCGGGCCCGGTTCTCCAGCGAACCCCCATATTCATCCTTGCGGTCGTTAATGGCGGAACTAAGAAACTGCGTGAAGAGATAACCATGGGAAGCGTGTAATTCCACTCCATCCAGGCCCGCTTCCCGGGCCCGGCGCGCGCTATCGGCAAAGTGCTGGATAGTCTGCTTAATCTCTCCCAGGGTCATGGCCTGACAGAGCAGGCCATGAAACGTATCCATCTTGCTGGTTGAGGACAGTCCCTTATTCATTAAATTCTCAACCCCCGGGACATCCCGCTGGCGTCCCGAATGACTCAACTGCACAATAAACTTGCAGTCATATTCATGAACTTTCTCCCCTACCTTACGCCAAAAGGGAATCTTGTCATCGTCATCAATCATGGCGTAATTAGGCATGATGCGGCCCCGGATATGCACCGGCGCAAAAGAAGAGATGATGGCGCCTACGCCGCCTCGGGCAAACTTCTCTTCCCAGTTAATGCGGGCTTGGGTTCCCGAACCATTGTAGTTGTCCCAGCGGCCGGAAATACTGGAACGGAAGATCCGGTTTTTAACCGTTAAGTTTTTAAACGCGAGAGGTTGAAAAATGATGTCGTTTTCCACGGACCGAACCTCCTATAAAAACTTCAGATATTCAATCAGCGCCCGCTTCTCCTCATCCGAAAGACAGGTTATCTTTTCATCGGAGGGATCGCGGCAGATGTGGGTATTGTGCCCTTTATCCTCGACAAAATCGGGGATCTGGTTATAGCGCAATAATTTGGGAACCAGCTTTTTCAACTCATCATCAAACTGCTCCTGACCCTTCAACGCCTTCACCAGTTTAACGAGGTGGGTGGGATCTTTTAACGACTCCTTCAAATCCTTGAGCAGTTCTTTTTTATCAGCCACTTTATCCAAACTGATATTAGCCAGGAGTTTGATGGGGGTGCCCGCCGGAACCCGTACCTCGAGGGAACGGAACCGCAGATAGGTATCCATCGGGGTCACTTTAATAGAATCCGGCCCCAAACGTTTCTCCGGCCAAAGCAATTTCTCGGCCGCATCCATGAATGCCTCCACTCGCCCTTTAACGGAAGGATCATGATTGTAGATTCCCAACATATTGTTGTGTAAGAAGGGTGCGGTTGCCCACACGCTGATCAAGGAGGGAGTTCGGTAATAGCCGCGGCCACCCGCCGGAAATTCATATTGAATAGGCTTATCGGCGTTAAAGGGATTGTAGAGCGCAACCTTGCCCACCGATGGCAATTCTTTATAGGTCTTGGAGGAGAAGTTCTGCCAGACATGACCCTCGGTTGCATTGGAAGCCACCGCCCTGGCGGCATTGGTGCCAATGGCAATACTGGGATCATCCGAGTAAAGTGGATAGCGCCGATCATCCGAGAGGAAATTTCTTTCCAGAAAATCATCGCTCATGACCAGTTTCACCCAGTCATCCTTAGCCGCATCGGCATGTTTTTCCATGCCTTCATGGCTATAGCCTTCCGGCAATTTGCTGGAATGGCAACGGGCACAATATTGGGCAAATACTTTTTTACCTAAGCTTAGTTGCTCCTCATCTTTAGTTAGGTATTGCTCACCACCTGGGGCGTCCTGAAGCTTAAAGGGAGGAGGAGAATTCAAAAAGGCGGCGGCATCATCCATCCGCGCGGCAGTCAGACGCCAGTCCTCACACTCGGCTTCTGCTTTGGCAAGATCAAACGGATGTTGGGGCTTAATACCAAGGAAAGTATCGTCGATACTCATCCGGTAGTCGCCGCACGTGCCAATATTAACGTAGACCCGCAGCGCCGCGCCGCCTGCACCAATGGAATCGGCGCCATCCTTAAGGATATGAGGCACCTTTCGGGTAGTGCCATCATTCATGACCTCTTCATAAGTAGGCCGGGCCGAGGTGATATAAAAAATAGAATTGATGGCATTGGGGTTATCAATAAAATCCATGCTGATGCGGGAAGTATCGGAAGTGCCCGCGGGCTGTTTGGCATAAACCCAGTAGAGAAAGTCCTCCTTCTTTAGTCCTTGCCCAAATAGCGCCCCTTCCTTGATATACTGATTACCGAACGCTCCGGCAAAATTTTCCCATTCAGGATGCTCGGGATCTTTGGGCGGATTAACCGGATTAAAAGCAATATGGCAAATACCACACGTCAATCCCGTCAAATAAGGCGGTTCGATGGTGGCGTCTTCCTCTAAATATTTTTGGACATCCCATTTTTCAGGATCAAAGTTCTGATTAGGGAATACCCGCAGCCCCATCACGCCACTAGAGTAGGGGTCCTGGCATTCATCAAGCCATAAACCGTAGGCATCAGGCTTGCTTGCTTTTTGACAACCGGGGTCATTGATAACTCCAAATTTCTCGAAACGCTCGTCCCGTACGCGCGAGTCTAGAAAAGCCAGGAAATTAAGATTAACCTGAAGTCCGCTGACCTTGGCAATCTTCCAGGTACGGGCTTCAGCCTCGCGCCAGAAATGAGGATTTCCTCCTGCATTAGATTGGGAGGGATTTTCTCCCATGGGATCACCACCCGCCCACAAATACCAGGTGCAAGCGCCCCGCTTTTCTTCCGCGGTGAGATCGTAACCATAGTGATAAGGATCTAGATAGCCTGGAATGCCTGCGCATTCCTTATCGTAGCCGGCAAAACGATATTCAAAAGGTTCAGGGTAGGAAGACTCTTGGGATGCTGATTCTCCCGGTTCGGGCTGGCTATCACAGCCGCTGACCATCACGGCAAGGATCGCAATAGGACAAAGCAACACCGTATTTATCTTTTTCATTGATTCGTCTCCACTTGGCTGAAGTGTCCCTTCAGTTAAGAACGGAAGTTGTTTCTAATAATCAATTATAGGGTTAGGGATATACCTCCTTATGTAAAATTTTTAACAATCTTTGCGTGATTTATTAAGGGCAATTTAAATACATATTCTCAACCGAAATGAAAGCAGTTTGATCTCTATTATTACTCATTGTTAACGACGATAAAAGCAGATCAAATAGGTAGAAATACCTTTTTGATCATGCTGCGTAAGCTCATTTCAGATAGAGAAAAAAGGAAGGAAAATAATATTACTGTAAGGAATTATAAAACACGTCGGCTAGAGACGAATTTACCGCAAGCTAAGTTCCTAAAAAATAAAAATACAATACACGCTGGCCATGATTCACAAGCGTAGGGTTTAATGGCTGAGACAATAAATTAAGCCCCAGCAAACGACTACTTCTATTCCAGAATAAAATATTGAGGCGCTTGACTAGACTTAAGCTCCTTGGCAATAAATTTATAGATCGGTTCCGAATATTTATATCCCCCATGGGAATCAATAATCCGCTTGCAGTTAATCACCCTAACATTGGGAGAGTGAGTCATGATAACTGCGGGGCCTTTGGGTCCGGATTATCCAATACCACATCGCATCCTTAATGTGATCTTTATTGGAAAGCCTTTCGCTGCTCCAGAAATTTTCTCGAGAACTTATCATATACATGGCGATTCTCCTTGGGCATATCCAGGCAACGCTAAAGCCCTATGGTAAATACATCAACCAGCCGAAACTTAGGCATCTCTTTATCCTTTGGAAAAGATTCAACAGGCTGATCAATGCCAATGACATATCCCGTAAGTTTCTTCGGGGTTAGTTTAAAGCGGATAAAATGACGATAGGTTTGGGTGCGGGCGCCTCCCCCCGCTTCATTATTATGACCATTAAAAGCCAGCGCCACCACTAAATACCAGCCAAACCAGACGCAGCTCAATATTCCTCCCACAAGAAACGCAGCGGCAAGACGACTCCACGTCACTTCCACAGCCTCCCCTCCCCAGCTCGCAATGAGCATGGCAGAGACGCCTACCAGCAACCAAATAATCAGTAACTGGCGGCCCAGCTTTTCCTGCTGGAGACGGTTTTCATTCATCAGGGAATCCCGGGTCATCATCCAGGCAGTCAATAGCGTTGCCAGGATGACGCTGCTAACTACTATGAAAATAGTGATCCAGGAACTATAGATAACCAACAATACAGGAACGCTAATTTGCAGCACGGCATGCCAACACCCCAACGCGGCAAACCATAATTTTCCAGCCCGTTCATGCAGACTCCCCCCCGCAACAACGGCGAAGAAAATGAGGCCCCCCAGGGTAAGCAGTAACGTTAAAATCGTCAGGATATCGGCGAAAACCACCGCCACCGGATATCGGCCATAATGCCACAAGCCATGGCAGGCACTTACCGCCGCAAATAGCATTAAAATCCACAAGGGCGTGTAATCCCCTTTGATTATCTGGTGGGACTTAGCGCGTTCGAACAACAGGTTATCGTAGCGGCGGCTAATCACGAGGCTAACCAGGGAAGCCAGCAAAAACAGCAGCACTAATACACTGGCTAGAAAGGAGTGGGGATGGCCACTGGGATTCCACCCATACATAAAAACCCCCATAGGCGCAAAAAGCGCCAAATGGAAGCCAATAAACCGATAATGAGCCCAAGCCCAGGCTTTCCGATCCCTGTCCATAGCCGCTTCGAAAAAGCGCTTCGTTCGAAGCGCGCTAATGCTTAACAAAATGAGTAATAACAGAGCATAGATCAAATCCCAATAATACTCGCTCGTCGAATTTCCCCACTCAATAGCCAGCGCTCCTTGAATACGACTAAGTAAGGAATCGCCATCATTTTGCAAGGGTCTTAGCCCATTAGGCATCAGTTTAAAAATCGACCAACTGCTCTCGGGGATGACCGCCGCAAAGTAGATTATCAGCGCCATCAGTCCACCAGCGAGCCAAATATAACCCCCTTGGAAAATATTCCAGGGCATTAAGAGACGTCGGGTCATCAGCCGATGGGATACCGTCCGGGGAGGATAGAGCTGATTCTCCGCCACCTCTTCCACATCGGTGTGGGACGGATGGAGAAAGGCACCACCACCGCCAGCAACTACCGAGGCATAGTTAGTGCGGGTATGATCCGATTTATCGACAGCACCCTTACCCCAGTAGCGAGCATAATGATGAATGTCTCCCGAGATATCGAGTCGGCATTGGCTGGGCGGTAAATTGCCCGCATTGGATTTCAGGAAACTAGGCGCTAGCTCCAGCTTTTTAAAAGTCTCAACAATGGCTTCTTCTTCCCTTGCCCACCGCCCAAATTGGGTGGTGGGTTCCGGCGTGGCCACAATTAATTTATCAGGTGCTTTCCGTGCCGCCTTATTCTCCGCGGTCGCCTCGGAAACCTCGGGATTACAAAGAGACAAGAAAAAGGCGGCTTGCCGTCGATCAATTTTCCCGGCTTGCGTATCCAACCCCCAAAACCACCAGCCATAGGGCAATTTTAATGCTACATAGCTGGCCTCCTGGAGGCGCTCAAATCCCTTGAGACTCAGCTGTGGCCCGGCGCCTTCGGTATCTTGTTCGTGTTCCTGATTAAAGGGCTTGAGAAATTGGCGATTAAATCCATCCAGGGCATCATAATAATCATGATTACCGGGTATGCCATAAATCGGCCGCCGCGTTTCAGGACGCGTCTCGGGTCCAAAGATATCTTCATAGGCCCAGTTAAAAGGCTGCTGAAATCTGTCCGCAAGGGTTGCGTAATCAGCAATATGATAAGAGGTATCCCCCCCCACAAACAGGAACTCGCCCCGCGGCAGCTTGAAGACATTGCCCGCGTCACCGATTAAGGAAACTGTTTTGCTTTCTTGAGCGATATCGGGGGAAGGATTTTCGTTTGGAAGCCAAAGATCATGCTGGCATAAATAAGCGATATTATAAGTAGCGCATTGTCCATCACCGGAGTCAGCCAGGTAATCGAACCAAAAAGCTTCCTCTTCCGGCGCCTCTCCATGGCGAGTGATAACGTCAGGACGCATCCAGTCACGGGAGTCAAGTTTGTCCCCAAAGAAAGCGTACATCCCAATCCATTTGAGACCCGCAATCAACTGACGTCCAAAAAGCCAAGCCACAGGCCCTTTAAATGTTCGGGCCGATTTTGATCGCGCTAACTTTTGCCCTTGGAACATAAACACCTCCCCGCCTTTATGATGAGCAAAGAGTTGTCCTTAACACTCCTATTCTGGCCATATTCCCTTTACCCAGAGGAAAAAAGGCGTGATACATATTTTATAGACTAGAATCAGGCTACATACCCGTTATTCCTTCCGCCACCCGCCCTGCTAGCGCAGACAGTATCGCAACGGGGTTAGCGCCAACGGCGGTAGGCACAATAGAACCATCAGCCACGTATAATCCTTGCTAGCCGAAAACCTGTCCGAATTTCGCTGGTTGGGCGTTGATAACTCCCTCCGCAAGACCATCCGCCAGTCGGCCCGCCTCAAAATAGCCCGGTACAAAGAAAGCTATTCCGCCAGTAAGGCCAATTCACCTGTACATAGCCACACCGGTTAAAGGTAAGCGTACCCTTACCCTGATCTAGGGCTAGGCATAAAATCACACTACTCCAGTGAGAAATATCACCGCCTAATAGATTGGGAGTAGATAGCCCCCGAAGCCGCTGCCTACCAGCACTGATTCAAGCGAATTATTTTGTCCACTCATCCGATAGTACCTCGGCCTGCTGCAAAATAAGTTCGACCGCCTCCGGAGCCTTGTCCGGCGGATATTGGTACCGTTGTAACGTTCGGCGCACCAAAATCCGCAGCTTGGCCCGCACGCTTTCCCGCACCTGCCAGTCGACGGTAGTGGATTTGCGCAGCTTGTCGGTGATTTCCACGGCGATTTTCTTCAGCGTCTCATCACCCAACTCTCGCACCGCACTTTCATTATTGGCCAGGGCATCGTAGAAGGCTACTTCATCCAGGTTCAGGCCCAGGGCTTCGTCGCGCTCCAGTTCCGCCTGGAATTGCTTGGCCATGGCAATCAGCTCTTCCATCACCTGTGCCGTCTCAATGCCCCGGTTGTTGTACTGGCGCAGGGTTGCTTGCAGGCGGTCGGCGTATTTCTTCTCCTGCACCACGTTGCTGCGGGTTCTAGCCTTGATGTTGTCCTTGAGCAGTTTTTCCAGCAGCTCCACGGCGAAATTCTTATAGGGCATTTGCCGCACGTCTTCCAGGAATTCGTCCGAGAGTAGGCCGATGTTGGGCCTGTCCAGGCCGCACAGGGCAAACACATCGGTCACGCCTTCGGCCACCAGGGCGTTGTCCAGAATCTGCTTCAAGGCAGTGTTCTTGTCTTCCTCGGTGAGCTTTTTGTCCACGCTGGTGAACTTGGTGATGGCGATTTTCACCTGCGACCAAAACGCCACCTCCTTCTGCAGGGCCTGGGCTTCGTCCAGGGTAGCGCAGAGGGAGAACGCTTTGTTCATGGCCAGCACGGTATCCAAGAAACGCTTCTTGCCATCTTCCAGACTGAGCACATAGTTGGCGGTAGGCACCAGCAACTTGTGGGGCCCGGTTTCGAAACCGTTGTAGTTGAAGCCCTGGCCTTGCGGGCCAGGTGCGAACAGGCCGTGGATGATGGCCAGCTTCTCCAGCAAAATGGCGTAGGCTTCTTCCGCGCTGTGAGTGGGGGAACCCTTGCCCTTGGCATCAGTGTAGGTTTTCAGGGCCTGCTTGAGTTCGTTGGCAATGCCGATGTAGTCCACCACCAGCCCACCGGGCTTGTCCTTGAACACCCGGTTGACCCGGGCAATGGCCTGCATCAAATTATGGCCCTTCATGGGCTTGTCCACGTACATGGTGTGGCAACAAGGCGCGTCGAACCCGGTCAGCCACATATCCCGCACGATCACCAGCTTGAGCGAATCGTTGCTGTCCTTGAAGCGCTTCTCGAACCGCTTTTTGGTCTGCTTGTTATAGATATGGGGTTGCAGCAAGGCCCGATCCGAGGCGGAGCCAGTCATCACAACCTTGATGGCGCCTTTCTCCGGATCATCGTCGTGCCATGCCGGGCGCAGGGCGACTATCTCGTTATACAGATGCACGCAAATCTCCCGGCTCATAGCCACAATCATGGCTTTACCGCTGAGGGTACGGGAGCGGGTTTCAAAGTGGCTGACCAGGTCTTCCGCCACCTGCTTCAGACGCGGGCCAGCACCTACCAGTTTCTCCAGGCGGCTCCACTCGCCCTTGGTTTTCTCGCGGCTGCCCACGTCTTCATCGTCTTCAACCATTTCCTCTACCTGCTCGGACAGTTCCCCGATCAGGTCCCGGTTGAGGTCCAGCTTGGCCAAGCGGGATTCATAGAAGATGGGTACCGTCGCGCCATCGTCCACGGCATCCTGGATGTCGTAGATGGAGACGTAATCACCGAACACGGCGCGGGTGTCCCTGTCTTCGCGCTCAATGGGGGTGCCGGTGAAGCCAATGAACGAGGCATTGGGCAGGGCATCGCGCAGGTGGCGGGCATAACCGAACGTGTAGCTGCCGTCTCGCTTGAGGGTAGCTTTCAGGCCATACTGGCTGCGGTGGGCTTCATCGGAGATCACCACGATGTTGTGGCGGTCATTCAGCACCGGGTGGCCGGTCTCATCATTCAGCAGGGCGAACTTCTGCACCGTGGTGAAGATGATCCCGCCGGATTCCCGTTCCGACAGCAACCGCCGCAGGGTATCCCGGTCATCGGCTTGTACCGGCTCCTGTTTAAGCAATTCCCGGGCGGCGCTAAAGGTGGCGAACAGTTGGCCGTCCAGATCGTTGCGATCGGTCACCACCATCAGGGTGGGGTTGTTCATCCCGGGCTGTTGCAGCAACTTGCCGGCGTAACAGCACATGGAAAGGCTCTTACCAGAGCCCTGGGTATGCCACACTACCCCGGCCTTTTTGCTCCCTGGCTGCACCTCATCGCCGTAGGTAGCGCGTTTTTCTTTGGCCCAGTAACCTTGCTCCGGCGCTTGGGCGGCAATCACCGTGGCCTTTACCGCTTCGCGCACCCCATGGAACTGATGGTAGCCGGCAATCTTCTTAATCAGCTTGTCCGAGTCGGCCTCGAAGATCACGAAGTAGCGAAGGTAATCCAGGAACAGTTCCCGGTCGAAAAAGCCCCGCACCATGGTTTCTAACTGCCACTCCAGCAGGGGCTTGTCGTCCTCGTGCTTGATTGTGCGCCAGGGCATGTAGCGCTCCTGGCTGGCGGTGAGAGAGCCTACCCGGGCCCCATAGCCGTCACTGATGATGGCTGCCTCGTTATAGGCGAATAGGTCGGGGATTTCGTCCTTGTAGGTCTGGATCTGGTGGTAGGCATCCCAGATGTTCGCGTTCTCGGCGCCGGGGCTTTTCAGCTCCAGCACGGCCAGAGGTAAGCCGTTGATAAAGCAGATCACATCCGGCCGGCGCAGTTGCCGGGAGCCTGCGAGGGTGAACTGATTAATGGCCCGGAAGCGGTTGGCGGTGAGATCTCTGAAATCCACCAGCAATGCCCGGTCGTGAACCAGCTTGTCGTCGTGCTTGTACTCAACGGGTACGCCATTCAGCAGCAGGCGGTGGAAGACCCGATTGCTGATCACCACATCCAGGCTTTCCGGCTTGCGCACCACGGCGATAGCCTGCTCAACGGCGCTCTGGGACAGGTGAGGATTGATGCGCTTTATGGCCGCCTCAAGATCCGCCAGCAACAACACCTGCCGGTAATCGGCCCGTTCCGGGGCCTCGCCATCCGGCGCCAGATCCGGTCCATGGGCGATCTCCCAGCCGCCTTCGGCGAACCATTGCAAGCATTGTTGTTCCAGTTGCTCTTCGGTCATACATCCTTCCTATCCCTGGGCAGACTCGCGCAGCAGAATGAAATGCTCAATCAGCCGGATCATCAGGGTTTTCTGATCCGGCAGGCTTTCCGCCACCAGCAGGGCCAAGGCCACCAGGGTGTTGTCATTAATCAGTTGTTCCACCGACCGTGCCAGCAACGCGGCGTTACGGCGCAGGTACCACAAAAACAGAAACGAGCCGCAGCGTTTGTTGCCGTCAGCCAAGGGGTGATTCTTGATGACGAAATAGAGGAGATGAGCGGCACGGGCGGCGATGTTCGGATAAAACAGCTCACCCCCGAAACCCTGCTCAATGGTGGCCAGGGCGGAAGCCAGGCCGTTACTCCGCAACTGACCAAACAGCTCCGTGGCCTCGCCCTTGGCCATCAGGGTCTGTTTGAGCTCGCCAATGGCTTTGAGCGCTTCGTCCAGTTCTAACGGCTGCATGTCCGGTTGCTTGATGCCAACCTCGGCCAACTGCTGCTCATCGTAGCCCTGTAACAGGCTCCAGGAGCGGGCATACTCGCTGATCACCCGGGTAACGGCTTCGCCTTCATTAGACACCAGTCCCTGGTGGGTGAGCGTGCGGCTGAGCAGGTCAACGGCTTGCTCGAACTCGATACCCCGCTCAGTCAGGCGACGCTGGTTAAGGGTATAGCCCTGTACCAGGTGATCCTTGAGAACCTGGGTGGCCCATTGGCGGAACTGGACGCCACGCTGAGACTTGACGCGATAGCCGACGGAGATGATGACATCGAGATTGTAATAGTCGACCTCGTAGGTTTTGCCGTCGGCGGCAGTTGTTGCATTTTTTGCAACAACTGACTCCCGCTCCAACTCGCCCTCTTTGAAGACATTGCGAATATGGCGGGAAATAACCGATTTATCCCGATCAAATAGCCCGGTCATCTGGTCCAGGCTGAGCCACACCGTTCCCTGCTCCAGCGCCACTTCCAGCTGGGCCTTGCCATCGTTTGAGGTGAAAATCTGTATTTGTTGATGCGCCATAAGTTATTTCTTTCCTCCTTGAATGTGCTTGTGTGGATTACCTTATCCAGTTTTCTTGTGAGCCGATTTATGTTAGCGGCTCAGGGGCCAGTCAAAGCAGGCTGTCCTCTGTGCAAGCACTGACATCCATTTCGGATACCCTGCATTCAGCATCCGATATCGAAAGTTCGCCGGAGAGGAGTTTGGGGAGAAGACTATCGCGTAATTCGGTTAGCTGTACGCATTCATGTGTGTTTTGAATCCAAGCATGGATAAGCGGAAACGTAATAGATTCGTACGCTAACAGAACATTCTCTGGTGGCAGCAAGGAGGCGTGCCTTGATACTAAGCCTTTATTTAGGTTTTGTTGCGCGGAGCCTGATGCTTTATCTGCTAATGAGGAAACAGAGTTTCTCGCGGTAATGAACAGGAATGCTTTGTTGTTCTCTTTTGGAATTAAGCCGCAACATGCTTGATTCGTGGTCATTGTGTCGGCCAAGAGACAGACTTGCCCTGCGGTTGCCCCATACATTGCTACCACGGTGCTGTACTTAGGCCAGAGTTTTGCTGAACTATTCTCTAGTCCACTTTTTGTAATTTTTTCTTTTGTACCGAAAGCAATTACATCTCGAACTTCTCCAGAGGCCAGCCATTTAATCTCGCCGCCCCAGTACTCTGGAATATTGCGTTTTGGGGTGCCTCCGCTTTCAACTTTCAAGCAGAGATCTTGAAGCGCTCCAACGCCCCACCCCTCCGGAATCTCCCCCAACTCACTTTCCTGCATAGCCGATGGAAACGGCTCGGCGGTGGCGCGGAGCTCGGCGTATTGCTCGGGCTGCTCGGCCTGAAGGCGGGTGAGTTGTTCCGAGGATTTGCCGGAAATGGCTTGCATGGCGGCGAGCAGGGCGTCTTCCTCGCTGCCGCCAGCTTTCAGTGCGGCGATTTTGGCTTTGACCGGCTCGAAATCCACAAACCAGCTTTTGAAGATGGCCTGGGCCATTTGTTCGAGGGTTTGGTTGATTTGGTGGTTCAATTGGATTTTGTCGTCGAGTGTCAACAAAAGCTTGGCAATCTCTTTCTGCTCTTCTAAGTCAGAACAGTAGTAAATTGGGAGATCGCTCAATATCTTGGTGTTGATTGAAGGCATTGTTGCGCCGACGGCAATACTTCGGATATAGGACTTAAAGGTTTCAAGGCCAAAGAAGTATGACAAATAGGCAGGGTCGATCAGTTCATTTTCTACACGTACCCGCAAACATCTTCCCGAAAAAAGCCACCCGTCCTCTTGTTTGCGAACTAAGGCGCGTCTGTCAACAGAGCCAACTCTTGAGAAAACGATATCACCTTCTTTGATTTGATATTTGCTCAGCCTATGCCTGTCGGCATCAGAAACATAAGGCGTGTTCAGATGCTCGATCCTGTTGTCACCCAAGTGCTCAACAGTGATGATCGGTGTACCTTGTTCAACGTAGTCATATTTGTGGAGCTGACTTCCGAATGGGCCAGTTTGTATGCCACTTTTTCCCACGCAAAGTTCGGAAAGTTTTTTTTCTTGGAGCTTGCTGGACACTTGTCCATAAACTGTCGTGCGAAAATCAGAGATCATACCCCAACCTCCCAAGATTCCGCTTGATTTCAGCCTCCAGCCGCTCACTCTCGACAAACTGCTCCTGTAGCTGCCCGGTCAATCGCGCCATCTTCTCGGCAAAGGGCTCGCCATCGTCTTCCTGCTCTCGGGCACCTACGTAGCGCCCCGGTGTCAGCACAAAATCATGTTTCTTGATCTCGTCCAGGCTGGCGGATTTGCAGAAGCCGGCGACATCCTCGTAATGTTCGCCGCGCTGCCAGGCATGGAAGGTGTCGGCGATTTTGGCGATGTCATCAACGGTGAAGTCCCGCAACACTCGATCCCGCATGAAGCCCAGGTTACGGGCGTCAATGAACAGAAATTCTTCCCGGCGGTCGCGCTTCTTCTCATTGCGCACCAGGCCGTTGGCTTTGTCCCGGGTCAAAAACCAGATGCAGGCCGGGATTTGGGTGTTGGTGAACAACTGGCCGGGCAAGGCGGCCATACATTCCACCAGGTCTTCTTCCACCAGGCGCTGGCGGATTCCGCCTTCGTTGTTGGTGTGGGAACTCATGGAGCCGTTGGCCAGCAACAGGGCCATGCTGCCGGTGGGCGCCAGATGGTGAATCATGTGCTGCATCCAGGCAAAGTTGGCGTTGCCCTTGGGCGGGGTGCCGTATTGCCAGCGGGCATCGTCCGCCAGGGATTCGCTCCACCAATCCTTCATGTTAAAGGGCGGGTTGGCCATGACGAAATCGGCCCGCAGATCCGGGTGCTGGTCGTCCAGAAAAGTGTCGGCGTTTTTCTTGCCGAAGTTGAAGTCGATGCCGCGAATGGCCATGTTCATGGCGGCCAGGCGCCAGGTAGTGGGGTTGGATTCCTGGCCGTAGACGGAGATGTGTTTTTTCTGCTCGCTGGGGTCGTAGTGGTGCTCCTTGGCGTGTTCCTCGATGAACTTGTCGCTGGAGACAAAGAAACCGCCAGAGCCCATGGCCGGGTCGTACACCCGGCCGGAGTAAGGTTCGAGCATTGCCACAATCAGGGTGACGATACTTTTGGGGGTGTAATACTGACCACCCTGCTTGCCTTCAGCCAGGGCGAACTGGCCCAGAAAGTATTCGTACACATGGCCGAGGATGTCCTTGCTGTGGAGGTCCAGCTGCTCGCCGTCGAACATGGGCTTGGTGAAGGAGGTGTCGGAGAAGGTGTTGATCAGGCCCAGTAGCTTGTCGTTCTCCAACTGGTACTGGCTGATGCGGTTGAGAATGCCCTTGAGCTTGGCGTTGCTCTTCTCGATGGCTTCCAAGGCGTTGTCCATCAGCCAGGAGACAGAGCGCAGCTTCACATCGTGACCCGTATCGTCCTGCCACAATACGGTGCCCACGGGCAGTACGGCCTTTTCCTTCAGGGTGCTCCAGCGGGCAGCTTTGGGCACCCAGAAGACGTTGGCCTCGCGGTAGTAATCCAGTATTTCCAGCTCTTCCTGCAGGGCTTGTTGGTAGTCCTCGTCACTGTCGAAATCTTCCCGGGGCAAGTAATAGATGTCGTCGTTCTCATCCTTGAACCGCTCCAGCAAGGCTTCCTGACGTTCCTCGAAGGCATCGGAGACGTACTTGAGGAAGATGAGGCCCAGCACCACATGCTTGTAATTGGCGGCGTCCAGGTTGGCGCGGAGCTTGTCGGCGGCTTTCCAGAGTTTGTCGTCCAGCGCCTTGAGGAATTGCTGTTCCGGGTTGTTCATAAATGACGTTTTAACAAGAGATAAAGAAGGCGCCGCTTTTATCCGCGCCCAAAGGAGATGATGTTGGCCTATTTATCGGCCCTGATTGGAAACTCCATGAGGTACATGGCCCGTGGTGACATGACGGCTGGCTGATTCACAGTGGTCCTGTTGATCATCAAAGAAAATATCAGCACCAAAAGCTTTCAAGAAGTCTCCTTTATCCAACCCGCCCAGGAATAAAGCCTCGTCAATGCGAATATCCCAAGCCCGAAGGGTGCGGATCACCCGCTCATGGGCCGGTGCTCCCCGAGCCGTCACGAGGGCGGTCCGGAGGGGTGATTCCTCCGGTGGATATTCCCTTTGAATCCGCTGTAGCACTGCCAGGAAATTGCGAAAGGGTCCCCCCGGAAGAGGCTGCCGGGCCGACGTTTGCTCACTCGTTTGAAAGGCCGCCAAGCCCTGCTCCTTGAAAACCCGCTCCGCATCATCGGAAAATAGGACCGCATCCCCATCAAAGGCAATCCGTAGCTGAGACGAGTGAGTATTGAGACTCGCTTTTGAGCGCACGATAGTGGCCGCTGCTACGCCCGCTTCCAGCGCCTTTTTAACATCCTCCGGATCGGCGGAGAGGAACAAATGGGCGCCAAATGCGGAAACATACCGATAGGGGCTTTCCCCGGAGGTAAAGGCTGCCCGGGTTACCGCAAGTTCATGATGTTGAATGGAATTAAATACACGCAGACCCGTATCGGCATTGTTTCTCGATAGCAGTATCACTTCCACCCGTGGCGGGTTCGGGCGACTCTGGTTGAGAGCCAGCAGCTTACACACTAGCGGAAAAGCCACTCCTGGCTCCAAGATGACATCTTCCTGTTCAATCTGGTATTTACAATAGGAATCAGTGCCTTGTTCCTCAAATACACGATGGCTTTCGTCCAGATCGAATAAGGCCCGTGAAGAAATAGCAACAACCAGTTTGTCACCTAGAATAGCAGGCATAGTCTTTGGGTGTAGGGTAGAGACCTTGGTAGGCTCATTGTGTCATAAAATACAACTTACAAGGTTGCTACCACCTTGTAAAGTCGCTTCGCGGCTCACGTTTATATCACCGCCCGAGTAACCGATGCTCTACGCGCTATTTGGTAACACTTTCATAACTTAAAAAATTAGGCGCAATATTTTTTATCCGATAAACTTCCTTTTT
The DNA here is from genome assembly GCF_000143085.1 of Nitrosococcus watsonii C-113. Taxonomy (NCBI): domain Bacteria; kingdom Pseudomonadati; phylum Pseudomonadota; class Gammaproteobacteria; order Chromatiales; family Chromatiaceae; genus Nitrosococcus; species Nitrosococcus watsonii. Next base: position 1,409,284 of record NC_014315.1, on the reverse strand, counting down.
AGAAACAGCATTAGTAATTACCGCCGATCTCCAGGACATCAAACTGGTTTGGGGTTCAAAAATTCCGTGTCCATACCTACTAAAATTTTGGGCAAAAATTTTATTTTTGTCATACCCTTTCCATCGTATTGAAAAATCTTTGTTGACCTTAAAACATTTATTTTCATTAAATTCAATAAGATGTTTTATAGGCTCAATAAAACCTGGAATTCTGTTCTCAAACCCGGTACACAAAATAACAATATCAGCTCCTATGGATTCTTCTTTCTGAGAAAAATTATTGGAAATAGTTAATTTATAACCTTTTCCATTGTTCTCTACACTCTGAAGCCTTCGATAAGGAAGTATTTTAAAATCAACCGGTGATTGCTCTACATTTTGAATAAAATAAAGATCATTATAGAGACTTTGCAAGTAGGCGGGGGTATTACCATCGCTAGATAATTTTTGGTAATCTACAATATTTCTTTTGAGTTGAGAATTTATGGAAAAAAAATTTTCTACGTAATGGGGGCTAAAATACTCATTAGTAAAAGGCGATTCATCTAAAGGTTCCAGGTTTGCCCGGCTAGAAATAAGCGTTAGAGATTTTGCATTGCCCCACTTTTTTTTAAGAGCATTTCTAAAAACTTCAACACCGGTTTGTCCGCCGCCGATAATAACAATTCGCTTGCCACTAATATTCAAATTTTTTATTGATTCTGATTTCGCATGGAAGAAGGTATCACTCATATAGGGCGCGGTAAACGAAGGAATTTTAGGGCTAATTCCTGTTCCGATGCAGATATTTTTACTTTTAATTTTTTCTTTATGGCTTTCAATAATAAAGTTTTCACCATCATAGTAGAGATTTCTTATTTTTGAATTAAAAGATAATTTCCTAGGCATTTGCCGGGTAACCCACTGACAATAAAGTTCAAATTCTTTTCTAGTAATGACGTGCCTTTTGGTATTCATAAATGAATGAAAAAATCCATTCATTACAAGATAGTTTAAAAAAGAATAGGGACTCGTGGGATCAACCCCTGTGACTAGATCCTTTAAAAAAGCCGTTTGCATATCAGAGTCTGGAAAGATGATTTCAGAGTGCCATAGAAATAACGGTTTTTGTTCAAAAAAATGAGTCTTTAATTCTTTATTCTTTTCTGAGATAGCCGCCAGGCTTAAATTAAACGGGCCAATCCCAATACCGACTAAATCAAATACATTACACATGAAAATAATCTTTTTCTATCAGCGGATTTAGCAGGGGATTTCCAAGCTGGGGCTTAGGTCTTTGGGCCGTATCCTGATAGCCAATGATAAAACGAACTTTATTTAAAAGGACACGATGATAATTGGGCGTTAACAGGCTTGGAGTTTTTGACCTTGTTGGATATTTTTTTTCATAGTCATGGACTATCATGCCTAATAAATTATAGAATTTTTTTTCTTTATAGCCATGAGATAGGAAAAGCGCCTGTGAAATAAATCTAAGGACTGAAATAAAATGCCCCGTGATAAGATCATAGATAATATGATCAGAAGGTAAAATATCTAATTTTTTAATGATTTTATCAGGGAAAAATTTTCCTGTTTCCCTTGGAAAATTTTTATTTAAACGTAAGTCACCATGAAAATCCTTAATAATCAAACCTGAAGGAATATTGTTATTTAGCTTTAGTAGGGTATTTTGACCATGGGCAACCAAACCAATTCCATATTGAGACTGAAGATGATAAATAGGGATAACAACGCTTTTAAAATATGCTTCTAGCCACTCCTCCATGGTCAGGGAAGAACTTTCTATTAAGCAGCCAATCAAGGATTTTTTCCTCTCATCTAAATAAGAGAGCGCTCCTGTCATTAGGCATTGCTCCTTTTCTTTAAGCTTGGTTACACTCGATTCTCTCCATACTGCCCCAAGAAATTCTTTATATTGATAAGGGGCGCCCACGATATCCTTATAGGAAGGCTCAATATAACTAAAAGCCCCAATATCCTTTAAGCAATCCATATTAGAATTGAATAAGAGATTATCCTGCCTAATAATAGCTTCCATTCCTGTCGATATTTCCGAGGCAACCGCAACATAATGAGCAGGTATTCCTCGTACACAAGAAGTATTTAAAATTGAGATAGGTAATTTAATATCATAAAGATATGAATTACTGTAGTTGGAAAATGTACGCAGGGAAATATGGGGCTTATAGCTGTCGCCGGCACTAGCTAAAAAAACTATATTTTTTTTGCTGATATCCTTCTGAAAAAATATTTTTATTTTATTTTCCCACTGCCACGGGTGTATGGGAATAATATAATAAGCTTTAACATCACATTGTTTATTGGCTAGTTTTTCTTTTAATAAATTAATTTCCTCTTTTTCAAGATCAGCATAAATAATCTCGCTAAAATTTTTTTCCTTTTGGTGACTTACCGTAATCAAATCCTTTTTAATAGCTACCCGATAAAACTGGATTTTCCTGTCATTCTCTGGTGAAAACGCAGAAAGATCATCCGGGGACCAGCCTAACCTTCCTTTATTTAAAATAATTTTTGGATGCCCATCCAGATAACTTTCGATCTCTAAGTAATTAAGTTGAGATAACTTCCGGGAAGAAATTCTCTTTTTTAAAATAACTTGATCGCTATAAAGCGTATGCAGCATTTCTTCCAGGAAATTAGCTAAGGTAATAGCATTCATTTTTGTAAGCGGCTGTATTTCCTTAAAAAATCTTGCAGCATCAAGCTCTAAACCATCAGTTCTCTTTAATGAGCTCTCATCTATAATAAGATGGCACCAGATACTTTTATGAGCTTCAAAAATATAAGATAAATTTTCCTCTATCTTTAATGTATATAATCCTTTCTCTATTTCCCGTACTTTTTGAGAAATGATCTCCTCAAAGTAAAGCTCACTTATCGCTTTGGTAATAAGATTCCTGTTGGCTGTTTCCCAGCTCATAAATAGCTGCCTGTAAAGAACCTCTCCCGAGTACACTCCAGGAGGACAGCCCTTTTATGGGGAAAATCAAATTCTTTAATTCTCTTCCAAAAAGGAAGAAAATCAACGTATTTCAATACCTTTTTATTATCAGATCGCGGCTCAGCCATGATCTTTAAAGTTCTGGGTTCATCAAGAAAAAGGTAATGGATAACACTTTTTAGCATAGCGCCCGTATTTTTTAATCCCAGAAATTTTTTCTCTCCAACCAGGAAGTGAAATCCCCTGTCAAAATCAACGCTTTCATAATAGGCCCCTAGACGATCTTCTTTAACCCAATAAAGCTCAAAATAACCGATAGGTTCATCATCAATATCTAATATAGTGGGAATGATATGGGGGTCATTTAAATTTTTTTCTATATACTGAAGATGGTTTTCCCTTGTATCTTTTAATTCCCAAAATTCCGAAATACGAGACTGATTATGCCATCTAGCAAATGTATTAATATCCTTTTTTGGATCGATAACCCGAAAAGAAATAGTTTTATCTATTTCGTATACAAATCTTTTGTAGAGTAACGTTCCCCTTTCTGGGTTATGTCTTATTGGATGAGAAACTCCATTAGTTTCTGCCCAGACCACGGGATAAAGTTCTCTTTCAGAATTCATCAACCAATAAGGAGAAATTTGGAAAAACTCATTCCTACTGATGATTACTTTTTTATCTACCAGTTCTATCTCTACCTCTTTAATATTAGGTCTAAATTTGTTTTTTAAAAATTCTTCCTCTCCTTTATCTAGCAGGATATCGTTAATTTTTAATTTTTTTTTATCTATCACGGTTCTCCTAAATTTGGAATACAAGGGATTTTTAATAAAGTTATAAATATCTAAAGGATTCTTCTCGGTATTCTCGTTAATATTCTTTAGGCAACAAAAAAAATTTCCTTTTTGCCCTATTAAATTTGAATTAAGAAGATAATTAAGAAATGATTGATCGATAAGATTACTATTTTTTTTGCCTTGTAAATACTCAGCAAGAATATGAAGAAGATCTTCTTCATTACATGCTCTTTGTATCGCGAGCGCATTTATTAAACTGAATGTCGAGTTGATAATGAGATAATACCCAAGAAGTATATGGGACATATCTTTATCTAGGATATTTCCATTTTCCAGATCTAGCAAAGGAACTTCCTGTTTCATCCTTTCATAACCAAGCTTGGTATACCCTGTTCCCTGGCAGTCTCTAAAGATAACTCCCACAGGATAGCTATTAGCGTCTAGCTGGATAATAATATTTTGTTGGTGCGCGCCAAAAAGAATGCCATGGTTAGCTTGAGCCATTATAAAAGGATC
>NC_014315.1:600000-800000 GCF_000143085.1 Nitrosococcus watsonii C-113 | reverse complement strand
TACCATCAAGGAAGGGGATAATCTCTCCCGTATTTTTGCACGATTAGGCTTAAGCGCCCGCCAAGTCCATGAGGTAATGTCTCTAGGAAATCCCGTACGTTCCCTGGCTCGTCTGCGCCCAGGACAATTGCTACAAATAAAGCTTAAAAAAGATAACGGTAGCCGACGATTAACAGCCTTACGCCTTAATTTTAGCCCTATTAAGTACCTCGAAGTCCTGGCTGAAGAGGATAAATTCAAAGCTAAACAGATTAGCCGAAATATCGAAACTCGCATTGAAACCATCGCGGGATCCATTAAAAGCTCTCTTTCTGAAGATGGCCTTCAAGCCGGGCTTACCAATAAGCAAGTCATAGAGCTAACTCAAATTTTTGGTTGGGATATCGATTTTGCACTAGATCTAAGACCTGGAGATAATTTCAAAGTACTCTTCGAAGAACATTATTTTCAAAATAAAAAATTGCAAAATGGGCCTATTCTCGCCGCCGAATTCACCAATCATGGCAAAACCTTCCAGGCCATTCGTTACACTGATGCCAGCGGCCACACTGGCTACTATACTCCCGCAGGGCTAAGTATGCGTAAGGCATTCTTACGTACACCCGTTAATTACGCGCGTATTAGCTCCCATTTCAATCTCCGGCGTAAGCATCCCGTTCTCAACCGAATCCGTGCCCATAAAGGAGTTGACTACGCAGCCCCCATTGGAACTCCAGTTAAAGCCGCTGGTAACGGCAAAGTTCTATTCGTAGGCCGTAAAGGAGGGTACGGCAAAGCCATCGTACTGCAGCATGGCGCTAAGTACAGCACTCTCTACGGACATCTATCTCGTTTCAAACGCGGGTTAAAGGCGGGAAACAAAGTCAAGCAAGGCGCAACTATCGGCTATGTAGGCCAAACGGGTCTTGCCACGGGTCCTCATTTACACTATGAATTTTTGGTCAACGGCGTCCACCGCAACCCACTTACGGTAAAATTACCCCAAGCCGCGCCTATCCCCCATCAACTCAAACAAGATTTCCAAAAACATGCGGCCAAATTAGATGCGCAATTGGATGCCGCCGATACCGCTATCGTCCTAAACCAGTCAGTCAAACATCAACCAAACTAGGTTAAAGGCAGCATGGCTCAACGTTACATTGGTTTGCTGTCCGGCACTAGCATGGATGCCATCGACACCGCCTTAGTAGAATTAGAACCATTTCGGATTCTAACCACCCATAGCATTCCTATACCGCTAGCACTGCGGCAGCAACTATTTGCTGTCATTGAGCGCAGTACAACCTCCCTAGAAGAATTAGGGACTTTAGACATTCGCCTTGGGCGCCTTTTCGCAGAAACTGCTCTTGAACTATTAGCCAAGGCAAAATGCTCCGCTACTGACGTCCAAGCCATAGGGAGCCATGGGCAAACCATCTACCACTGGGCCCGTGGTCCAGATCCTTTTACCTTACAGTTGGCCGATCCTAACACTATCGCAGAAATAACGGGTATCACCACAATAGCCGATTTCCGCCGCCGCGATCTTGCAGCGGGAGGACAAGGAGCTCCTCTAGCCCCCGCTTTTCATGCTGCTTTTTTAAGATCCTCCCATCATCATCGGGCAGTGCTAAATATCGGTGGTATGGCAAATATTAGCTTTTTGCCTACTGCCCGAAGAACACCGATATGGGGATTTGACACAGGCCCAGGCAATGCCTTGATGGATGGTTGGATAAACCGCCATTTAAATCAATCCATGGACCGAGAGGGTTGCTGGGCAGCCTCGGGGCGAGTCAACAAAACGCTATTACGCTACCTACTGGCCGATCCCTATTTTTCCCTTTCTCCCCCCAAAAGTACGGGCCGGGAATACTTCAATCTAGTCTGGCTGGATCGTGCGCTTATCAGAACAGGAATGAAACTTTCTTCCCCAGATGTCCAAGCAACTTTATGTGCTCTTACTATCACTAGCATAGAACTTGCGATTCAAAAATTTAGCCCCCAAACGGAAGAACTTTTGGTTTGCGGTGGAGGCGCTAACAACAAGGCTTTAATGGAGGGATTACAGAAGCAGTTAGTGTCCTGTCGGGTCGCCACAACCGAAACTTATGGGATTCATCCCCAGTGGGTAGAAGCCTGCGTCTTTGCCTGGCTAGCAAAGCAAACCTTGGAAGACCGCCCCGGGAACTTACCTGAAGTAACCGGGGCTAGACATCCCGTTATTCTTGGCGCTATTTATCCCGGCAATATAGCAGCTAGCTCCCGAGCATAAAACTCAATATCTTCTTCAGTCCGGAGTTCAGTAGCACATACTAAGAGGGTATCGCTTAATTCCGGATAGGCTTGTTCTAGCTTTATTCCGGCTAAAACTCCTCCTTGCCCTACGTCAGACAACACTTGAGAGGCGGAAATGGGGAAGCGTAACACTGCATCATGGAAAAAAGGCTTTTCAAACACCTGCTCCACTCCGGGAAGCGCCGTTAACCGCTTGACTAGAGCTATAGTATTAGCGTGACAAGCAGCGGCAACTTGGGCTAACCCTTGGGGACCTAGCAATGCCATATATAAAGTAGCCGCCGTCACCATCAAACCTTGGTTGGTACAAATATTCGAGGTAGCTTTAGAACGGCGAATATGCTGCTCTCGGGCCTGCAACGTGAGGGTATATCCTGACTTACTCGCTAAGTCTACGGTTCGGCCAACAATCCGCCCCGGTAACTGACGAACATGGGCCTGCTTACAAGCCATGAATCCAAAATAGGGTCCACCGCTAGCAAGAGGTATTCCTAAAGGCTGGCCCTCGCCGCAGACGATATCAGCACCCACTTCACCCCATTCACCGGGTGGTTTCAATAAAGCCAGCGAAGTAGGATTAACAACGCCAATGACGAGTGCTCCTTGCTCATGAGCCCAATTGGTTAGGGTATCTACTTCTTCCAAACAGCCAAAATAGTTGGGTTGCGGGATGACTAAAGCGGCAAAATCCTTTGGGATGGATTCCAAAGCTTCCGATTCTATAACGCCACTACCGAAATCATAAGGGATTTCTTGCAAGGAAATCCCTTGATCCTCCACTAAGGTAGCCACCACCTGGCGGTAGACAGGATGAACCGTTGCAGGCAGAAGCACACAGGTCGATTTACCCCGGCGGCTCAGGCGGACCGCCATGAGCACGGCCTCGCCCAAGGCAGAAGCGCCATCATAGATAGAAGCATTGCTTACCTCCATACCCGTCAGCGCCGTCATCATGCTTTGATATTCATAAATAACCTGGAGTGTGCCTTGGCTCGCTTCCGCTTGATAGGGCGTATAAGCACTATAATATTCGCCCCGTGAGGTAATTTCCCAAACCGCTGCTGGAATATGATGCTGATAAGCACCCCCGCCAGCAAAACAAATCGCTGGACGGTTCTGCGCCGCTCGTCCTTGCAATAGCCGGCTTACTTCCATCTCATTCAAACCAGGAGGGACAGCATCAAAGTTGGTGGTTCTCAAATCGGCGGGAATTTCATCGAAGAGGGTCTCAATATCAGGCGCTCCTGCGGTTGCCAGCATAGCGCGGATATCTTCATCAGTATGGGGAATAAATGGCATAACATAGATCTCCTAATACGGCATTAACCCTCGGCAGCAATCATATCAGCATAGCCTTTGGCATCGAGTAACCGATCCAAATCCGCGGTATTACTTGGACGCAACCGAAATAACCACCCCTCATCGTAGGATTTCTGATTAATGAGTTCCGGCTGATCCGTAAGCGAAGTATTCACTTCAATAACTTCTCCTTCCACTGGGGCATAGACATCAGATGCCGCTTTCACCGATTCAATGACCATGCACTCCACGCCAGCACGGACAGTAGTACCGACTTCCGGTAGTTCAACGTAAACTATATCACCTAGCATCTCTTGGGCCTGATCTGTAATACCTACCGTCAAGTCACCCTGCCCTTCTTGCCGAATCCACTCATGAGACTTGGTATATTTTAACTCTGCGGGAATCTCGCTCATAACTCTCTCCTAATTTCAATTATTATCTTACTTATAGCCGGTCATAATGCCTAACCAAATATCGTATGCGTGCTGCTAGATCGGGTTTTACCTGTGGCCAATTAAAATGCCAGCGCCAATTATTATTGTCGATCATTCCAGGTAAATTCATGCGCCCCTCGCTGCCCAACTCCAAAAGATCTTGCATTGGCACTACCGCATGCTTAGCTATTGACTGGAAAGCACATTCAATTAGCGCCCACGGCATAGGCTCAGATGGAAATCCTAGGTATTCATAAATATAGTGGCGCTTATCTTCAGAGAGCTTGTTGAACCAGCCCAAGGTAGTATCGTTATCATGAGTGCCTGTATACACTACGCAATTTTCCAAATAGTTCTCAGGAAGGTAAGGATTATCCGATCCGCCCTCAAAAGCAAATTGTAAAACTTTCATTCCAGGTAAATGAAACTGATCCCGTAATGCATCTACCGCTGGGGTAATAATCCCTAAATCTTCAGCTACCAATGGCAAAGATCCATAAGAATCCTCTAGGGCGCGAAACAGGGCTTCGCCAGGCGCTTTTACCCAACGCCCCTTAACCGCTGTTTTGCTACTAGCCGGGATTTCCCAGTAGGACTCAAGGCCACGAAAATGGTCAATACGAATAATATCGCACAACCTTAACTGGGTGCGCACCCGTTCTAACCACCAACCAAAGCCGTCATCCTCAAGACGATCCCATTGGTATAAAGGGTTACCCCAGCACTGGCCAGTTGCTGAAAAATAATCGGGGGGCACTCCCGCCATTACCGTTAACTGACCCCCCTTATCCACGGTGAAATATTCTGGTTGAGCCCAAACATCAGCACTATCGTGAGCAACAAAAATAGGCATATCACCAAAGATAAATACCCCATGCCCGTTAGCGTAATTTTTAAGCCTTGACCATTGTCGAAAGAAAATGAATTGCTCGAAGCGGTTACGATCCATCAGAGTCTCTAGCTCCTTCCCCACCACTCCAAGCTCCTTGAACGCATGTCCGTGCAGCTTTTGAGGCCATTCAAACCAAGGAGCATTATCCTGAGTCTCCCGCAAGGCTTGAAATAAAACGTAATCCTCTAGCCAAAAAGCTTGCTCACGACAAAAAGCAGCAAATTCAGCCTGCATCGCCTGGCTAGCATAGAGAGTGAAGCGGCGATAACCTTGCCATAGCGCAGCCCCACAATCGTTCAAATCGATATCACAGATACCAAACCAAGGCTCCTCAACCAAGCATCGCAAAGAGATCAATTTTGGATTACCGGCATGAACCGAGAGACATTGATAGGGAGATAGATCCTCGTGGGTTGGCCCTAGTGGAAGAATCTGCCAAACAGTAATCCCGGCTTCCACTAGAAAATCCACAAAACGGTAAGCGTCTATACCTAGATTGCTGCCTGGCAAAGACGTGACATGAAGTAAAACCCCCCCATGCCGCCGTTGAAATGGCCTAGCTTTCACCCCCCTCATCCCCTCAACAAGAATTGCCCGCATCTATGATTTTCATGGGTAGCGGAAGGTAAGAAAACCCCTACCCATGGAGAAGCAAAAAGATTATTAATCATTAAATTCGCGCTAGCTTAGTTCCCATTTATGCCGGCAAACTACAAACGCCCATCGAAGCGGGCAAAGCTATCCACTATGGGCTATTAATTTGAGGATTTATGAGTAGAGAAACACTAGCGATAAAATGCCTTTCCTAGATTCTGGCATCAAAATTAGTGATGCAGGATAAACAGTCTTTTATCCACCGTCAACGGATATAGCGGTATTTTTGACCCAGCATCTCCGGGGTTACTAAGACCACCCCTTCCTCCGTAACATAGAAACGTCTTTTATCTTCTTCCAGATCTTCACCAATCACCGTACCATCAGGTACGTTACATCCCTTATCCAAGATCACCTTCCTAATATGGCAATGCTTACCTATCTTCACATCCGGCAATATTACACTGCTAACTACCTCCGTATGAGATTGGACGCATACATTGGAGAATAATAATGAATGACCTATCCGCGCGCCAGCGATAATGCACCCCCCCGAAACCATAGAATCTACAGCCATTCCTCGCCGATCTTCGTTATCAAAAATAAATTTTGCGGGAGGCAGCTGAGCCTGGTAGGTCCATATCGGCCAATCCTCATCATAGAGGTTCAATTCCGGACTGACTCCAATCAACTCAAGATTAGCGTTCCAAAAGGCATCCACTGTCCCCACGTCGCGCCAATAGCCAGGATCCCCTCCCTGGACATCGCTGAAAGGAAAAGCAATTACTCGATAGTGGCTACGCAGAATGGATGGAATAATATCCTTACCAAAGTCATGAGAGGAACTAGAAGTATCTGCATTTTTAATCAGCTGCTCATAAAGAAAAGCGGCATTAAAAACGTAAATACCCATAGAGGCCAAGGTTTCGTCAGATCGCCCTGGTGAGGGCTGGGGGTGCTCTGGCTTCTCCATAAACTCCGTTACTCGAAAATCCTCGTCTACACTCATAACGCCAAAAGCCTTAGCCTCCTTAAGTGGGACATGGATACAACCAACGGTCATATCGGCTTCGCGCTCCACATGGTAAGCTAGCATATCTCCATAATCCATCTTGTAGACATGATCGCCTGCTAGAATGAGTACATATTCCGGGTTATGGGAGCGAACAATATCGAGATTTTGGTATACTGCATCAGCAGTGCCTGCATACCAGGAATCTTCAATTCGTTGCGAGGCCGGCATTAATTCCACAAACTCGCCTAGGTAACCCCGCATAAATCCCCAACCTTGCTGAATATGGCGAACCAGCGAATGGGCTTTATATTGTGTTAATACGCCAATACGGCGGACGCCGGAGTTAACGCAGTTAGAAAGAGGAAAATCGATAATGCGGAATTTTCCTCCGATAGGTACCGCGGGCTTAGCTCGCCATGCCGTCAAATGCTTTAACCGAGAACCTCGCCCTCCAGCGAGAATTAGCGCCAAAGTATCACGTGTAAGCCGACTAACAAAACGTGCGCTATAATTTTTTGTCATTAGTTAAAAACCTTAGCGGGGCATCCTTATCCCTTAAACCTTTATCCCCTACCTTTTAAAATATAGTATAGCGTATAACCTTCAAAATATAAGTGCATCATGAACGATTCCCAGTATTCCACGCAACCCATAGCTCCGGAATTTTCAGAAGCAATCGAGAAACTCGTAAATGCTTGCTATTCAGATCCTTTTAGGGTACTAGGACCTCACCCCTATAGAAAAGGTATCGTTGTGCGGGCCTATCTCCCCCACGCGATCCGGGCATGGGTTGGAAGCGAGCCTCCCCAGGAAATGGCGCGCTCCTCGGTACTACATTTATTCGAATGGCATGGAAACCCTAAGAATCTCCCCTTGCCCTATCAAATTTTATGGGAGGACAAGATGGGATTTACCCACCATGAATACGATCCCTACTGCTTCCCGCCACAGCTTTCCGACTACGATCTTCATCTTTTTGGAGAAGGGAAACACTGGCATGTCTACCGTATTCTCGGCGCTCATCCTGTAAGCGTGGATGGAATCAGTGGTATTTTATTTGCCACATGGGCGCCCGAGGCTGAGCGAGTAAGCGTAGTAGGAGACTTCAATCGCTGGGATGGCCGCTGCCACCCCATGCGACTTCGAGGTTTGACCGGAGTCTGGGAGCTCTTCATTCCTGGTTTGAAACCGGGAACTCTCTATAAGTATGAACTTCGTAATCGCAACCATAAATCAATTCATCTCAAATCTGATCCTTACGGGCAACGATTCGAACAGCGCCCTCACACGGCCTCTATTGTAGCCGCCAAAAATAACTACCTATGGCAAGATAAGAAATGGATGCACCAACGCAAGCAGTTCGATTGGCTACATCAGCCAATTTCAGTCTATGAGGTTCACCTAGGATCCTGGCAACGGGACGAAAATGGTACTTTCCTTAACTATCGCCAACTAGCCCGACAACTTGTAGATTATGTCCTAAAAACAGGGTTTACCCACATTGAACTTCTACCAGTCACCGAGCACCCCTTGGATGCCTCCTGGGGCTACCAGACAACCGGCTATTTCGCGCCTACGAGCCGCTTCGGCAAACCTGATGAGTTCCGCTACTTTGTAGATTACTGTCACCTCCATGGCATTGGCGTACTTATGGATTGGGTGCCGGGGCATTTTCCAAAAGACGCCCATGGTTTAGCCCGATTTGATGGCAGCGCCCTATACGAGCACGAAGATCCCCGCTTAGGAGAACATCGGGACTGGGGAACACTTATTTTTAACTACGGCCGCCATGAAGTAAAAAATTTCCTGCTTTCTTCCGCCCTCTATTGGCTCGAAGAATTCCATATCGACGGTCTACGGGTAGATGCAGTAGCTTCGATGTTATATCTAGATTATTCCCGTCAAGAAGGGGATTGGATACCTAACAAATATGGAGGCCGCGAGAATCTTGAAGCCATCGACTTTCTACGGGAACTGAATAAAGTGCTTCATGCACAACATCCGGGGGTTCTGGTCATCGCAGAAGAATCAACTTCCTGGCCTATGGTTTCCCGCCCAATCTATCTTGGAGGTCTAGGCTTCTCCATGAAATGGAATATGGGCTGGATGAATGACACTCTTTCTTACATGAGCCAAGATCCTATTTACCGCCATTACCATCACGATGCCCTTACCTTTGGGCTGCTGTATGCCTTTAACGAAAACTTCATGCTACCTTTATCTCATGACGAAGTGGTCCATGGTAAGCAATCTTTACTCTACAAAATGCCTGGAGATGAATGGCAGCGATTTGCCAATCTTCGCCTACTTTATACTATGATGTTTACCTATCCCGGCAAAAAGCTGTTATTCATGGGCTGTGAATTCGGACAGGGAGAAGAATGGAACGAATCCCGAGCCCTAGATTGGTACTTGCTGGATTATCCTGTTCATCAAGGGGTACAAACAGCTATCAAGGATCTTAATCACCTCTACCGCAGTCTCTCTGCCCTTCATTACTATGATTTCGCTGGAGAAGGTTTTGAGTGGATTGACTGCCATGATTCTGCTCAATCGGTATTAAGTTATCTACGTCTAAAGGATGGGGATTTTGTGATTGTGGTATTAAATTTTACCCCGGTGCCTCGCACTAATTACCGCCTTGGGGTTCCAAAAGCTGGGATTTATTTAGAGTGCTTCAACTCGGACTCTACTTACTATGGTGGCAGTAATATGGGTAATAGCCAAACCATCCAGACTGATGATATGACCTGGATGGGACAGCCCTATTCCATCAATATTACGGTGCCTCCGTTGGCAGGAATCGTGCTGCAGTTAAAGCCGCTGACAAACAAAATGCCCACTACTAACTCTCCTTAACCCAGGAAAATAAGGCGCTCATTTTATGGGTGGGGACGGATGGATGTACTTATAATAATTTATCAGGCCGTTGGTAGAGGAATCGTGACTATTCACCTCCTCGGTATCCTGTAGTTCTGGTAAAATTTTTTTGGCCAGCTGCTTACCTAATTCTACCCCCCATTGGTCGAACGAATTAATATCCCAAATAAGACCCTGGGTAAACACTTTATGCTCATAAAAGGCAATCAATGCGCCCAGTGTCCAAGGTGTCAACTTAGAGAAGAGGAAAGAATTGCTGGGGCGATTGCCTTCAAAAAGCTTGTGAGGGATAAGCAACTCTACCTCCCCCTCGGCAAGATTCGCTTTTTCTAGCTCTGTTCTCACTTCAGCCTCGGATTTTCCTTTCATCAGGGCTTCGGTCTGAGCAAAGAAATTGGATAATAATATCTGGTGATGCTCTCCCATAGGATTGTGGGATTCAATAGGCGCTAAGAAATCCGCCGTTATTAACGGTGTCCCTTGATGCAAGAGCTGGAAAAAAGCATGCTGACCATTAGTGCCAGGCGCCCCCCAGATGACATTACCTGTAGCATAATTCACGGATGCTCCACCGCGGGTCACATGTTTGCCATTACTTTCCATCTCCAATTGCTGTAAATAGGCAGGAAACCGTTCTAAATACTGATCGTAAGGCAAAACAGCATGGCTTTGAGCCCCTAAAAAATTAATATTCCAGATGCCCACTAAGGCGGCGATTACCGGTATGTTTTGCCTGAGAGGTGTCTCCCGAAAATGATTATCCATCTCGTAGGCACCTTCAAGCAATTGTTCGAAATTCTCCATACCAAGGTAAAGAGCTATGGATAACCCAATAGCACTCCAAAGAGAATAACGACCACCAACCCAATCCCAAAACTCAAACATATTGCAGGGATCAATGCCAAATCTTTCTACCTCAGACCGGTTAGTAGAGACCGCAACAAAATGCTTAGCTATCGCCTTATCGTCAGGTGCTGCACGAAGAAACCAATTCCGTGCGCTATGAGCATTAGTTAAAGTCTCCTGAGTCGTAAAGGTCTTTGAAGAAATTACGAACAAGGCGGTCTCGGGTCGAATGGTTTTGAGAGTTTCGGCTAATTGGGTTCCATCGACATTAGAAACAAAATGGACCCGGAAACCAGATTTAGCATAGGGCTGCAGGGCTTCGGTAACCATGGCGGGACCCAAATCAGAACCACCAATCCCGATATTGACAATATCTGTTAAGCGCTCCCCACTAAACCCTCGCCACTGACCACCATGCACTTTATCGCAAAATTTCCTCATACGCTCCAAAACAGCGTTCACCTGGGGCATCACATCCTTGCCTTTTACCATAATGGAGCGATTAGCACGGTTGCGTAATGCAACATGCAAAACGGGGCGATTCTCTGTATTATTAATCGGCTCGCCGGCAAACATGCGGCTAATCCCTTGCTGCAATTCTCGCTCGTGGGCTAAGTCGAGTAGAAGTTTCAGCGTTTCTTCCGTGAGCCGATTCTTAGAAAAATCAAATAATATGTTACTGAAAATAAGAGAAAACTTATCAAACCGTTTAGGATCGGTTACAAATAAATCCCGCATATGCTGCTTTTTTATGCAGTCATAATGCTGGAGAAGGGAAACCCAGGAGTGAGCCTGCGCTAGAGAAGATTTCATCAATTTTCCAAATTTTAACTTTGGAGTTGCTGCTTAATATAAGCAGATAATTTGTCTTGAGGCACCAATTCCTGCGGCTTCCTCTGACGCAGATCTTTGACACTGACCGTCCCCTGGAGAATTTCATCTTCACCCAGAATGAGCGCCCACCGGGCACCACTGCGATCAGCTCGCTTCAATTGGCTTTTAAAACTTCCACCACCATGATTTACCTGTAGCCGCGCAGCTGGAATAGCCTCTCGCAACTGCTCGGCAAACAATAGCGACTCCTGCTCCGCCTGCGAACCCACGGCAACTAAATAGAGATCGGCAGGAAGTGGTGCTTGCAAGCGACCTTGCTCGCCTAGCAGTGCGACTAAGCGTTCCAAACCCAGAGCAAAACCAACTGCAGGTATAGATTGCCCCCCTAGCTGTTCTACCAAACCATCATAGCGGCCACCCGCACAAACCGTCCCCTGAGAGCCTAGCTGATCGCTTACCCACTCAAAAACTGTTCGCGTATAGTAATCTAGGCCTCGAACCAGTCGCGGGTTAATCTTATAGGCAATACCGGCACTATCAAGCGTGTGCTGCAGAGCCTCAAAATGAGCACACGAATCATCATCCAAATAATCTAAAAGTCGGGGCGCCCGCGCAATGATTTCGTGTAATGCAGGATTCTTACTATCCAAAATACGTAAAGGATTACTATGAAGTCGACGACGGCTGTCTTCATCTAAAACATCCTCGTGCGCCGTAAAAAAATCTACTAAACGTTCCCGATAGGCAATCCGTGCCGCGGGGGAGCCAAGGGAGTTAATTTGTAAGTGCAGATCCTGCAGCCCTAACTGTCGCCAGAAACGAGCTGTCATCAGAATAAGCTCGGCATCCACATCAGGCCCCTCGGTACCCAAAACCTCTACCCCAATTTGATAAAATTGGCGGTAACGACCCTTTTGCGGCCTCTCATGGCGAAACATGGGTCCATAGTACCAAAGGCGCAAGGAACCTTGGGTAAGCAAGCCATGTTGCAAGATAGACCGAACGCAGCCTGCCGTACCTTCTGGCCGCAGAGTTAAACTATCTCCATTACGGTCAATAAAGGTATACATCTCCTTTTCAACAATGTCGGTAACTTCACCAATGGAACGCCGAAATAACTCCGTAGACTCTAATAGGGGCAGGCGGATTTCTTGATAGCCATAGCTAGCCAGCACTCTAGATAAGACATCTTCTACCCGTTGCCAATGGGGAGTTTGATCTGGAAGGAGATCATTCATCCCCCGGATAGCTTGTATCTTTTTCACTACACCTAAACCTTATTTAGAGGAAAAATCCCCAGGCAGCCACAAGTTTGGCTATGAGAGCGCTTTTGCGTCCTCTGACAGAAAGGTATCCGCGCGAGTTTCAGCATGCATGGAATGCTAGTAGCAACGCCATCTATCACAATCCCCTACTGCCTATCTAAGCTTTTTTGCAGTAGCTTAGTTTCCGGGGAATCGGGAAAATTCCGCCTCAACAATAAAGCATAGCTAGACACTGCATCCTCATTGCCCAGTTCACGCTCAATTTTGATGCCAAGCCATAAGGATTTGGGGGTATGCCGAGCTCCCACCCGATAACGTTGCAAATATTCCTGCGCTCGTTGGTAATGGCCTTTCTCAAAATTTATTTCAGCCATATGGTATAAAGACTTGGGTAATCTTGGCTCAAGCTGCAAGGCTTTGCGATAATATCTCTCTGCTTTATCAAATTCCGCTAGTTTTTGGGCGGCCATCCCTGCATTCTCGTAGGCTAGTTCCGGTGTGCCATATAAAGGATTCTTAACGGCTTCTAAAAAGCGCGCCTCCGCATCTCCATAATGCCCCTGATTATAAAGAAAAACTCCATAGTTGTTTTGAGCTTCCGAGTACGCCGGATCCAACTTTATAGCCCGCTGAAAATATTTTTCTGCCTCCTCTGTCTGGCCTAAGCGTTGCTTGAGAAGAGCCATAGCATTGTAGGCACTAGGAATGTCCGGATCTTGCTGGATAGCGCGCTCTAGCTTTTTCAACGCCTGCTCCAACTCGCCTTGCTTAAAATACTCTACTCCCAACTGAACATTAATCTTGGCTGCTTTCTCCTTGTCAATCGAGGGTGTAACCTGCTCTTGAGAGGAGAAGATTGAGGCACAGCCTGCGAGGGCAAGTAGTGTAATAGTAAATACACCGATCATTCCGAGCTTCATAACACTAATGAAGACCGGGGTAAGGCACCCACCAAACGCTGCCTATCCATGGTGCGGCGGGTACGATCTTGAACCTGGCCTGCCAGCTGACCACAGGCAGCTGCAATATCATCACCGCGAGTTTTACGGGTAACAGTCATAATTCCTCCCCGTAACAATTTTTCTCGAAAGCGGTCAATAGTCTCGGCATCAGAACGACGATAAACACTACCCGGAAAAGGATTGAAAGGGATGAGATTAACCTTGGCAGGCAAACCTTGTAATAACCGCAGCAAAGCACGGGCATGCGAAAAGGAATCATTCACATCAGCCAACATGACATACTCGAAGGTCACGGCGCGCCTTCTATCCCCAGCAACATAGCGCCGACATGCTGATAGCAAATCCTCCAAAGGATATTTTTTATTTAAGGGAACAAGTTCATCGCGCAGCTTATCGGTAGGCGCATGAAGAGAAACCGCAAGGCTAACCGGGCAAACAGCTCGTAGCCGATCTATTGCGGGAACCATCCCCGCAGTGCTAAGAGTTACACGACGCCACGATAATCCGTAAGAAAAATCATCTAGCATTAAATTCATGGCGGCAACAACATTATTGAAATTAGCAAGAGGCTCTCCCATACCCATCATCACCACATTAGTGATGATGCGCTCACCTTTGGGAGTTCGTCCTAAGATTTTATTCGCTAGCCACAGCTGGCCAATAATTTCAGAGATTGCTAAATTACGGTTAAATCCTTGCTTTCCCGTAGCACAAAAAGAACAATCCAGAATACAGCCTACCTGGGATGAAATACATAATGTACCCCGATCTTCTTCAGGGATGAACACCGTTTCAATACAGTTGTTCCCATGTATGCGTAACAACCATTTACGGGTTCCATCAGCCGAGCGATGCTGCTGAACTATCTCCGGAAGAGATATCACCGCACTCTCCGCCAAACGTTTCCGTAGCGACTTGTTAAGATCAGTCATGGCGCTAAAATCAGTGACAAACCGCTGATAGATCCAACGAAGCACCTGGCGGGCACGAAACGGTTTTTCACCGAGGCAGGTAAAAAAGGCTTCCAACCCAGCTCGATCCAGATTAAGCAGATTAGTTCTGGAGTCGGTCATGATCGTAAGAAGCTTTGCCCTTTAGCCAATGATCCGCGGACAAATTTCTTCTGGTTTGAAGAAAAAATTGATTTCCTGCTCAGCCGTCCCTGATCCATCAGAGCCGTGAACCGCGTTAGCATCAATATTTTCCGCAAAATCGGCGCGTATTGTGCCTGGATCGGCTTCTTTAGGGTTGGTTGCCCCCATTATCTCCCTATTTTTAGCAATAGCATTCTCTCCCTCTAAAACCTGCACCATGACTGGACCCGAGGTCATAAACCCAACCAAATCATTATAAAAAGGCCGCTCCTTATGGACCGCATAAAACCCCTGGGCTTGCTCCTTTGACAAGTGGAACATGCGAGCCGCTACAATCCGTAGACCCGCTTTTTCAAAGCGGGTATAAATCTCCCCGATGATATTCTTGGCAACCGCATCTGGCTTAATAATGGAGAGGGTGCGCTCAATCGCCATTTATACTATGCTCCTTTGGAAGGCAAAGAATTTCAATAAAAGTAAAGAATTCCCTGGAAATAAATTATATCATCTTAGCCAGCGCTTATGCCCAGAACAATATAAACTTCATAGATATTTGAAGTCTTTACCTTTAATAGCAAACGCTTTTCATAATTCCAAATTATAATTCTGAGTGTAATAAAATAACATACCCAATACCAATATGGCTCCAAAAATGCCGATATTCCTTCTGTTAACATTCATCGCCATGCTTTTTATGAGCTTAGCAGTCCCTATAGCAGCAGATAGCGCCTACAAATGGGTGGATGAGAAGGGAGTTACTCACTACTCTCAACGGCCGCCACCTGATCGGGAAACTAAAAAGATGGCTTCGCCACCTGCTCCAGATAAGCTAAAAATGCCTGCCGAATCTTTAAATATGCGCCTTGAACGCTTGGAGCAAGAACAGGCTGCACGAGAAAGGGCAGCAAAGCAACAAGCGCAAGAGGAAAAGCAGCAGGCTGCCCGTAAGCACAACTGCGAAGCAGCTCGCAAAAATTTAACATTATACAAGGGAAATCCTCGTTTGCGCATTGGTGACAGCAGTGGCAACTATACCCGTTTAAACGAGAAGGAACGGCACGCCCATATTACCGAAGCAAAACAACAAATTGAGGAAAATTGTGATTGAATGCCAGCGCTTCAGGATTGAAAAATTTTAAAAATGATTTTTGGGCGCTACAAGTCTAGCGAAGAATATCTAAAAACACCATAAAATTAAGGGCACCCACAATAAAAGACAATCTTAAAATAGCTTTTAGATAGCGCACAATTATTACCATAAACAGCCTCTATGATTTAATTGAGGCTAATAATACTCCGTTAATAGATATGCGTACCTCTCAATATTTGCTTACTACCACCCGCGAAACCCCAGCTGACGCCGAGATAATCAGCCATCAGTTGATGCTTAGGGGAAGTTTTATCCGCCGACTTGCAGCAGGCCTCTATACCTGGCTCCCCCTGGGCTTACGCGTACTGCGCAAGGTTGAAAATATTATCCGTGAAGAAATGGATAAAGCTGGTGCCCAGGAAGTATTAATGCCAGCAGTACAGCCTGCTGAGCTATGGCGAGAAACAGGACGCTGGGAGCAATATGGGTCAGAGTTATTGCGTTTTACTGATCGTCATCAACGATTTTTCTGCTTTGGCCCTACTCACGAGGAAGTCATTACTGATCTCATCCGCCGTGAGATACAGAGTTATAAACAGCTGCCTGCCAATTTTTACCAAATACAGTTGAAATTCAGAGATGAAATCCGACCTCGATTTGGGGTCATGCGATCACGGGAATTTTTAATGAAGGACGCCTATTCTTTCCATACAGACCAAACATCATTAGGTCAAACCTATCACCAAATGTATGAAACCTATTCTTGTATCTTTGATCGAATCGGATTAACCTTCCGAGCGGTACAAGCTGATACTGGAATGATTGGCGGCAAAACATCCCATGAGTTTCATGTGCTGGCTACCTCTGGTGAAGATGCCATTGCCTTCTCGGATAAAAGTGCCTATGCCGCCAATGTAGAATTAGCGGTTGCCCTCCCCCCTACCGATAAACCAGCCACGCCAAAAGAAACACTTTCTTTAATAGAAACACCAGGGCAGTGCACTATTAGAGAAATCAGCCAATTCCTTAACATTCCATCCTCGCGCTGCATCAAAACCCTGTTAGTGCAAGGCAGCGAGGGAGAGTTAGTAGCTCTCGCACTACGGGGTGACCATGAACTCAATGCGGTGAAAGCGCAAAAACTTCCTCAAGTAGCCAACCCTCTTCAATTTGCCACACCCGAACAGGTATGGGAAACTTGCAATGCCTCTATCGGTTCCATAGGCCCCAAGGGTCTTGAGATCTCCCTTATTGTGGATCACAGCGCGGCTCAGTTAGCGGATTTTGTCTGCGGTGCTAATATGGAGGGTAAACACTTCACCGGAGTTAATTGGGGGCGGGATTTACCAGAGCCCACCACAGCGGATATTCGCAATGTAGTCGATGGAGATCCAAGCCCTGATGGAGAGGGAACCTTATCCATTGCTCGGGGTATCGAAGTAGGCCATATTTTTCAGCTTGGCAAAAAATATAGCCAGGCCATGAATGCTACTGTGTTAGATGAAGCAGGTCGAGCTATCAACTTGGCAATGGGCTGTTATGGTATTGGCGTTTCTCGCGTGGTAGCTGCCGCTATTGAGCAAAATCATGATGAGCACGGTATTATCTGGCCTGCGCCCATTGCTCCCTTCCAATTAGCGCTCGTTCCTATTAATGCACATAAATCAGTGCGGGTAAAGGAAATGAGTGACCAGCTCTATACCGAGCTACAAGCAGCAGGATTTGAGGTACTGCTCGATGACCGACAATTACGCCCTGGCGTAATATTCGCTGATATGGATCTAATCGGTATTCCCCATCGTTTAGTGATCAGTGAGCGGGGATTAGAAAATAGTACTGTCGAATATAAGCGGCGTCAGGATGGAAAAACTTGTGTTATTCAGTTAGATAACTTTATTTCCGGACTCAAGGACCAATTAAAAACTCCGATACCTAGGAGGTAATGAAACTCCTATATTATATTCGATTATTTATTTTAGTCTCTTTTCCTATCCTGCTGGGTACTACTTCTATTGAGCCATCCAATAATAAACAGATGCGGCAACAGCTTATCTCCGCCATCGGAAAGAAGGATGGGTTTAAAGACACGTTTCATGCCCAAGTCTGGTTATTGGATATGGAACGCCGTCTTAAAATCCGCATTCCTCAGATAAAAGAGCGCTTGACGCTCCTACGTTTAGCCCACCGTGAAGCGATCCAGGCAAAGCTAGCTCCTGAACTTGTACTCGCCGTTATTGAGGTAGAAAGTAACTTTAACCGCTTTGCTATTTCTGAAGCGGGTGCCCGCGGCCTTATGCAAATCATGCCTTTTTGGCTCAAAGAAATTGGCCATAAAGAAGATAACCTTATGGACATTGCAACCAATCTGCGTTTTGGTTGCACTATTCTTCGGCGCTACATTAACCGTGAAAAAGGTGATCTTACCCGCGCTCTAGCCCGCTATAATGGCAGTATCGGAAAAGCATGGTATCCAGACCGGGTCTATAAAGCCCTCCACCATTGGCAGTAATAGGTATTTTCCCGCTCGTCGGTTCAAAAAAGCCCCAGTTTTAGCTGGGGCTTTTATAAAATCTAACACAAAAAAATACTGCAATCGCGTTTATATTTAATTTCTTACCGAACGAGTCTCCACTCCGGCCAACGGATTACGGTCTGTCCAATCTATCTCTTCCATAATAACCATCTCGCCGCGCCGTTCACTTGCATCAAGATCAGTATGCTCCACAGGAGCATGCACAAGATTTTGATGACAATCAATGCAGGTCCAACCTTCATCAAGCTTTTTGTGAGCTCGCTGGCCGGATTTAGCTGCCGGTTGTGGATCCTGGTGGCAATCTCGGCAAGTCACGCTATCCCATCCCTTTAGATTCATTCGGGCATGATGGGCCATTTCTTGCCGGCGCTCATTAAATTTTTCAAGCGTGGAATAATCGTTAACAAGTTCTAAATAAAGTTCTCGTGCCCCATCCACCACATGAGTGTAGACCGCTTTATGAAAGTTCCCTAACCCCTGAGGAATATGGCAATCCTTACATTGGGGCTCAAAGCCAAATCTGCCATAATGAGCAGACTCCTGCAATTCTTCATACGGATAAGACATAGAATGACAACTAGTGCAAAAGGTGGTCGTTGATAACGCCGCCTCGCCTCCAAAAACGATAACAATGAGACCAAATAGCCCCCCCGCTCCGACCGCAACCGGGCGCCAATGAACTTTAAAATACTCAACAATGGCTTGCCACCATTGTTTTAATTTAGATAGCATATTATTTTACTCCTACCATTTATTTTTTCTGCGGTGGCGCAGCATGCTTTTGGAATTCTTCATGGAACGATGCGACCGGATCACCAGAAAAAACACCCTCTAGCTTATAATGCTTGTGCATCGCTTCATCATTATGCACCGCTTCCTCAAAATTGAACTCATATTTCGGATCTACTTCAGGGGTAAAGGGAGTATAGGGCTCTTTAGCATGAGGCCAAGGAGAACCCTCGTAGTTAAGGTGACAAGCATTGCAGCGCTCTTCAAATGCCTTATCAGTAAAAACCTGCCCAGCTACTGCAAGTTCCTGCCGAGGAGTCGTTTCCTGGGATTCCTCAAACTTCTCGGCTGCATCCTTATGGATATGCTTATACCTAGACCCAGGACCATGGCAGGATTCGCAGCCAACGCCCTGTAAATACTTTTTCAAGCGTTTGGAGAGATCGATTTCGTAGCCCCCATCTTTCCTAAACCCCGTCACATGGCAACCGACGCAATCAGGATCTTCAGTATAATCCTCATCAGGGTCCAGTCCTGCTTTTTCCTTGGCTTCTACTTCTTCGCCAGGCTCTAAAGACTTCATCGCCTGTCCATGATCCGTCTCAAGCCATGAATGATACTGAGACTCATGGCAACTCTTACATTTCTTAAGGCCATCGTAGGGTGGTTCCCCCTGGGCCCACGCTGTTCCCATAGCGATCGCCAACAGAGCATAAAAAAATATATATCTAATTATCTGGTTCATAACTTTTCTCCTTTAGAGGAAAACACTAATTAACCAGCATCATTAGCAGGCGGCAACGAATAAACCCAATAACTGCCATACTGAGCGACCAACTTGAGCACTTCAAGCTCCATTGGGTTTGAGGTACTAAACGGTAGCAACTTGACTATTAGAGCATTCTTATCAGTACCGCCAGTCAAAAAATAGGTGCGGATCGTGTCCTCATCTGAACGATGCACTAAATATGACTCATAGCCATTTTCCGTTATCCAGTCCTTAACGTGGGGAATTAATCCATGAATTTGTCTGCCACCGGGAAAATCCTTATAACCAATGCCGAAACGCTTAGGCTCCATCGCGCCTAATTTATAGGCATCCGACCAGTGCACAACAACATAGGCCTCCTGCCCCCCTGACAATTCCCTTAGTATCGATGCACCCTCAGTTTCACTGGCTAATAAGGCTTCTGCAACACGCTTTTGGCGAGTCTTCGCCTCGCTTGAATTGGTTACTTGCCAAAACTCATGCTCTAAACTTTCAATCGCCTTTCGCTGATCAGCCCAAGGAGCCGGGATTAATAGCGGTTCTGCTAGATTTCCATTGAATAGAGTATTTACCCCGGTAAGTAATTCAAGCCGGCGAGAGGTATCCCACCAACTTAGTACCATAGCTTCAGAGGGTACATGTGTAGCGATTCCTCGAGCCAATTTAGTTAGATCTTCAATAGTGCTACTAATCGCTAGCAGGGGTTCAATAAGGTTATTCTTCCACTCCAGCAACACTGGAGCCCGATTGCCCTTAGAACCTGTATATAGCTCTACTAAAGGTTCCTTTTGCACTTCCTCGGCAAGTAATTCATATTTACGGACGGTTATTCCCTCGTAAGCATCAAGCCCTAGCTCGGGAAATACTTCCACTTTGCCTTCTGCCACCTTTTTATATTGGTATGGCGCTTTCTCACCGCCAGCTGGACTCAGTAATGCCCAGGCAAGCCAGCCCAAGAGGAGAAGCCCCCCCGCTATCAGCATTATGCCAATAAGCGGGAGAGCTTTATTCGTTCCTTCTTTTGAGGAAGGTGGCATAGTATTTTCAGCCACAGACACAGGCGCTTAACCCTCCGTTTTTTGCTTGCGCCGCCAGGCTACCAAACCCACACCGGCAAGTACCATACCGCCACCTAGACCACCCACGACGGCTCGTTCTACCTGGCTATCCAGATTTAATAGCTTTGCCGCTTTTATATCACCTTCCAGCATAGCAACCTGGCTTTTTAGCTTAGCAAACGCCCTGAGCTGGGTATTTGCATCTTGGATATTGGTATAGCGCTCCAGTAATGGTCCCCAGCCTTCTGTGTAAGTCCAAAAACCCGGGTTTACGTGGGCCAGCGCCTTATAATGCTTGAGCAGATCCTGCTCCCACATTTTTGAATATTGCAACTCTACGGTAGTGGGGTTGTTTCCCTTTGCAATAAATAGTTGGAAGAACTCCCCGGGGGCATCATGCTCAGGCTTAGGTGGAGCAGGACGGTTAGTTTTCTGACCAGGCAGCAAGCCATCCTCATATAACGCCTCAACGATTTGTTTCGCCTCCAGCTGCTTTTTAAGTCCCGAGATAATGCCATTATCCACAAACTCAAGGTAAGATTCAGCAAAAGTAGCGGAATGGCAATTAGTACAAGTTTCTATCCACGCCTCGTTACGCTTCTCATACCACTCATGCTCGAGATTATTGGCGATTTTCTCTTGGGGATTGAAGGCCCACCGTACCTTACGCACCACATTGTGGCCAAATCTGCCTTTGTACTCCATATGGCAGAAAGCACAGGTTGGTGCGGTTTGCTCATTTTCCGCAATAGCATCCTTAAGCGGCACCTCCCAATCCCAGGTATCTCCTAGCATCAGGTAGGTAGTGCCGTGCTTAGACATTAAGTAGTTTTCATACTCGTTGTGATCCGCCCCATTATGGCAATTACCACAGGCATCGGGCTTACGGGCTTCCACTGCTGAGAACTGGTGGCGGGTATGACAAGTGTCGCAGCGATTTTGGTTGATATGGCACATGGTGCAGCCATCCGCAACTTCCCGATCTTCCATTGCCGCCCAGGTGGCAAGATCCACATTAGCTTGATAATCAAGCGCGTGAGAGGGGCGTCCCGGCGGCCAAACCGGATCAATTTTATTACCTTTTACATCCGTGTCTGGCCAGACGATGGTATCACGCTCCGATTCCCGTTCGGCAAACTGTTGCAAGTGGCAAGTTCCACAAACGGCAGCATCGGGAAGACGAAGATCCTGATTATGGTGGCCTTTTTCAGCACCAACACCAACATGGCAATCGATACAGCTCACTTCTTTCAGATTCTCGTTCTTTTCCAGCTTACCCATTGAGCGGAGGTTATCTTCCACCTCTTTTATAAGTTTTTTCTTATAGTAACGGGAATCGTCTTTAGGTAAATTACGGATTTCGTCTAAATTCGCGTG
Source organism: Nitrosococcus watsonii C-113 (assembly GCF_000143085.1). Classification (NCBI taxonomy): domain Bacteria; kingdom Pseudomonadati; phylum Pseudomonadota; class Gammaproteobacteria; order Chromatiales; family Chromatiaceae; genus Nitrosococcus; species Nitrosococcus watsonii. The sequence continues at coordinate 778,049 of NC_014315.1, read as the reverse complement.
GACACTCTTTCTCCAGGCATGAACCCACCCCCGAGTTTCATCTTCGTGGCATTCTATACATTCCTCACGGGTGGCCACCTTAGCTGGTTGAGCGGGCGGCGAATAATAAGTATAAGGGTCCAAATACTGGCTAAAGGGAAGAGGCTCCCAATATTCAGCATACTTACCCTCCCCATGCCCTTGGGCTGGATCGTAATAACGTTCTGTTATTGCCTCGTACAACTCTTTGGGCGAAGCTTTATATTTATCCACGCCGAGAGCTTCATAAAGCTCATCCGGGATATCAGCACTTGCATTGCCCACGAATAACAAGCTTACGCTAAAAACCGCAGCAATGGCTCGCAAGAGCCTTTTAATTATACTGTCACTCATAATTGACCTCTAATTGCACTGTCACTCATATTGACCTCCTTCGCACCTGGAGTCCTAAAGCATAAATGCTATGTTTTTTGTGGTTATATGGTTTACTGGCCTCAATGAAAAGTACCACTTACATGAAAAACAAGGAGACCAATAGAGCCAGTTTAATATTGCAGCATGGTACCAATTATTGTTTCTAAAATACTGGGCATAGCTGCGAGCAAAGTTAATTAAATTATTGATAATGTAGCAGAACTACAAATTCTCTAACTAAATAATCATGACGACTTAAGCTTATTAAAGTATAGCCTAGATCAGCAAAGCTCCACTACCACACGCTGCAACTAGCGTTGAGTATAACAACAAAATAGTTCATTGCAACAAAGCCATGGTAGAGATGTTTTGCGACGAACCATCCAAATACCGTAACCATGCAATACAAGAGTCTATGTTTAAAATGGCGCCAATCTAAAGATACTTACAATTGGCCCTATTTGTGATCGCAGGAAATCAATTTAGAATAGATCCAAATATATTCTATGAAAAACCAAGTACTAACTTAAAGCTTATGCAATTACCGCTAAAGCTAGAACGCCAGAGCAAACAGACCTTACAAAACCAGCTTTTCGAACAGATTCGTAGCCTGATTTTAAGTGGTAAACTAAAGCCCGGTACGCTCATGCCCGCCACCCGATCTTTAAGCGAGCAACTAGGAGTTTCCCGTAATACGGTACTTTTGGCGTATGATCGCCTCATTGCCGAGGATTACCTTCAAACGCAAGAAGCAGTGGGAACCTATGTCAACTCCTACTTACCATCAGACTCTCTTGTCCTCAAGGCTCCCACGCAACCGCTCATGCTTCCTGAAAAGCCCCAGTCAAAACGGCATCCCGTGTTGTTTCAAGGCCGGGCTCAAAGAGTAGCCAACTCTCAGCGGAGCGGTCTTGCCATAGATTTTCGAGTAGGACGTCTGGATCCTCACTCTTTTCCCACTAAAACTTGGCGTCGCTTAATTTTACGCCATCTGAACGCGAGTGGGTCCAATCTAACAGAGTATCGTAACCCCATTGGGATTGTGGCCCTGCGAGAAGCGGTAGCTAACCACCTAGGACCTGCTAGAGGTATTGCCGTTACCCCAGAACAAATTATTGTTGTCAGCGGCAGCCAGCAAGCCCTAAACATTGTCGCTCGTTTATTGATAGCTCAAGGAACCCGTGTGGTCACAGAATGCCCCTGCTACCAGGGAGCTGCTTATGTATTTGAGAGCTATGGCGCCCAACTCCACCCTGTGCCGGTAGATCAATATGGACTACAGGTTTCAAAACTTCCCCTTGCGCCCGCGAGTTTGGCTTATGTCACCCCTTCCCACCAATATCCCATGGGATCAACCCTTTCCCTAAAACGCCGGGTTCAATTATTGGACTGGGCTGGGCAAGTCGGTGCGTACTTGATTGAAGATGATTACGATAGCGACTTCCGGCATAATGGCTCCCCATTGACGGCTTTAGCAGGGTTGGATCCTTATGACTGCGTGATTTATATGGGAACGGTGTCAAAATCAATTGGTGCTGGACTTCGTCTTGGCTATGTTTTATTTCCGGGAGAGTTAATGGAACCGGCAAAGACAGTCAAGGCCTTACTAGATAACGGTAATCCCTGGCTCGATCAGGCAATCCTGGCTGATTTTATCTCCGACGGTGGCTACGCCAAGCACTTGCGGCAAATACGGCGAATGTATCTCCGGCGCCGTGACTGCCTAATAGCCGCCTTAAAATCCCATTTCGGAGAGGTTAAGCTATCGGGGTTAGAGGGAGGAATGCATCTTGTTTGGCACCTGCCCCCCAATTTTCCTACAGCTATCGAAATGCAAGCAATTGCTCGGAAAGCAGGAGTCGGGATTTATGCCTTAGAGAGCGGAGGTGCCTATGATTATGGCCATAAAGAATATAGTGAACGTATCCTCCTCCTTGGTTATTCCTCTCTTGCCGAAGCCCAAATTTGTGCGGGAATCGCCAAAGTAGCAGCGGCATTTTTAAAGGAGCTAGGCCACCCCTCAACAAAACCCAAACTGGCTTCTCAAACTAATTGAAGCCATCTCTACAAAATCTATAAGATCAATTTTTATCACTAAGAGGTACCCATGAATCAACCTAATTCCATCTACCATAAAATCCACTGCTTATGGAAAATTGCTAGCTTCGCCTTGATTAGTTATACAGCCTTCAGCCCAATGACGCACGCGGCGGATTCGTCTCCAGCACTTTTTAACGTTAATAACGAGCTTCTCCAGCCAGAAGGTTATAGAGAGTGGGTTTATGTCGGCACCACGGTAACACCCGATGATATGAACAATGGCAAAGCCGAAGTTCCCGAATTTCATAATATTTATATCGATCCGAAAAGCTTTACCCACTGGAAAAAAACTGGCCAATTTCGAGACGGGACCATGGTAGTGAAAGAACTTCTCAGCGTAGGCGCCAAAAAGGCGTTGACGGGTAATGGTTACTTCATGGGGGAGTTTACCGGTTTAGAGGCGGCCGTAAAAAACTCCAAACGATTTCCCGACGAGCCAGGCAACTGGGCCTATTTTATGTATGGCATGAAATACCCCCTGCCGCGTAAAGCTACAGCCAAACCTACTGCTGAATGCAATGCATGTCACCAAAACAATGCCGAAGACGATTGGGTTTTTACTCAATATTACCCGGTCCTTCAAGCCGCAAAGCCTAATAAATAGTAGGCAAAAGTAAGGAGTCAACAAAACAAAAAGAGGGGGTATTTAAATACCCCCTCTTTTTGTCTACATTATAGTTATAAAATCATTTATCGTTACATGTCTATCCTCGCCACCTGCTCATTGGCATTAATATGGCAGTGATACCAAAAGGCACCTGTTTTTTCTGCTTTCCAACGGTAAGTAAAATTCCCGCCAGCTTCAACAGCTTCTTGTATAGATAAAAACCTTTTCGACTTTTCCAACGCTCCATCCTTGTGCTCGTGATTCATCTCATGAACACCATGCCAACGAACGGTGTGATCAACAGGGGTATTGTTTTTTACGTGAATAACAACATTATCACCTTTATTAACATGAACGACGGCGCTCTCACTCTGCTTACCGGAAGAAAGCACGCTTATCTCACCAATGGGAACGGTAAACACCCACTCTTTTGCCCAAGTTTGTTGAGTGGATAAAAACATCCCCAGTAAAATTAAAATAGACCCACTCAAAAATTGGCCTCCAGGTTGTCGAACATTATTCCATATAGTATTGAGAAGTTTCATTTGATTATCTCCATTATGCTTTCATTACAAATGCTTTCATTCTATAAGACGCAAAAATTTGTATAAAAAATCGTTACTTTAAAAACCTATAACATTAAGAAAATTTACTTACCAAAAAAGGTATTTTATTTGCCTCTTTTAGGGTAAAGAGAAAGACGTATTCAATATGCATTTCCCATGACATGAAAAGGTATATAAAATACATCTTATGAGTTAATTGTATACCCAAATAAAAAAATGTCAAGTAAAAAAATAAATTTTCTGCTTACCTATGACTTTCTTCAAAAAGCGCAGAGAACTTCTAGCCCTTTACCACATAACAGCAGCAATCTAACGCACCTCAAACATCTGAATTTCTGGAATTTCTACCATCTCAGATTGCACATCAGTCACCTGTGCTAAAGGCGGACCCTGCCATAACCACTCTTTAAGCGCTCCAACCGCCCCAACTTCCCCTTGCAGCAAGGCTTCTACCCTACCATCAGGTAAATTACGCACCCACCCCCGGACACCCAACTCCATTGCTTTCTCCCGGGTAGAAGCACGAAACCCTACTCCTTGAACTCGACCAGCAATTAGGCATCGTACACACGCAACAACCACCTCTGCCCCCTACTCTTATATCTTTCTACTAGCAGAAATCTAAAACAAGATTTTCAAACAAAAATATTAAGGAGCTGAAACAGCTTTCAAGCAGCTTGAACTGAAGTGGTATTCCTCGTATGGAGGATAGCATTTCGATTATCCTGATAAACTGAACAACCCTTAAGTACTCAATAATATTTTTATTAATTATGACGCTTTAATCGGCTTACTTTAACTGAACCAGCACGTTATCGATAAGGCGGGCTCTCCCTAAATAAGCAGCCGCCAAAATCGCTATATTATTTTTGCCTTCCCCTGGTTCAGCTAAATCTTCAGCCCTTCGAATATAAAAATAATCAGGACGAAAACCAGCTTCCACCAACCTTTGGCGGCCTTCTTCTTCTAAAATCGGGAAATTACGCCGTCCCTTTTCAATGGCTTCCGCAGCATGTCTAAGGGCACCAAAAAGTATCGGAGCCCTCGTCCGCTCCTCTTGAGTAAGATAATTATTACGCGAGCTCAATGCCAAACCATCCTTATCTCGCACCGTAGCTATGCTCTCAACCTCTACAGGCATGACGAGATCTGCGACCATACGCCGAATAATAAGCAGCTGCTGATAATCTTTTTCTCCAAATACCGCAACCTGGGGCTGTATAATATTAAATAATGCCGCCACAACCGTGGTCACCCCTCTGAAATGTCCTAACCGGGAAGCTCCTTCTAAAATATCTGAAAGTCCAGGTACCTCAACCTGAGTTACGCTTTCCAATCGCTGCGGATAGATATCTTCCAGCGATGGAGCAAAAACCATCGCTACCCCATACTCGGCTAAGTATTGCTGATCTTTCTTAAAGGTCCGAGGATAACGCGAATAATCATCCTGGTCATTAAACTGGAGCGGATTGACAAAGATGCTGACGATCACGCGATCCGCCAATTGAGCAGCCCGCTCAACCAAAGCTAGATGACCTTTATGAAGATTACCCATGGTTGGCACTAGCGCAACTCTTTCCCGGGAGGCTCGCCAGTCTTCCACTGTAGTACGCACTGCGGCAACAGTCCGCAAGACTCGCATTAGTAGCTTAGCTCAAGAGGAGGAAATTCTTTTTTTTTCACAGCGCTGACATAAGCTTGGATCGCGTCTGGAATATTGTTTGTTCCCTCGAGAAAATTGTGGCTAAAGCTTGGTGGCTTTCCACGACTGATGCCCAACATATCGTAAAGCACTAGCACCTGGCCATCACAATAAGGGCCAGCACCACAACTAATAACAGGAATCTTTAAGACATCCGTGATCTCGTTACCAAGGCGGGCGGGTACGCACTCTAAAATCAGCATATCCGCTCCTGCCTCCTGCAAAATCATAGCATCGTCGTGAATCTGTTGTGCTGAGGTTTCGCCCCGCCCTTGTACCCGATAACCACCCATCCGATGGACTGATTGCGGCAACAGTCCTAAATGAGCGCACACAGGAATACCGCGCGCCGTCAGATACTCCACAGTCTCAGCCAATAAACGTCCCCCTTCGAATTTTACCATTTGCACACCCCCCTCACGCATGAGCCGAGCAGCATTATCCGCTGCCTGGATGGGGGTGGCGTAACTCATAAATGGCATATCCGCCAGCATAAAAGCACGCTGACTTCCCCGGGCCACGTTCCGGCAATGGTAAACCATATCGTCCATGGTGACCGGTAAGGTGCTCTCTTGCCCCTGGAGCACCATGCCCAAGGAATCTCCTACCAGCAATACCTCCACTCCGGCAGCTTCTAACAGGGCGGCAAAGCTGGCGTCATAAGCCGTCAGCATGGCAATTTTCTCACCCTGCCGCTTCATTTTCCGCAATTTAGTAAGAGTCAAACGCCCCATCAAATTGGCCCTTTCCAACCATAAAGTTTAAATGCCATCATTTTCCAAGCACTGCAGCCCCCCAGGGGAACAGCAATGGGCAAGCGCAACGACCCTTCCTCTTCCTGGTACCACCGTATGAGGGGCGATTTCCGCTAGCGGATAAAGTACAAATGCCCGCTCATGCAAGCTGGCATGAGGTATCGTCAATCTCTCCGTAGCAATTTCTAAATCGCCATACAAGAGCAAATCAAGATCTAAGGTGCGCTCTCCCCAATGGCGCTTCCGGACACGATGATGACTTTGCTCTATAGTTTGTAGCCTAGCAAGCAAATCATAGGGTTCCAGTACAGTATCCAAGGCTGCAACGGCATTAATATAATCGGGCTGATCTTGGGGGCCTAGGGGAGCACTTCGGTAAAATTTAGAGTGTCCTACACACTTGGTTTGGGGCAAAGCAGCAAGTTCAGTCAGAGCTTGACCTACTTGCCGACGGGGCTGATTAAGATTGCTTCCCAACCCAATGTAAGCCCGGATCATGCTTCTAAACCTCCGTTGGCGCTGCTGGCTTATTCGCCCGCTTCCTAGGCTTTCGGCGGCGGGATTTGGTCGAGACTCTGACACGGCGTAAACGTTCTTTTTCTCCTACCTCCTGAAATTCAGTCCACCATTGGCAAAGCTCTTCCTGATCCTCACCAGCTTGTACCCGTAGCAATAGGAAATCATAAGCAGCCCGAAAGCGAGGGTGCTGAAGCAAACGCAGAGGACGCTTACCCCGACGATAAGCAAAACGTGGCTGTAAATACCAAATCTCACGCATAGGCAACGAGAACCGCCGAGGTAAGGCCACATGACTAGACTGATTAACTAGTACAGTTTCTGCCGCCTCCCGTATCGCCTGGAATTCTGGAATCCCTTCTTGCCGATAACGCTCGCTAAGCTTTCGGACAGGCTCCCATAGCAAAGCGGCAAAAAGAAACGCCGGTGTTACCGGCTTACCCGCTGCAATCCGGGCATCCGTATTGCTTAGTGCCTGGGCTAAAAAGATCCGGGGAAATCCCTGCTCTTCCTCTTCCAAACAAGATTCGGTTTGTGGAAATAGCCATTGGAATAGATTAAAACGGCGAAGTAACTCGAAGGTCTGTACAGCACAACCGCCAAGGAACAGCTTTAGTATTTCTTCAAATAGTCTTGCCGAAGGTATCTCTTGCAGGGAAGAGGCAAGCTCCCAAATCGGCGCTTCACTGTCAGCATGAAGGGTAAACCCTAGCTTTGCGGCAAATCGAACCGCCCGCAACATCCGCACCGGATCTTCCCGGTAGCGGGTTACCGGATCACCAATCAAGCGAAGTCGGCCAGCCTCAAGATCTTCCATGCCCCCCGTATAATCCACAACGGAGAAATCCCTGATGTCGTAATATAAAGCATTAACCGAGAAATCCCGCCGCCAGGCGTCCTGTTCCAGAGTTCCATACACATTATCACTCACAATACGTCCATTTTCGCTCAATCCCTCTTCCGGAGGACCGCGAAAGGTCGCTGTTTCAATGATTTCCCGTCCGAAACGCAAATGAGCCAAACGAAATCGGCGTCCCACTAATCGACAACTACGAAATAAATCTCGAATTTGCTCTGGCCTCGCGTCTGTCGTTACGTCAAAATCCTTGGGCTCACGACCCAATAGCAAATCGCGCACACAACCTCCTACCAAGTAGGCGCTAAAGCCTGCTTTCTTTAAGCGATATAACACATTAAGAGCGGGCTCACTGATATTGGCACGTGAAATTATATGCTCAGAACGAGGAATGATTGTAGGCGGATTGGTAGCTATAACTCGTATAACCTCTGTTAAAAATAAACTAAACGCTTTAGAGGCTGTATAATACCCTTACCCCTGTTTTAATAAACTCCTAAATATCTCTTCACGCCCCCTTATACTATCATTATATTTTGAATATGCTTGGGCATTTTAGGTAGAGTAACGCCTCACCCCAAGGGCGGCCTCTGCTTGAGCAAGCAGTGAGAATGTGTATAATATCAGGTTGTTATTCTTGGCGTTTATCGTCACTAGCTCCCATCGTCTAGCGGTCAGGACACCGCCCTCTCAAGGCGGTAACAGGGGTTCGATTCCCCTTGGGAGCGCCATTTACCACAAGCGCTTATTATAAATAGCTTCCCTAAACTGGAAACAAAGTTCCAATTAAATCCTGAGATTTCCTTGTTCCCTACTTCAGAATTGACCGCTGTACCTCAACTGCCTTAACATCTGCAAACTATAGTTATCAAGCATATTTTACCTATTTACATACTGCATACACCCCAATGGCCTTGCGATGAGGAGATTCCGTATGGTGCTGAAATCAAAACGTCTTTTACTAATATCAACGATAGTGATTGCATTCTCTACCGCTCCCCTTTTATTCGCAGAGCAGCATCAACACCCTCAAAATGCCCACCGCAGCCTCCTTGGAGACCTTTCCAGCGATAAAGTTGAGGAAATACGCGCCTTAGAAAACCCTTTGCCCAACTCACCCGAAACCGTAGCAAAGGGCGCGGAAATTTATGCCGGAAAAGGTGGGTGCGCTAACTGCCACGGTTCAACCGGCGGCGGCGATGGACCCATGGCCGCGGGCTTAAATCCTCCCCCGCGCAACTTTCAGGAACACCCCACCTGGCTACACCATAGCCAAGGAGAAATTTTCTGGGTCATTAAACATGGTATTCCAGGATCAACCATGCCTAACTTCGATGCAATTTTGACGGATAAAGAAATATGGGCCCTATTGCGGTTTCTTCCTACTTTAACACCTGCTGCGGAAAAAGAGATAGAAACGGACAAACATCACCACCACGAACATGGACACACCGAATCTGTTGACCCTCATGCCTCCGCTGCCAAACATGGACATGAGGACCATGGAGATAGTAAGAGCACGGGCACTAGCAATGAAGGAACTTAGTTTAAATAAGCCTGGAGACGTTTGAGCCCTTCCTGCAATTGCTCTGTTGAGGTGGTATAAGCAAAGCGCAGATGCTGCTGCGGAGCATTGCAACCAAAATCTATACCTGGAGTAACGGCAACTCCGGTTTTCTCCAGCAGCTCCTGGGCAAACGCGAAACTGTCTGTCGAAAATCGAGAGCAATTCGCATAAATATAAAACGCTCCTTGCGGAGTTACCGGAACATAGAAACCAAGGCTCCTCAAACCAGGCAAAAGGAAATCCCGCCGTTGCTGAAATTCCACCCGGCGCGCCTCTAAAATTTCCAACGTCTCAGGCTTAAAAGCGGCAAGGGCGGCGTATTGAGCTGGCGTAGAAGCAGCGAGAAATAGATTCTGGGCTAATTTCTCAGCGGCCTCAATAAAGTTGTTGGGCACGACTAACCATCCTAATCGCCATCCCGTCATCCCGAAGTATTTTGAGAAGCTGTTGATTACCAATACATGGTCCGAAAGCCCGAGGGCAGTAGCTGCTCTGCCTTCATAAACCAAGCCATGATAAATTTCATCAACGATAAGAGTCCCCTTCCGGGATTCAACGCTTTTGATTAGGGCTGCTAGTCCCGCTTGAGAAAGGAGAGTCCCCGTCGGGTTAGCCGGTGAGGCAACCAGCGCAACTCGCGTTTCCGGAGTCCAATAGGAATCCATATGGTTCGAACTAAGCTGATAATCGCTTGCTTCCGTTACCGGGATACCTATAGTTTTCCCCTCTAAAAGCCGAGCAAAGTAGCGATTGCACGGATAACCCGGATCAGCCATAAGCACTGCCTCTCCCGGATTGAGCAAGACCGCCATAGCCAGCAACAAAGCTCCGGAAGCACCTGGCGTCACAATAATGCGCTCCGGCGATACCGTAATCCCAGCGCCCTTGCTATACCAATTTGCAATCGCTTCTCGCAAGGCAGCTAACCCAACCGCCGGAGTATAGTGAACTTGCCCTGCACGCAAAGCCGCAATTCCAGCCTCCACGATAGGCTGGGGTGTATTGAAATCAGGCTCGCCGATTTCCAGATGGACAATACTGCGCCCCTGAGCCTCTAGTTCCCTTGCCCGCGCTAATAACGCCATTACCTGGAATGGCTTAATATCTTCCATCCGCCGCGCTATTCCATCGCTCACTGCTCAGTCTCCCCGGATAAGCGCCGCAAGAATTCCACAGTCACGTAGGCAAAACCATTTAACTTTCCATTTAATATCTGGCAAGGTTGGTCCGGTTCTCCAAGGTGATTCAATATCAACGCCGCCCCCGTAAAATCTTCGTCACGAGTATAGTCGTTAACGGTAACTACGACTTTGACCCCCGCCTCTACCGCCGCGCGAACACCGTTAGCTGAATCCTCAAAAGCAAGACATTCGCTAGCTTCGAGTTGTAACTGCTCCAAACAGTAACTATAAATATCCGGCGCCGGTTTCTTGGCCTTCACCACATCTCCCGCGGCAATACAATCAAACCAATCGAGCGCATGGCGGCCGATACTGGTACTCAGCAAAGCAGTTACGTTTTCTGGCGTAGTGGTAGTGGCAATGGCCAGCCGTAAGCCCTGCTCCCGAGCCGTATGGAAAAGCCGCAATATCCCTGGACGGAGGGGAACTCCCCGCTTTTTCAATAATTCTATATAATGCTGGGTTTTAGCCTGATGCAGCTTAGCAATAAATTCATCTAATGCCTCTGGAGGACAGAAGTCCTGCTGATACTGTTCTAAGTAATAACGAATGCGCTCCTTACCACCCGTCACCGTTAACAATTGGCCATAAAGAACCCCGTCCCAATGCCACCCTATCCCCGCTTCGTCAAAGGCTCGGTTAAACGCCACCCGATGCCCATCCCGCTCCGTCTCGGCAAGGGTTCCGTCAAGATCAAAAATTAATGCTTTAAGTTTCATCACTCATTCCCAACAAATAATATTAAACTTATTTCCCTAGAGATGGATCAGGCTCATTAAAAGCGTGAACATATAATTTTTTATTATGATAAAATCAGGCGGATTCTTAATCCTAAAAACCCAGTAGTTGTCAATAGGGACAAGCGTTTATTGTGCTTTCAAAAAGGTTCTGGTATATATCCGCGACTATTTTTTGTCGTACTTGAGGAGCCAAAATATGGCCATTAATGACAGGAATCAGGTGCAATCTGTCCAAGAATTTACTCCCTATCAACAAAAAAAGGGGGAAGAATACATGAGCGAACCGCAGATTGAACATTTTCAAGAACTCTTGCTGAACTGGAGGCAGCGGCTCATGGAAGAGGTTGATCGGACTGTTCACCAGATGCAGGATGAAGCTGCAAACTTCCCCGATCCCAGTGATCGTGCCTCACAGGAAGAAGAATTTACGTTAGCGCTACGGGCCAGAGATCGGGAACGTAAGCTTATCGGAAAGATCAATGAACGCCTGCGGAGCCTTGATATAGGCGATTACGGATACTGCGATGGCTGTGGGGCCGAAATTGGCATTCGGCGCCTTGAGGCCCGTCCCACGGCCACCCTCTGTATTGATTGCAAAACCCTAGACGAAATCAAAGAGAAACAACGGGCCTGATTAAAAAGCCGTGCCCCGTCCCTTTGGGCGGGGCACAAAAACCTCCCAGTACCTGCCTAGGCAAAAATTCACAGAGTTTCGGCCAGTAAGCAAAATAAAATACAGATTGCTCTATTTCTATGGCGACCACTATAGGGCGCTTGCATGTTTACTCAAATATTCGGCTACACCCTCGGCGTCAGGACGGATTGCCTCTTCTCCCTTGCGCCACCCTGCTGGACATACTTCGCCATGCTCTTCCGTAAATTGTAAAGCATCTACTACGCGCAGCATTTCTTCTACAGCACGGCCAAGGGGAAGGTTGTTAACAACCTGATGCTGGACCACGCCATTTTTATCAATAAGAAAGGAGGCGCGCAGGGCTACACCATCAGGATGTTCAACCCCATAAGCACGGGTAATATCATGGTTTAAATCGGCCACCAACGGGAACCCAATGGCACCGATCCCGCCATTCGCCACTGGCGTATTACGCCAGGCATAATGGCTATATTGAGAGTCAACAGAAACACCAATGACCTCTACACCGCGCTCTTTGAAGTCCTCCAAACGATTGTTATGGGCCAGGATTTCCGAAGGACACACAAAAGTAAAATCCAGAGGATAGAAAAACAGAACGACATATTTGCCGCGCATATCAGAAAGGCGGAAATTTTCTTTAATGGTGCCATCAGCCATCACGGCGGGAGCAGAAAAATCAGGGGCAACTTGTGTAACCAATATGCTCACAAAATGTTCTCCTTTTGATAGATTATCAACATGCAATTTACTGGGAAAATATCTAAATTTCCCTGCTAAGGATTCGAAAACCTAGATGTTAACCTATTCCCCTGATATTTGTAGTTAGGGGAATGGGTTTCCCTGCTTTATGCAGGCCACCCACCTTCAGGTGCACCCCAAATTATTCCGTTTGACGCTATAAACTACAAGGATGAGTTCGTCGCCCCTAGCCAAGGATATGGCAATTACAAGCAATATTTTATTTTATGCTGCGGCCAAACTAGCACTCCCCGGCTGCATTTGATTTGGGCGAGGCTTAACATGTACTCTGGTAAGAGTTTATTTTTCGCAAAAAAAGGAACCACGCCCTAAGAGCGTGGTCTATATGATTTAGTAAAGGCTTTCGCTTAACCCAAGGGCTGGTTCTGAAGGCGTTTTCAAAACCAACACCTACAAGCAAAGCCTCTTATTTTTATTTTTATATCGCAGACGCGGGAAGCCTCATCAGCTTAAGGACATAATGTATGGGGTCTTCCCGTTTTTTTCCATCTCCATTCCAAGTAATGCCTATAGTAAGCACCCAAATACTTACAAATGTCAAGGGATTTATAAATCTTTGGCATCTACCCCCCCATCCCGAATAGGTTTTGATCTCAGCACGATACCTGCCATTATACTCATAATCATCTCCATAAGGATTTTACCGGGAAGAAAGTCCTAATTATACGGTTCAACCGCTCTTATAAATGCACGTATAAAAAGGGCGTGTATTGGCTAGAGTAATCCGCCGGGGCTTAGATACATCCACCGCTTTGCGAAAACTTGCCCCTCCTCCTACATGGATAACGGGGTAAACACACTTAAATATAAATCTAACCCTCTTCACTCCCCAAGTCTCATAGGGTAAAATGTGGGTTACTATTCGCCAAATGTATAGTCAAATTTACCCTTCCGCGAGAGAGAGCGGGAATATGTTAAACGGGGTTTTATTCACCCATGAAAATGGCAGAGCCCACCAAACCCTACTTAGCTCCCAACAATATTATCTCTGCATTATCTCTGCCCCGGTAGCTCAGCTGGATAGAGCATCCCCCTCCTAAGGGGAAGGTCATACGTTCGAATCGTATCCGGGGCGCCAATAAATCAACTTAATTTAGAGGTAGGGCCGCATCAACGCAAAAATACGGACCCTTACGGCTGCGTCCATTTCATCAACTCTTAATCAACTCTCTTCACGCACTCCTGCCTAATCAAGCTCATAACCGTTTTTTCGTTTAACGGACTACGCCGGGCTAATACGACTCCAACCGGGCTAAAATCGCCTTCCCCCTCGCTGAGAAGACATCTTAAAGATCCTCCAGAAAAAACCGTTAGCAAGGTGTTTATAGACGATATCTCGCCCGGTGTTCTTAGAGAGATCCTTTAAATACCGCACGCCTTTCTCTGCTGCCCGGGCAAAGAAATTGCTTTGCCTAAATTTTTTTGAAGGACAGTCTGGGGATTTTTTGAGGAGCATGTATGTATAACTTGGGTGGGATAATCGAGGGGCAATTGTATCAGTGGCCTGCAGTTTCGGTGACCAATGGTATTCTCATTTGCCTGATCGCTATATTTATAGTCGCCCTGATCATTTTAATTGCTAACCGATTTAGGGTTAGAGCTTGGGGCCTTGGGTTTGTGCATTACACGCCAAATCTTCTCACGTCGCTCGGTATATTCGGCACCTTCGCAGGCATTGTCATTGGCCTGCTGAATTTTACTGAATGCCAGGGGCAAATTTACGGCACATTAGTTTTTCAGCGCCAACAATTCGATCAGTTCAGCACCGATTTGTGGAAAAAGCTGGATGAGTTCGCGGAGATGCTCTCCAAGTCAGCCACCGAGCAGGTCATCAATGCCCTACAGGAGGTCATCGCCGACTTCAACCAAAATCTTACCGAGCAGTTCGGCGATAACTTCAAGGCCCTGAACGCCGCCGTGGAGAAGCTGGTCCAGTGGCAGGAGAATTACCGGGAGCAAATTGGCCAGATGATTGGCCAGTACGCCCAGGGCGTGCAGGCCATCACCCAAACTGAGGCGGCCGTGGCGCATATCAGCGAGGAGTCCAAGCAAATTCCAATGACCATGGGCGAGCTGAGAACCGTGCTTAGCACCACTCAACATCAGCTTGCGGAGCTTGAACGTCACCTGGGGGGTTTCCGCGATATGCGCGACCGGGCGGTAGAGGCGGTCCCCCAAATCCGTGAGCAGATGGACACCATGGTCAATGAGGTTTCCTCGGCGGTCAAGGGCGCCGGTGAGCAAATTGTGACCGCCAGCTAAGTCGTTAATCAAACTATCGTAGAAGGAGCCAAGTAATTCGAAGATCGGGTGCACCGAACTAACGAAAATTTAGCAAACGCCTCGGACCAACTCGCCAATAACAGCGTGCGCATCCGCGAGCAGATGGAAGACACAGTCAAGGAAATCAACGATCAGGTCCGGAACATGGCGACGGGCGTGGCAGAAAACACCAAGACGGTGGGCGATACCCTGGTAAACGCCCACAAGGTGCTGGAGACCCACCTCAAGGAGGCGCAATTTCAGGTCACCGACTCCATGGAAACGATGCAAAAACGTCTGGAGGGCGCGCTGGAAGAGGTCTTCCAAGCCCAAACCCGAGCGATTGCCCGCTCCTTCCAGGCCGTAGAGGACGAACTTCGCAAATCCGTAAATACCACCGGGGAGGCCGTCAACAAACAGCTCGAGGCCATCGATAGAACTATGCAACAAGAGGTGGAGCGGGTCATGAACGAAATGGGCCGCGCTTTAGCCGCGATAAGCGGGCGTTTCGTGGACGACTACTCCCAGCTCACCGAGCAAATGGCCCATGTGGTTTCCCAAGCGCGGGGCTTCGACAGTCGGCGAAGAGCAAGTAACTGAGGCAAGCCATGGAAACGATATTCGGCAAATCACGCACCGGCGGCGAGGGCGAAGGCGCCCACTGGCTCTCGGTCTCGGATCTGATGGCCGGGCTCATGATAGTGTTCATGTTCATTGCTATTGCCCTGATGCGAGACGCCTTTATGGAGCGCGACCGGATCAAGGAAATCGCGGTGGCCTATCAGGAAAATCAGGTCGCTATTTATGAGTCGCTGATGAAGGAGTTCGAGAAGGACCTTAAACGCTGGGACGCCAGAGTTGATCCCGATACCCTGGCTTTCGAGTTCCTGTCCCCGGAGGTGCTTTTCGCCACGGGCTCAACGGAAATACGGCAGCGCTTCAAAGAGATTCTTTCAGACTTTTTTCCCCGCTATCTGGTGATTTTAAAGCACTATAAAGATTCCATCGACGAGATCCGTATCGAAGGCCATACCAGTAGCATCTGGAATAACCGGGTCAGCGAGACTAAAGCTTATTTTCTTAATATGTTGCTGTCCCAGGGCAGGACCCGCTCGGTGCTCCATTACGTGTATGAACTGCCGGCGGTGGAAAGAGATCGGGACTGGGTCAAGCGGCATTTTGCAGCCGTGGGCTTTTCCTCCTCGCGACTGGTGCTGGATGCCCAAGGCAATGAAGATCGCGCCCGCTCCCGGCGCGTCAGCTTCCGGGTAATCACCAATGCCGAGATGCAAATCCGCAAGATCATCGAGGAGCCATTGTAATGAAGTTGAATGCTGACCTGAGCGCCCTGCACGCCGCCGTCCGGCGCATGGGCGCGGAACCTGTAGCATTTTCACTGGAGCGTCAAGCCAAACCTCTGGATTCGATTGATATAAAGCTGGAAGAGGGCATTGCGTTACCCCTCAATGAGGTCGAGATCCATAATGGCCTGCTTAGCTACCAGGGACGGCAGGTACTGCTCTATATCCAGGACCACGGTAATCGGATAAAAAAGCTACTAGAGGAAGGCTCGAAAGGGAACAAATTCCATGTCGCCGACTGCAAGACGCTCAAAAACATGAAAACAAAAGGCAGGTTTGAACGGTACGTAGTCACCAATAGCCTCGAAGGTAAATTTTATGTGTTTGGAAAAGACCGGTACACTAGGCAGAAAATAGAGGGGCGTGCCCAGCTTCAGGTTTGCCAGAACTGCCTTGAAACTCTGAATTACAAGGGCGCGCGGCACGGACGAGCACATGAGATCGTCCAAACTTTCGATATCCAAGAATTTTTCTCGACTTACAGTTCTTTCTTCAGCCACCTGCCACAGCGCCAGGCGGGCCAAGGAAACCAAGAAGATTACACTGCTGATTGGGATGAGGCTAGCAGGCAATACAGAGCTAGCAAAAACTATACTTGTGAACGCTGCCAGCTCGACTTAAATACCCACAAGCGGCTTCTCCACAGTCATCACCGCAATGGCGTCAAGAGTCAAAACCAAGAGAGCAACCTCATGGCGCTGTGCGCGGCCTGCCATCGGCAACAGCCCCATCATGGGCATTTATATATATCCCCGGAGGATAGGCAAACGCTCAATCGCCTACGCCGAGAACAGTGCCTATGATACGGAAAGCGTTAATTTAAGATAAATTGAAGGATAAGACACTATGCGGATTATAGTTTCATCGGAAGGTTAGCCGCGGGTGATTTGGCGGCAAACCCTGCCAGCCTGCTTCTTGCGCTAGAAATGGAAAGTACAAGGACATCAACGTTACCTCTGCAAAGCCTGCCGACGGAATTTTACCAACACCCCGCCTTTGCGGCAGCCTTCTGTTCTGCCGCCACCTTAATAGCGCTGTATCCCCGCAGTACGCCTCGCCCATTTTAGCTTACCCCAACTCATGCTTGCGCAACCGTCCTAAGCACCTACTTCCATCGGGACGTAAATTTGGCACAGTTACGCTTGCGTAAGCGTTAGGCGATCTCCCATCTAAACTTCTCATCCTTGGTAGAATGAAAAAGGAAACACAAGGGAATTCTCTCTAAAGTCCAAGGCTTGCATCTATAATTCTCTGATATTTTCTGTACCGGAGATTAAGGACAGATCAAAGCCGCGCCAAAACAATCTACTCGGCAAACACCTTGCGCTTTGGCAGAAAATTTATTTTACTAAGAGGCGCTCCTTCTCCCATAAATCAAGGAGTCCCTGCGCCAGGAGAAGTTTATGAATGAAAAAAATATTCGGTCCACTTTATGTGAAGAACGCCTTTTCCCCCCCTTCGGCTGAATTTTCCGCCAAAGCCCGCATTCCCGATAGGGCCGCCTTCGATTCCCTGGTGCAAGCCGCCAACGAGAATTTCGAAGGTTTTTGGGCAGTTCAGGCAAAGGCGGAACTTACCTGGCATAAGCCCTTCGAAACCGTCCTGGACGCTACCAACCCGCCTTACTATCGGTGGTTTACCGAAGGTGAGCTGAATGTCTCCTTCAACTGCCTAGACCGGCATTTGGAAGACAAGGGCAATAAGACGGCCATTATTTTTGAGGGAGAGCCGGGGGAGGTAACAACCCTAACCTATCGCCAATTGCACCAGCGGGTTTGCCGCTTCGCTAATGTCCTTAAAGGACAGGGTATTGTTCCAGGTGACCGGGTCGTTATCTATCTGCCCATGGTCCCCGAAGCGGTCATTGCCATGCAGGCTTGCGCCCGTATTGGCGCTATTCATTCAGTGGTATTCGGCGGCTTCTCCGCTGAATCCCTAAAAGGCCGCATCGAGGATGCAGAAGCAAAACTGCTTATTACCGCCGATGGCGGCCATCGAGGAGGACGTACCGTAGCACTCAAAGCCGCTGCTGATCGCGCCTTACAGGAAGGCTGTGCAAGCATTCAGCGCGTTATTGTCCTACAACGCACGGGCCACGAGATCGCCATGACCAGCGGACGGGATCTATGGTGGCATGAAATGGAGGCCAAGGCGGATAGCCATTGTGAACCAGTATGGGTAAACGCCGAGCATCCTCTATTCCTGCTGTACACTTCCGGCTCTACGGGTAAACCCAAGGGCATTCAACATGCCAGCGCCGGTTATCTACTTGGTACCGCTACCACTATGAAGTGGGTCTTTGATATTCGCGACGACGATATCTTTTGGTGCACCGCCGATGTAGGCTGGGTGACGGGCCACAGTTATACGACCTATGGACCGCTTGCGGTAGGCGCTACCCTGGTTATGTATGAAGGAGTCCCCACTTTTCCCGATGCTGGCCGCTTTTGGAAGCTCTGCCAAGATCATAAGGTGACCATTTTCTACACTGCCCCCACGGCGATCCGCGCCTTGATGAAATGGGGAGATGATATCCCCGCCGGCTATGACTTATCCCAGCTAAGATTGCTAGGCACCGTCGGGGAACCTATTAATCCGGAAGCCTGGATGTGGTATCACCGCATTATCGGCAACGAGCGTTGCCCCATTGTAGATACCTGGTGGCAAACAGAGACGGGTGTTCACATGATCTCCCCGGTTCCTGGCGCCATTCCCACTAAACCCGGCTCCTGCACACTCCCTCTGCCAGGCGTGAGCGCCGCAGTGGTGGATGAACAAGGAGAGCCCATTACCACCGCCGATCGGGGCGGGTACTTGGTCATTACCCGGCCTTGGCCTGCCATGCTTCGCACCATTTGGGGGGATGATCAGCGCTACTACGAAACCTATTGGCGCCAATTCGGCGGCAAATACTATGTGGCCGGCGATAGCGCCCGCCGGGATGAAGATGGCTATTTCTGGATCATGGGACGAACGGACGATGTCTTGAATGTCTCGGGACACCGCCTGGGGACCATGGAAATCGAATCCGCCTTGGTAGCCCACCCCAAGGTGGCGGAAGCAGCCGTGGTGGGCCGCCCTGACGATATCAAGGGAGAATCTATCCTGGCCTATGTCATTCTGAAAGGCAATCGCCCCGCCAAAGATGGAAACGGAGGCGCCCCCTTAGCTGAAGAACTGCGGGCTTGGGTAGCCGAACAAATTGGCCCTATCGCTAAACCGGACGAAATCCGGTTTGTAGATGGCCTGCCGAAAACCCGCTCCGGCAAAATTATGCGCCGCTTGCTTCGAACTATCGCCCGGGGTGAAACCATTACTCAGGATACCTCGACCCTGGAAAGCGAAGCGATTCTCGCTCAGCTTCAGGGCAAAGCGTAGCGCGACTATGATCGTCCCCAGCGAGTTCCAACCCGCCTGGTGGCTGCCTGGCCCCCATATTCAAACGGTATGGGGGTCGCGTTTTCGCCCCCCTTCCCGGATAGAGGTTTTGTGGGAACGGCTAGAATTGCCAGATGGGGATTTTGTAGATCTCGCTTGGAGCGGTAAGGGAAAAGGTCCTATCGTCATTGTCATTCACGGACTTGAAGGGTCCTATCGCTCCCGTTACGCTTCTGGCATTCTCAAAGCTATTGCCCGGCGGGGCTGGCGCGGGGTGCTGCTGCACCTGCGCGGTTGCAGCGGCGAACCCAACCGGCTAACCCGCAGCTACCACTCCGGCGATACGGGGGATTTTCAAACGCTGCTTACCAGTCTGCGCCAGCGGGAACCCGCTACCCCTTTAGCAGCGGTCGGCTATTCCCTGGGGGGTAATATTCTGCTCAAATGGCTTGGAGAAACCGGCTCCCAGGCCAATCTCAGAGCCGCAGTTGGGGTTTCCGTTCCCTTTGATCTGGCCCGGGCGGCCTGGCAGCTAGAACAGGGGCTCTCCCGCGCCTACCAGTGGTCTTTGGTGAAGGCGCTGCAACGCTCCGTGCGATATAAACTTCACCACCCAGACTGCCCCTTCGATCTTAAATCCCTAAAAGAAGTGCGGACGTTTAAGGAATTCGATAATTTAGTGACCGCTCCCCTCAATGGATTTGCTGATGCCGATGACTATTGGCGGCGCTCCAGTTGCCGCCCCTTTCTGCGCAAAATCCAAATTCCCACGCTGCTTCTACACAGCGTGGACGATCCCTTTTTGCCCCAGGATGCCATTCCTTCGGCCTCGGATCTCTCCCGCTGCGTCCAACTGGAACTCAGCACGCGAGGGGGGCACGTGGGATTTATTGGCGGTCCCTGGCCGTGGCGCCCCCAGTATTGGTTGGAGGAAAGAATTCCAGAGTTTCTTAGTCTATATTTAGAGACTGAAATTCCGGGGACAGCAGCCCTGGCCAGTGGGTAATGAGTAACACGCGGCTCGTTTCTGCATCCTTACTTAGTCAATCAGCAACTCGCTTCGTCTAATGGCGACAAGGATTATTGCTATGAGTCAAACATTCAAAGATATCATCGCAACGGTAGCCGCTAAACTGTCAAAAACGGCCGCTCAACAACTCAACCGGATTCTCGCTAAGCTAGAGGAAATAAGTTTAGAGAACTCCGCTTCAGATACACATCCCCCTCCTGCGCCTACGGGGGGAACCAAGACGCCGGAAACGCCTCAAAAAGCTGCCGCCGATCCCGATA
The DNA here is from genome assembly GCF_000143085.1 of Nitrosococcus watsonii C-113. NCBI lineage: Bacteria > Pseudomonadati > Pseudomonadota > Gammaproteobacteria > Chromatiales > Chromatiaceae > Nitrosococcus > Nitrosococcus watsonii. The sequence goes on along the minus strand of NC_014315.1, from coordinate 757,361 downwards.
AAACCAGCTTGGCGAAACCTGGACCACGTCCTGTTAGCCCTGAAGAACGCTGGAAGATGATCGCGGAAGCGGCTTATTATATTGCTGAAAAACGGAGGCTACAAAATGGCAGTCCGGAGAAAGATTGGCTCCAGGCGGAGACGCAAATTGATACCATGCTGGCAGCAGCCCAAAAGCAAGCCGATGGGCAGCCATGACCTCCGAAGTCGAAAAAATCCGCCTCGATAAATGGCTCTGGGCCGCCCGCTTTTTCAAAACCCGCAGTCTCGCGGTGGAAGCAATCAATGGCGGTAAAGTTCACCTTAATGGCCGCCGGGTTAAAGCAGGTCAACGGGTTGCCGTTGGTGATAGTTTAATCATTCGCCGTGGTCACTTCGAATATGAAGTCACCATTGATAAGTTATCCAAACAACGCCGCCCCGCAACCGAAGCCTCGCTGCTTTACCAGGAAAGCGAAGCCAGTGAAGCAAAGCGGCAAGCCCTGGCTACGCAATTAAGAGAGGCACGTGAATACCAGGAACCCACTGCCCAAGGCCGTCCCTCTAAACGGGATCGCCGCCAAATTATTCGTTTTACCCGGAAAAACCAATGACCACCGTTAAAAATACAACTTGGCATCCGCTCCATGGCGGCTAAAGTCACACAGTGAGCAAACGTTTATCAACCAGGGGCGCAGCCAATACGCATATACGCACATTCAGGCCGAAGCAATCAGGCTGAGAACGACAAAGTAGCAAAGATCGCAAAGAGTTATAGTCTAATCAATAAAAATAGGACTTTTCGATCTATTTCCCTGGCGCGAACCCCAGCAACCGACCCTTTATCTCAAGGCCATACAAAGAGTTTGGCGTATCATGGTACAGCTTGCGGGTTTCCGCCAAATCGCCCGTATAGCGGGGATCTTGCGGCCGCTCGTGGGCGTTGATAAATAGGGCCACATCCCACGCTTCCTGATCGCTCAGACTATTCCCTAATCCCAGGGGCATATTCGCCTTAATAAAACCGGCGGCATTATCAAGCTGGTGCATGCCGGCTCCCCAGTTATAGGAATCGTTACCCCACAGGGGTGGAAAAACGTATTCGCCGGCCGCTTTCTGGCCTTGTCCATCACTACCGTGACAGAGGGCGCATTGGGCGTTGAAAACTTGCTGGCCGCGGGCATAATCAGGAGGCTGCGGCGGCTTGAAATGCTTCGGGAAACCAGCACCCTGCAAGGTAACACCAATGGGCGCGCCGCTGGCCAGCCAGTAAGCGTAGGTTTCCAGAGCTATCAGCACCTCGCTGCCGGCGGGTGGCGCTTTGCCGTTCATGCTGTACATAAAGCAGCCTTGCAGCCGCTCGGTGAAATTGTTGACGTGATCGTTTTTGGAGCGGAACTGGGGATACCGGCCATAGGCTCCCCAAAGGGGCGCTGAATCCTCAAGCCGACCGGCGTCCAGATGGCAATTGACGCAGCTAAGACCATTACCCACATAGGCCCTGGCCTTTTGGCGGGTATGGAGGAAAATATCCCGGCCTCGCCGCACCATGGCGCCAAATTCATTGTCGGGAATCGCCGTTTCAGACGGCGGCGCAAAGCTGGGTTCCGTCCCCGCGGCATTTTCCTGCCCCAGGGAAAGGCCACTGGCAAGCACCAACAGCGTGAATACGGGAGTAAATAGAACACGGAACGAACGAGGTAGTGGGATCATGGCGTTTCCTCCTTGTCGCCAATAGGTCGGGTAACGAAGGCGAACCAGTTAGCCACGGCATCAATATCGGAGTCACTAAGCTTCTCGGCAATATGCCCCATTAGCCCCAAGGGATCATTACGCCGCTGCCCCTCCTTCCAGGCACGGAGTTGGGAGGCAAGGTAGCTGGACGGCTGCCCCGCCAGGGGCGGAAAATGCGCGCCCACGCCGATACCCCGTGGACCATGACACTGCTCGCAGGCAGGAATGCTATCCGACCAGCGCCCCCGTGTAGCCAGAATCGCGCCAACGCTATCAATAGACGCTTGGGTAATGTTGTTGGAAGCTCTCAACGCTTCTGGCAGGGGCAGTTGGCTGTAATATTCCGCCAGGGCTTGCCGCTCATCGGTACCAAGAGCCGTTGCCAGGGGGGTCATGATGGGATTGTCGCGCGCGCCACTGGCAAAATCATCGAGCTGCTTCAAAAGATAGGCGGCATTAAGACCAGCCAACCGCGGAGAACTCATAGCAGCCTGGCCCACGCCATCAACGCCATGACAAGTAACGCAAGGCGCGGCGCCCCGGCCATTGCCCTGGGCGGCGATAGTAGCGGCATCAAGCGCCTGGACAGCAGCCCACGGTAACCCGAGCAAAAGCGGCAAAACCGTAAGCCAGCGTAAAGATATCAATATGGCAGGCATCAGAACCCCTCCTTGGCTGCAGCAGCCTCGGCATCGCGCCTCACCCAGCCAAACCGCTCAAAGATCGCGCGGCCCTGGTCGCTTTCGAGAAAGCGAGTAAAGGCTTGTGCCTCCGGTTTGGCGCGGGAGCGCTCGGTAAGCACTATTCCACAATCACGGTAGATGCGATAGTGGGGCTCCAAGGGAACCACGTCGGCAATGCCAGGATTGGCGATAGCCCAAATATTATAAACAATCCAGGCATCGATTTTTGGGTCCGTCAGCCAGCGCTCCTTAGCTGCGCCTGTGTTTGTGGCGTAGTGCACGATATTGCTGCGCAGCGCCCGTAAAGTGGTGATGTCGCCGTCGCGGCCCACAATATCTTCCCACAAGCCAACTTGGCCCGCGCCATGGACCACCAGTATGCGGTGGCCAGGTTTGAGAAGATCCACCAAACCGCCGATGCCGGCGGGATTGCCCGGCCGCACCAGGATCGCCGCTGGCCGTAAATACATCGGCCGCACCGTATCTGCTGCCAGCATCGATCCCAGCATAACGAGAAAGTCCGACATCATGTGCTCCGAGCCGCTATAGAGCAGATCGGCATTGCCCCGCGCGGCCTCAATCCAAGTTGGGGTGGGACCAGCCGTAACCACCACTTTCGTTCCGGAAGCCTTTTCAAAAGCAGCCGCTGCGGCCTTCATCGCCGGAGCCGGGCCGCCAGGACCATATACGTATAAGTCAACTCCATGGGCGCTGAAAGCCAGTGCCCACATCACGATCAACGATAAAAACTTCATGGCGACTCCCCGGAGCGCGGTGGCTGGAAGCCGTATTTCTTATAGACGGCCTGGGCTGCGGGGCTCTTCATAAAAGCGAAAAAATCCCACGCAGCCTGCTCGTGGGGAGCATCCTTGAGGCGGGCGGCGGTATAGGTGGCGATGGTATTCTGTTCCGGTGGTATCGGTACCGTTTCCACGGGGTGTCGCAGGATCTGCTGTTGGAAATACGGCTCGGTCGACCACACCGGCGCCGCATCGGATTGGCCCTGGAGCACGCGCAACGGTGATTGGCGGTGATGCATATAAGTCAGATAGGTGCTACCGTCCGCTACCTTGGTTTCCATGATGGCACGCTCAAGCGCCTCGCCGCCAGCCTTACGATAGCTGGCGATGATCTGCTTTCCGATACCCTCCCATTTAGGGTTGGGCATGGCGACCCGCACGTCGGGACGGCCCAGATCGGCTAGGCTTTTAATATGCTTAGGGTTGCCCTTGGCCACCATGATCGCAAGCGGATTGCGGGCGTAATCATAGGTTTCCGCGAACCAGCCATGCTGTTGCTGAAGCTCAGCAATGGCGCCCTTGCCAGCCGTATAGACATCGGGTTTCAGCGTGATGCGCAAGTTACCCATCACCAGGGAACCGGTTTCGATCTGCTTGGCTTCAATGCCTGGCGGTAGCGTTTCCACGAACACCCGCTGGTACTGGGGATGAGCCTGCTTGAAGGCCACCATCAAATCATGAACCACCATGAATTGGTTACCGGCAAAGAACACCACCAGCTGTGGATCAATAATATCCCCATGCAAATCGGCAATCGCATTCACGGGCGGCACAGCGAAGGATACTCCTCCTGGCGGCGGCGGATTCCAAGGCGGCAGATAGTCGTCGGCCTTCTCCGCCGCCAGAAGGGAAGTGCTGGCAGAACTCACCACAAGGAGGATTACCAGCAACAGCCGTGGCAAAATAAAAGGGGGCATGGTGCATTCTCCTTTTCATGAATACACTAGAGAGGCATGAGAGCGTAGCCCTGTTGCTGTAAATCCATAATGGTCGTCAAAGCAGACAAGGCCAAGGTAACGCGGGGATCAACCCATTCATAAGCGTAATGATGTTCCACCACCGCTTGGCCGCATACGGCAATATCCACCCCCGCCTTACGCAGCTCCTCAATCACCAGCAAATTGGGATTGGCGGTACCATATTGCTCCCGGTAGTGGACCTCGTCCAAAGCGATGGAAGTGGCAGGACCGTGGGCAACCGCAACAAATTTTAAGTGCTCCAGCGGCACGCCAGCGCTGGCGTACAAATTCACCGTGCGCGCCACGCGCTCTAGGGCGGGACTTAACTGGTTGGGCTTGGCGGCGGCCTGGGTCAGATCGAACACTACCTTGTAGGTGGCCTTCCGGTCCGGCTGATAAGCGGCTTGTGGCACCGGGTGTATTTGCCCAGCGCTTTGAATCGCCAACTTTTGCTGGGAGCCACCTGCCGCCATGGCGCCGCCGGCAAAAGCGAAACCAACTATCAACGCTATCGAAATTCCGTAATTCATCATAGACGCCTCCTTTATCGTAAGAGGATACAGGTTAGGCTAGCAAAAAAATTACTGCTTTTCTTCCAACTCCGCTAAATACTTCCCCAAGCGCAATAATAATCGGCTATAGTGGGGAGCAGCCACCAGGGTACTGATTTCAGAAAAGTCTTTGCTTGCCTGCAGCCCCTTGGTCAGCCAATCCAAATCCTCTTGCAGGGAGATTTCTACTTTCTGTCCCGCCGCTATTATCACCCCACGCAAACCTTCAGCTGCTGCCCGCAGGTGACTGCTCCCTTGGGAATCGCATCGCTCGAGCAGTAACCGCTCACCGTATTGCAAGTGGGCCAACCAATAGCTTAACGACTGGACATCGGAAACAGCCTCAACAGGTACAAACCCTGGCGCAGAGAGAGGAGAAAATTGCTGAGTGTAAAGCCGGTAACCCCGCTCAGCCTTGCTGGCATGTTCCACGGCAAGGGGAAAAATCTCGGTTAGATGTAAAGCGGCTGAATAGAGATCTTTTTCGGCCCCCTGTTTCAGCTCCAGTTCCAACTCAGATAAGGGCTCAGTGCGGCCATGAGCACGAATATGCCCTTCGTCCAAGGCCAATTCAGCCACCGCATCCCCTAGCCACAAAAGCCAGATGGTGCGAGAAAAATCTGTTTCAAACACCGGGATTAAACGGGACGCGAGATCTGACTCCTTAAGCACTCCGATTTTGGCTTCTGCCGCTAGCCGCTCCAGATCGGGGGCATTATGTTCTACTTCACCTTCCCATTCCTGGCGCCGCTGGAGGCCTGCCTTCCCAGAATTATCTCCCTTGAGTGTCTGAACCCAGCGATGGTCCATTCGCCGCACCCGAAGTCCTACCCCTTGGTCCAGAAGGCGCAAATCAGGCGTATCAAAATAGGTGCTGTGTAAATGCTTACGCGTTGGACCCTGTTTCCCATGCTCTTTCACCCAGAGGTGGGCGCTGAATTTGGAAAGTTGCCCTAGAGACAACCGCAACTTGATTTCGCTTTCTGTTGGCACTTATTTGGCCTTTAGGCGGTAACCGGCAACCTTAATATAGGCGGTCTCTTGCGCTAGATCAGCTTCGGTCAACGGATGCTGGAGCAACCATCCGTCAGGGAACTTGAGCTTTAAAATATTTTTATCTACCTTGAATAGCAGGCAAGGCAGCGCCGCCGGTGAACGATTACGGTTAAGTACAACCGCCAGCCGCAACAGCAGGCAAAGACGCAGCGTAGGCTGGCGGAGATCTTCGGGCAGCAAATCCAATTTGGCAGCCGACAGCTTGCGGCGATGCCCCCGTACCAAAAATGCCAGGACTTGCTGCTCTTGTTGGGAAAAGCCGGGCAGATCACTATAGGCTAGCAGATAGGCGCCATGCTTATGGTACTGACTATGGGAGAGGGCAAGGCCCACCTCATGCAATATTGCTGCCCACTTTAAAAGCAAAAAATGCTCTTCCTCGAACTTCCATGTGGAAGCCACCGTTTCCAGCAATACCAAGGCGGTATCTTTAACACGAGAAGCATGGGACTCATCCACATGATAGCGCTGGGCTAAATCAGCGACCGTACGGTCACGCACATCTTCATGGCGAATCCGGCCAATGAGATCGTAGAGCAGTCCCTCCCGCAAGGCACCATCCGAAACCGTCATGCGTTTAATTCCCAAGCTTTCAAAAGCCCCTTTGAGCACTGCTACACCTCCCGGAAATACGGGTCCCCGCTCAGCACTGAGCCCTTCAAGCTTAAGGCGTTTGACCTGTCCCGCATCCACCATAAGATCAGCCAGGGCTTTCAGGGAGGCGGCCGTGATCGTGCCACTCCCACACCAACCCTGGGCAGCGACCACCCGGGCCACCGTCCGGATTGTCCCTGAAGCCCCGATAGCCTCCTCCCATCCCAGATGGCGAAAAGACTGCTCAAAGTCTTGCAACATTGTACGGGCGGCAATTTCGGCTTGCCTCATCGCGGCTTTATTCAGCTCCCCCTGAGGGAAAAAGCGGCGGCTATAGCGAACGCAACCCATTTCAATGCTTTGCCGGTAACGACCTTCCTCAGCGCCCTCACCAATAATGAATTCCGTGCTTCCCCCCCCAATATCCACCACTAACCGCCGGACATTATCAAAATCCAGGGCATGGGAAACGCCTAAATAAATCAAGCGGGCCTCCTCATCTCCGGCAATCACTTCAATGGGATGATCCAAGGCAGCGGAGGCCCGCTTTAAGAATTCATCTGCATTTTTTGCCTGCCGCAGGGTATTGGTGCCCACGGCCCGAATAGCCCAGGGAGGAAGGTGCCGCAACCGCTGACCAAATCGCGCCAGGCAATTCAGGGCGCGCTCCTGGGCTGTTTCACTCAGGCATCCTGCCTCATCCAGGCCAGCGGCCAATTGAACCATCTCCCGCAAACGGTCCAAAACCTGTAGCTGGCCTTCCCTGACTACGCGGGCAATGATCATATGAAAGCTATTGGAGCCCAGATCGATGGCAGCCAAGGTATCAGGGTGCCGCTGGCTTAACATTCATTAAACTCCGTTTTTACCGTAATCACGCTATTGTCCGGTAACTCCAGATGAGCCACCAACCCCTTAAGCGGCGTCTAGGCGAGAGGAGGAGGAAAAAATTATTTTTCGCGAACGATCTGCTCCATCCCTTCCAAGCTGGTATGGCGCACATCCTTGCCTTTGACTAAATAAATAACGTACTCGCAGATATTACAAGCATGATCGCCAATTCGTTCCAGGGCCCGGGCTACCCAAATCAGTTCTACCGCCCAGGAAATATTGCGGGGGTCCTCCATCATGTAGGTAATCAGTTGACGCAAAATACTCTCGTACCGGGCGTCCACCTGAGTATCTCTCGCCGCTACGGCAAGAGCCGCCTCAGCATCCATACGGGCAAAGGCATCCAGGGAATCCCGGAGTATTCCTAAGGCGTGACTAGAGAGGGAACTTATGGAATCAAAAATATTCGCCGGCTTCTCCCGTTCCGATAGGCGAACCGTCGTGCGGCCTATGCGTTCAGCCCCATCCCCAATCCGTTCCAGATCGGCAATGGTTTTAATCACCGCCATTACCAACCGCAAATCACCCGCCGTCGGTTGGCGGCGGGCTAAAATCTGGGTGCATTCCTCGTCAATGGAAACATCCATGGCATTGACCCGGTAATCCTGGCTGATCACCGCTTCGGCCTTTTCCACGTCTCCACTCACCAAGGCATCCACGGCCTCGGCGATCTGCCGTTCCACCAGTCCGCCCATGGCCAGAACGCGAGTCCGAATATCCTCTAATTCCTTATCATACTGCCGGTAAGTATGGGGGGTCGTGCTATGGGCCATTATCCACTCCTTGTGTCTTAAAATTACCAAAAACCATCAGCCATAGCGACCGGTAATGTAATCCTCGGTCTGTTTCTTTTTCGGATTAGTAAATAATGTACCGGTGTCGCCAAACTCAATCAATTCGCCTAAATACATAAACGCTGTATAGTCAGAAACCCGCGCTGCTTGCTGCATATTATGGGTAACAATCACAATCGTATATTTATCCTTCAAATCATAGATCAATTCTTCGATTTTAAGGGTGGAGATAGGGTCCAGGGCTGAAGCAGGCTCATCCAGTAGCAAGACCTCCGGTTCAATGGCAATGGCCCTGGCAATGACCAACCGCTGCTGCTGGCCGCCGGAAAGACCCACCGCATTATCGTCCAGACGATCTTTAACCTCATCCCATAAAGCGGCACTTCTAAGGGATTTTTCCACGACCTTATCCAGGGTACGGCGGTTCTTGACTCCCTGTAAACGCAGCCCGTAAGCGACATTCTCGTAAATGGACTTGGGGAAAGGATTAGGTTTTTGAAACACCATGCCAACCCGGCGTCGCAGATCAGGCACATTAACATTTTTGCCATAAATATCTTGCTTGTTAAGCAACATTTCTCCTTCGATACGGGCTCCATCAATCAGATCGTTCATGCGGTTAAAGCAACGCAGCAGGGTGGATTTGCCGCATCCGCTCGGACCGATAAATGCAGTCACCCGGCGTTCCGGAATAATGAGATTAATGCTTTTAAGCGCCTGAGTATGCTGGTTGTAATAGAAATTGAATTGTTTGACCTGCAAACAGCAAGTTTCATCTTTTAGCTTAAGTTTTTTAACGCCGCGCTCGATTAAAGAAATATCCATCCCATGGGTTCGCGGTGTTTTATCATGAGTCTCCTGGTTCATGGTTTTCGTCTTTTTTTTAAGTCTCTGCGGCACGGTATTTTTCCCGGAGTCGGTTACGAATCATAATCGCGGCGAGGTTGAGGGCCACGATAATCAGAATCAGCAACAAAGCCGTTGCATATACTAAAGGGCGGGCAGCTTCCACATTCGGACTTTGGAAGCCCACATCATAGATATGAAAGCCTAAGTGCATGAATTTACGATCCAGATGCAAGAATGGAAAATTCCCATCCAGAGGCAAGGAAGGAGCCAGCTTGACTACCCCCACCATCATCAGGGGCGCTACTTCACCGGCGGCCCGCGCCACCGCCAAAATAAGCCCCGTCATCATGGCGGGAACGGCCATGGGCAATACGGTACGCCATAAGGTTTCTGCCCGGGTGGCCCCCAATGCTAGGCTCCCCTCCCGAATGGAGCGTGGAATACGCGATAATCCCTCCTCCGTTGCCACGATAACCACGGGCATCGTCAGAATAGCCAAGGTCAGGGAGGCCCAAAGTAAACCTGGAGTACCGAAGGTCGGCGCCGGTAATGCTTCCGGGAAAAACCAACGATCCACATTACCTCCCAAGAAATAAACAAAAAATCCCAGGCCAAATACGCCATAAACGATAGAAGGCACACCGGCTAGATTATTGACCGCGATCCGGATAATACGTATCAACAATCCTTGTTGCGCATATTCCCGTAAATAAACCGCGGCCACTACCCCAAAAGGAGTGACGATGACCGACATGATAAGGACCATCATCACCGTCCCAAAAATGGCGGGAAAGATTCCTCCTTCCGTGTTGGCCTCACGGGGATCCTCCGTCACAAATTCAATGAGCTTTGTGACGTAAAAACGGATCTTTTCTCCTATCCCCATCCCATTAGGGCGGTAGGCCCGTACCACCTTCTCTAACGGGATTTCCACTACCTGGCCATCCGCAATCTCAGCCGTTAAACTATCTCGCCTGATTTGCTGGTAAAGTCCATTGAGTTCTTTCTGAATCGTGGCATAGGTTCCTTGAAGCTCTGCTTCCCTCGCTTTGATTTGGGCATAAGCTTGCGGGGCAGGCTCTTCTTCCAGTTCCAACGCTCGGCGGCGCAAACGTAGCTGTTCTAATTTATAATTGATGGCCCCAATATCACCTTCTTCAATCGTCTTAATTCGGGCGTACAGTTCATTAGCTCTAGCCATCCGTTGCTGCAATGCTTCCCAAGCATTTTTACCTACGGCAACAACCCTATCTTGCTCCTTGACAGATTTCAGGTAACCATAAAAATCGCCCCATTCTCGGCGTTCAATGACCATTAATGCTCGCGGATAATGGGTATCGTGAATCAATGGCGCCACGATCCATAAAAAATCAGCACCCAAAAAATCCCGGTTACCGACTTTGAACAAGCTGCGGGTAACCAGCGGAGCTCCCTCTGGCAGCGTATAACCTCTATCCAGTAAACGCTGACGGGGAACCCGCTCTTGGCTGACGACTTCACCCATCAAACGCACTCTCTCCCCATCCTGCTGGGTATAATGAATTTCCGCTACTTGGGCTGGCCAAAAATGCGCCAATCCTTTGACCGCAATCAATATCAACAAACCCACGACCATCATGAGACTGATACTGACTGTACCCGCGGTCAACCACACCCACGGCGCACCTGACTTAAACCACGCTTTCATTTAAACCTTTCTCCCCTTTAACGACTACAAGCTGCTGTATTTTTTTCGTAGCCGCTGGCGCACGATCTCAGCGAGCGTATTAAAAACGAAAGTCACCATAAATAATACTAACGCGGCAAGAAACAAAATACGGTAGTGGGTACTATCAACCTCGGACTCAGGCATCTCCACCGCAATATTCGCGGACAAGGCGCGGAAGCCTTGGAAAGGATTAAAATCCATAATAGGAGTATTGCCCGTCGCCATTAAGACGATCATGGTCTCGCCTACTGCCCTGCCAAGACCAATCATTACCGCAGAGAAAATACCGGGACTTGCGGTCAAAAGCACCACCCTCACCAGAGTCTGCCAAGGAGTAGCACCCAGCGCCAAGGAACCAAAAGTGAGCTGCTTGGGGACACTGAAAATAGCATCTTCGGAGATGGAAAAAATCGTCGGTATGACGGCAAATCCCATGGCAAACCCGACCACGAGGGAATTACGCTGATCATAAGCAATCCCCAGGTGGGTGCTGAGCCACTGGGGCATATTGCCATTAAACAAAGCCACTTCCAGCGGCTGGCTTAGCGCCGCGGCAAGAATCCCTAGCCCCACTACCACGGGAAGAAGCAAGGCGGCTTCCCAACCCTCGGGAACCCATTGGCGCACCCAGCTAGGCAAGCAGCGCCATAAATAAGCAGCCATAAAGACTCCCACGGGCAATAGCAACAAGAAAGCAAAGACCCCTGGGAGATTATCCTCGACCAAAGGCGCCAGCCAAAGACCCGCTAAAAAACCGAGAATAACCGTGGGAAGGGCCTCCATGATTTCGATGGTGGGCTTGACCAGCCCGCGCATCTTGGCGCTCATAAAATAAGCGGTATAAAGCGCCCCTAAAATGGCCAGTGGAACAGCGAATAACATGGCATAAAAAGCAGCCTTGAAGGTACCAAACGTGAGTGGTGTCAGGCTAAATTTTGGCTCGAAATCATCGCTCGCAGATGAGGATTGCCAGAGAAACTCAGGCTTATCCCGGCTTTCATACCAGACTTTCCCCCATAGCGCTTGCCAAGAGACCTCAGGATGCGGATTCTCTATCTTCAAGAAATAAATCTTGCCCTGAGAGTCGCTGGCTAGCATCCCATCGGCCCGGGGCGCAATAGCTACTGTTACCAGCGGGGCCTTGCTGATGTTTGCAACCCGCAGCGTTTGGTGAGCCGTAGTATGATAAACACCCACCTGACCAGAAGAATCCACCGCCAAGAAACCTTTCCGGGCATGCTCGGAGGCAATGGCCATAATGGGTGCCTGTTGAGTATTGAAGGTGCGGATTTGTTCCAAAGTATAATGATTGCCTTCATTGCGCACCGGGAACCATTGGGCAATCTGGCCGGAAGAATCCCCTACCAGGAGAGAAATACCGCCCGCAAGAAAAGACAAGGCGGTTATCCGAACTTCTTCTGAAACCGCCTTTACCCGCTGCACTAGGTGCGGCGTTTCCTTGTCACGGAGCTGATAGTAATTAATATAACCCTCCGAGTCCGCCACATATAATTCCTCTTGCTGCTCATCCAGCACTAAATGCGTCGCTTGCAGCGGAGACAGATCTAGCGAGGCAGTCGTCTGTTCAACGGTAATTTCATCATCGAGAAAGGACTGCTGTGCGGTAAAACTGACTAAAACCAAGCGTCCATCTGTGGTCACTGCGGCGATGGTAGTCTGATCCTCATCCGATTGAGCACTAATAAGGCGCAAGGGCTGCCCCTTAGGGTCCACCGCCAACAGGGCTTTATCAAGGGGGTATTCTAATCGGGGCGTAATAGTGCGTACATTGTCAGGATAGGAGACGCGGTAGGCATGGCGCGCCAGCAGGGCGTGGCCATTGGATAGACCATAGACGATTACCTTGCCGGCCGGATCGCCGGCGGCAAAGCTAGTCACGGCTGCCTCCTTGGGATTGGGAAAGGGCAATGGGGTTTCTAAAACCACCTTGCCCTCCTCAGTAGAGAAGAAGACCGCTTGCCCTTGCTCAGTCAAGCGTAAGCCCATATCGTTATATTCATTCAAGGCTAAGTGAAGCGTATTCGCCCCATTGTCCCCAGGGGCTGGATACTGGGCAGCGGGCTCTAGCTGAGCAGGACGAAACAGGGGGATCACCACGTACAAGAGGTAAAAGAAAATCAGTACGATGGCAATAATAACGCTAACACCACCGGCAGCAATGCAATAGCGTGCTAAGTGATCCTTGATGTTACGCCAGCGACGGCGGCGTATGGCCACCGGCGAATGGGGGGAAGGAACCACCTGCTCTTCCGTCTCTGAAGCTTTAGCAACCATTTTAGTCTAAGACACAATAACAAAAAATACAGAAAGAAAAGCGCCTCGTTTCCCAAGGCGCTTCTAGTGAATAGAGATTTCTCGCGTTAATTAGCAGTTCCTAACCCCTTTACTCCAATTTTAGCGAGATCCTTAGCCGCAATCGGGGCGGTCAACGGAATATAACCATCTTTAATCACCACTCTTTGACCCACTTTGGAGAGTACCATTTTGATAAACTCCTGCTCTAGCGGCAACAAAGGTTCATTGGGATGCTTGTTGACATAGACGTAAAGAAAGCGCGTCAGGGGATACTGTCCCTTCACTGCGTTTTCCGCGGTTGCCTCCACGGAGGGCGCGCCCGTCTTGGTCGCAAGGGGAAGCGCACGTACCCCAGAAGTCTGATAACCGATACCAGAGTAGCCAATCCCATTAATCGATTTGGTCACCCCCTGAACCACCGAGGCAGAACCTGGCTGCTCGTTGACCGTATTCTTGAAATCACCTTTGCAGAGGGCAGCTTTCTTAAAGTAGCCATAAGTGCCTGAAACCGAATTGCGGCCAAAAAGTTGGATGCGGCGATGAAGCCACTCGCCCCCTAAACCCAAATCTCCCCAAACCTTGATATCTTCCGGGTAACCACATTTGCGAGTAGCGGAAAAAATCGCATCTACCTGGGGCAGGGTGATTTTCTCGATGGGATTATCCTTGTTAACATAAACGGCCAAGGCATCAATAGCTACCCGGATGGGGGTCGGCTTATAACCATATTTGTTTTCGAAGGCTTCTACCTCATTACCCTTCATTTTCCGACTCATGGGACCAATATTGGCAGTATTTTCAGTCAGTGCGGGGGGAGCTGTTGAAGAGCCAGCAGCCTGAACTTGAATATTCACACTCGGATAAAGTTTTTTAAACTCTTCCGCCCACAGAGTCATTAGATTAGCCAACGTATCGGAGCCAACACTGGATAGGGTACCAGCCACACCGCTGGCTTTGTTGTATTCCGTAAGGTTGGGGTCCAGCGAATTAGCAGCCATGCCGTTGCCGGCAAGCAGTACACCCAAAACAGGCCCTAGAACTCCAATCAGCGTTCTAATCTGCATTTAGTCAATTCTCCTTAGCCTAGAATACGTCTAGGGCTATATTATTAATATGCAACAGCGAGAACCATATTATACGAGCAGTATGGGCCGATAATATGACATTTGTATGACGGCTAGGCGATACCACCTGCTAACCTGTTTTAGAGAGATGCACTTTTGATGGCTGCCCCCGCCCGCTAGAAAAAAGGCAGCGAAAAACGCTGCCTTTGCCCAACTCACTTTCGATCTCTAAATGGGCTTCGTGATGGCTTAAAACATGCTTGACAATAGCAAGCCCTAAACCAGTTCCTCCCCTCTTCCGGGAACGGTCCTTATCAATCCGGTAGAAACGTTCTGTCACCCGAGGAAGATGTTCGGCGGCGATCCCCTCGCCGGTATCCCTCACTTCCAAGCAAGGCCGTCCTGCCTGCTGCTTGAACCAATGGAGGGTAATATTCCCTTGGGCTGGAGTATAGCGAATAGCATTCACGACCAGGTTAGAAAAAGCACTATGCAATTCTTGCTCATTTCCTCGCAGCCATAACCCAGCATCCGCCTCAAGGTGAATGTGGTGCTGGCGGTCACCGCTAAGTATTCGGGCTTCTTGGCAAATTTCCGCTAGCATTTTCGGAACCGCCACAGGGGTTTCCGCTGGTTTTTTATCCCGGCTCTCCAAACGGGAGAGCATGAGGAGATCTTCGACAAGATGCTGCATCCGCCCCACCTGCTCTCCCATGGTTTTAAAAGAGCGGTTCCAGCTCTCCGAGCCGACATTTTTTCTCTTCTCCAGCACCTCCAAATAACCTCGGAGGACCGTTAAAGGCGTCCGCAGCTCATGGGACACACTAGCTATAAAGTCACGCCGCATCCGTTCTAACTGATGGAGCCGAGTAACATCTTGTACGACTAACAAACGTTGCCCCTCACCGTAGGGGAAAATGCGGATATTTAAATGCAGCGCCGGATTAATAGGCGATGGCAATTCGACCATGCCGGAAACCTTACGGTCAAGCGCCATTAGTTCAACAAAATCTGGGTAACGAATCAGATTACTGATGCGCTGGCCAATATCCCATGGAGATTTTAGCCCCAGGAGCCGCCGACTAGCCTCGTTAGCCCATTCAATTTCATCATATTGATTAAGCACCACGGTGGCATCGGGCAATGCCGCTGTAGCCTTTTGAAAACGTTTGAGATATTGGGAAAGCTTGTCCTTACGGGAGCGATGACGCTGACGCATAAAATCAATTTGACGGACAACCTCTTCCATGATCCCTACCTCAGCAGGGGATCTTCTCTGTTTTGGTTTTTGCAGCCAACGATAAAGATAATAAAGCTGGCGCTGCTGCCACAGCACATAACCCAGGGTAAAGAGAAACAGCCAAAAAAAGACCTGCCCCAGAATGAGCCCCAGCAACAAGGCTAGTAGCAGTCCTCCTCCCAAACGCCAAAGATCTCCGCGCATGGAATTAGGAACGAGTAGAAAAACGGTACCCTACGCCCCGCACGGTTTGGATAAGCCCATCATGACCGCTCGGCTCTAAGGATTTGCGCAAACGGCGGATATGGACATCCACTGTGCGTTCCTCGACATACACATTGTTTCCCCAAACGTAATCAATCAGCTGCCCCCGACTATAGACCCGCTCTAGGTGAGTAAGGAAAAAGTGGAGCAGGCGAAATTCCGTAGGCCCCATCTCTAGGGGTGCGCCTCCCACACTAAGGCGATGGCTGTCTGGATCTAACTTCAGCCCATTGACTTCAATTACCTCTCCGCTAAGCAATGGCGCACTCCGCCGCAGCACCGCTTTTATTCGGGCTATCAGTTCCATTGGTGAAAAGGGCTTGGTAATATAATCATCGGCGCCCACATTGAGGCCCCGAACCTTATCTTCCTCTTCATCGCGGGCAGTTAGCATGATCACAGGGAGCTCTCGCGTACTGGGTTCCCGCTTAAGGCGGCGGGCCAAATCCACGCCGCTAATCCCCGGCAACATCCAATCCAACAAAATAAGATCCGGGCGGAACTCGTTGATCTGCTGCCATGCCTGCTCCCCATCGGCAGCCACCTGATAATGATACCCCTCCTGGGTAAGGGCAAATCCCAGCATTTCGCGAATTGCGGCTTCATCATCAACGATTAATATGGTTGCGGCCATCTTCATCCCCAGAGAAATCCTAGCTAGAGAGCACAAGCTAAATATAAAATTATGGTACTCGAATTATGACATTAGTATGATATTCCTGATGTTCAAACCATCCAAATCGTTTCTAGTCCATCGACGTTTCACATCCTTAGCCGTGCCTCCATACCATCCCCCAAGCATTATAAAGATGATGGTCAACTCGTAGTGCCGTCTAGCAGGATTTGTTAGGACGCGATTGATCCAATTGAATAATAGGTGTTAACAACACTACCAGCATGCCGCTAATCTACTGATTGTTCAACGCCCACAAGTTTGCATTTCGAGCGAATCTCATTAAGTTTAACTTCATATTAACATCATAAACTCCCGTTACGGTTTCGCCTTTTGATTATTAGCCGATAGCGCTAGTTATTTTTGAACGAGAGAATGGAATTTTGAAATTTCAAACCAAAGATTGCCTTCTTTATGGCGTTATTCTGATCTGTTGTATCAATTTATTCATTGCCCCAGCCCATGGGGGTACTAAGGCGATGCTTGAGCTACTCAAGATATTACGAGATCGGGGCACCCTCAGCCAAGATGAATTTGAAATGCTCCGCAATGCCGCCAAAGCTGAGGAGGAGGAAGCTTCTGAACCGAGGCAACCCCATAATGGAAACCCCGAAGTTGCCGAGCAAAAGAAGAAGCCCACAGAGGAAGTAGCGAAAGTCCACCCTAACTCCCTAGAACAAGATTCCATAAAAGTTAAAACCAATTACAAAGGGTTGACAGTAGAAACCGCCGACGGTGACTTTAAATTCGGTATAGGCGGTCGACTTCAAATGGATGCCAATTTTGCTGGCGAAGGTAGAACGCCGCGAAGAAGCGGTACAGAAATCCGCCGTGCCCGCATCAACGTCCAAGGCAGCATGTGGAAAATTTGGGGCTATCGATTGCAAGCGGACTTTGCGGGAAACTATACGACGGCGATAAAAAACGCTTATATTGAATACACAGGATTCAAACCAGTTAGCTTTATCCTGGGCCAGCAAAAATTACCCTTTACCCTTCAGTCATGGACCAGCAATAACTGGCAGGTCTTTCAGGAGCGGGCACTGCTTAACAGTTTCATCCAAAATGAGGTTATCGGGCGCCGCGGTCTGGGTTTCAGGGCAAGCACCTATGGACGCTACTGGACAGCAAATGCCGGTATATTTAGTGAAAGCGTCGGGCGTATGAGTCGGTTTAGAGAAAGCTGGGCACCCATGGGGCGAGTCACTTTTGCCCCTATCGCTGAGGCGACCCAGGTGCTACATTTTGGGGCTTCAGCCTATTATCGCAATTACGTACAGGAGCCAGAATTAGTTTTCACGGCCCATCCTGAAGCTCACCTAGTACCCCCCCTTATTAGTACCGGTGTGATTTCAGGAACCGAGGACATCTTATTGTTGGGGGGGGAGCTTTCTGGCGTTTGGGGTCCCTTCCACGCCCAGGGCGAATATCTCCATGTCAAGGTAGGCCGCAAAAAGGGCCTGCCCGACCCTGATTTTAACGGCTGGTATGCTCAAGCCGGGTATTTTCTCACCGGAGAGTCCCGCAGTTACGACCCTACAAAAGGCCGCTACAATCGGATTCATCCTAGCGGAATTGTCGGCAAAGGCGGCTGGGGAGCCTGGGAACTCGCTTTCCGCTATAGCACCCTTGACCTCACCGATAACGGGATCTTAGGCGGAGTAGAAAATAACTTCACGGTGGGACTCAACTGGTACGCGACCCCTAGCATTTTATTCCGCGCCAACTATATTCATGCTGGCACTGATTTCATCGACAAAGCGACTAGACTGGAAGGCATAGAGGGAGGACTCGACATTTATACTTTACGAGGCCAAATCGCATTCTAAATCCTCCGCGCTATTCTACATCAGGGAAAACAATATTTACGGGGTTAGAAAGAAAACTTAATACGAAGGTTAAACATTGTCCTTAACTTGTACTGCATAGCCTCTAACCCACGACGTCCACCCGGCGCTTCCAGGATATTCTAGTTGGCCTAATAGTTGCCGCAGAATAAATGGGTTTTCTCTCTTAAGCAGCCAATTCTTGTGATTAAGCCAAGCTCTTCCCTCCCTGTAACGGTTTTGTAAATTTACTTTCACACTTTCGTCATAAGGCCCCAGTAGAGTCTTCCCTTTCTAGGAAGAAGCAGAAATCAAGTTGCAAATAACTATTCCAGCAACTTTATATAAAGGGGATACGAGGGTGAAATGTAAAATTAAGCAGCCGCTTGTTCATGGGGCGGTTTTAGGCTGTGCCAGCATGTTGGCTTCCCCCTCCGATGCAGGCACCGAGGCGCTACTGGAGCTGCTTAAGGTTCTCCGAGACCGAGGCACCATTAGTCAAAATGAATTTGAGGCACTACGGCATGCTGCCAAGGACGATAAGGAGAAAAAAGTCTCCAAACGAGAGCAAGGAGAAAGAAAAACTAAGCAAGCAACTGTAACAACTACCAACTCTAAGGAAAAAAACAGTAAGAAAGAAAGTGCTAGTATCACACTAGGTGAAAATGGTTTAGAAATAGAATCTCGCAACGGCAACTTTAAGGCGGAAATCGGTGGCCGGTTGCAGGTAGATGCACAGGCTAACTTTAACGATGAGAGTGGCCCACTTAATACACACCTTTATAATGGGACGAGTATTCGCCGTGCCCGTATTCATGTAGGCGGTACCTTGTATAAAGATTTCAACTATAAATTTGAATATGATTTTACTCGTGCGGGCAACAGACCTACCGCCACCGGGATCACCGACGCCTGGCTCCAATACGCCCATTTCAAGCCTTTCAGTATTACAATGGGACAATTCAAAGAACCATTTAGCTTGGCAAGCGTTACTAGCAACCGCTTTATAACATTCATTGAACGTCCCCTGCTCAACAATGCGTTTGTGGAATTTCCCAACCCCTATAAACTGGGCATTAGCGCGGAATCCTACGGCACTAGATGGACCGTGCGTACTGCCTTCCAAACCGAAAATAGTGGGCGTAATACTTCCATTAGCGATACGAGTTATGAGGCAGTTGGTCGCACCACCTTTCTCCCTATCTACAACGGCCCAACCCAGATACTTCATCTAGGCGCATCAGGCGCTTATACATGGGTCAACAATACATTCGACTCAGCCGCCGGTGAGCTAAAAAACAGTCCTCTGATCTTTGCCTCGCAACCATATACTAACGTTGATCGTACGCCCTGGGTAACAACGGGCCCTTTAACTACTAAATTAGGACCCGATCATAAAAGACTTGATAGGGTCGGCCGGTTCGGCGCTGAATTAGCGGGCGTGTATGGACCCTTCTCGTTCCAAAGCGAATATACTCGTGTTAATTTGTCTGGCATTGGCTATTCGGGAGATGATGTGCTAGATGGCTATTATGCCTTTATTAGCTATTTTCTGACCGGAGAATCGCGGGTTTATGAGAATAAACGGGGGGCGTTCGGCCGACTAAAACCAAAACGTAATTTCGATCTCGGTAATGGTTGGGGCGCCTGGGAGGTAGCAGTGCGTTGGGATCAACTAGACATGAATACCGATAATGTCAATGGCGGAAATATCCAAACCGCTACTATAGCATTGAATTGGTATGTAAATCCCCACGTTCGTTTCATGGCTAACTATGGATATGTAGTCGATATAAATACCCGCGCAGCGAATCCAGCAATCGCTAAATTTAACGGGCTTAATCCAAGTATCCTAGAATTCCGCGCACAAATCGACTGGTAAGAGCAACGCCCAACGCGAGAAATTCTCGCATGCGGATTCGTTAGCGCTTCTAAAATCATGCTTTCTCCGATTCCGTGCTTATCAATTTACTACTCTCCACTACAATTTTGCCGCTTCTGGAATAAACCGCTCCCACTGACCCGCAGAATCGGCAATCACCAGAAAAGAGGGATTGAGCAAAGATTCCTTTGCATTATAGCGAAGGGGCATTTTATTTAAGTCGACAAGAATCCCGCCGGCTTCTTCCACCACGCACTGGGCTGCTGCCGTATCCCATTCCGAAGTCAGCCCAAAGCGGGGATAAATATCGGCCTTCCCCTCGGCAACCAAGCAAAATTTTAAGGAACTCCCCATGGAAACTAATTCATAGTTCCCCACCTTATCCAGAAAAGTTTTAAGATATTCGCCTGCATGGGAACGACTCCCGGCTACCAAAGCAGTTTCCCCTTTCCAAGGGCGTACCTTGAGTCTGGTAACGCCCCCATCCATTCCTTTTTGATAAGCGCCTTGGCCCTTGGAAGCGTAATATAATGCGTTCATCACGGGCGCATAAACCACCCCCAAAATAGATCGATGATCCTCAATCAATGCGATGTTAACCGTAAATTCCCCATTACGCTTGACAAATTCCCGGGTTCCGTCCAAGGGATCAACTAGCCAGTAACGGCGCCAATCCCGACGCTCCAGAAAAGATATTTCTCCGGACTCTTCCGACAGTATCGGTACCCCCGGCGTTAATTTTTTTAGTCCCTGAACAATAGTCTTATGAGAGAGAAGATCCGCTTCTGTTAAGGGCGAGTGGTCTTCCTTATGGGCTACCGTAAAGTTAGTATTATAAATAGCTAAAATCTTCTCCCCTGCTTCTACTGCAATCGCTAGGATAGAATCAAGCAGTGGGGTTGGATCGCTTTCTTCTAAAAGCATCGATATTTCACTCATAAGCTCAATTTTTCTTTTACCATAAACAAAGCGGCAATGCTGCGGGCTTCGGTACAATCCTCCCGAGCTAGTAACGCCGGTAATTCCGCCAAACGCCATGGCATCACCCCGATCTCCTCGGGTTCATCCCCTGGGCGGCGTTCTTCATAAAGTTTTTCCGCCACGATTATATGAGTGGTATGTTCTATATAACCGGGCGCTACCGTCAAGGAAGTGAGATAAGTAAGGCGACTAGCCCCATATCCCACTTCTTCCATTAATTCCCGATTAGCCGCTGCGAATAGCGTTTCTCCCGTCTCAACCCGTCCCTTAGGCAAGGCCAGCTCATAGCGCTCGGTACCGACCGCATATTCCCGAATAAGCAACACGGTCTCCCGGTCTAGCAAGGGCACAATTAAAACCGCACCATGCCTTCCGCTTCTAAGGCGCTCATAGCGAGTTTCAACACCGTTGGCAAAACACAAATCGACGGTCTCTATCCGGAACAACCTCGTCCTGGCGACCGTTTTCGTAGCAACGATTTGCGGCTTGATGGGTTCTTTATTGGCCACACTCAATTCAATAGGAAAATGATTTTTTAAGAAAATACCGCGACCTAGCATTAAATCCGACAACGCCGTACCCCAAACTTGCTAAAATTCCCGCTATCAGGAGATTTTGCAAAAAATACGCTAGCTAAAGTGCCTCCCAAAAATTCATAGAAATTAGCGGGTATGATCTAGTCATAGGTGCATTCTCACCATGGATCTACTAGATGATTGCTTCGCTAATGATCATCATCTCATGGCACCTTAAAGCTTGGTTAAGTCAAGCAAGCCGGCTAGCATAATGGGAAATAACGCTGATATTATGCGAAAAAACGATAACCCATCATGTCAAGAGGGAATCCATGGATATTAATAGAGCAAAAGCAGTAAATTTGATTATAACAGTAATCTTTTTCTACTCTTGCGCGGCTTTTGCCGATCCGAATAGATCATGTCGCCTGCTTGGATCATATGGTTATCTGTACAATGGAACAAGCTATACCAGTAGTGGCCCCGTTCCTTTAACAGAAACGGGATTCTTCGCGGTTGATAATGATGGGAATTTCACACTGGGGGAGGCAAGTTAAATCTCTATATTCTCAAATTTTGGTGATAGCGGACAACCATTATGGCTTCTTCTTCGTGAAATACAATCTAGCGGTGTAGTCATACGAGACTCCACTAATACATGCACCGGCACCATAAACTTCTTAGCGACTGGGACAATCATCAAAACCTCTAACGCTAATCTAGTAGCTGAAGGCACGGTGCTTTATACTGATTCGGAAAGGTCACTCGCTTACACCATCAGTGGATCAACGGTTAATATGATCAGCACTTCACCGGATACGATGGCATCAGGCACTGGTCAAAAGCAACCAACAAAACATTTCTGGCCCTTCCATTAAAATAAATAAAGTAACCACCGTTGCTTAAGCAAGTTTTAATGGATGTAATCCACATACCTATCAAAGTCATCTTCATCCCGGGAGTAGTGAATGCGCCACGCTTATCCACTCTGGGGAAGCTCACAACAAGATGGCCTAAGGGGCTATATTAAACAACCCCTAAAAGGCGGGATGCGCGTTCGCTTTCCCGCCCTACACTATCTCCGGGAGATAAGCTAAAGACGACACCGCGATTCTAAGGATGAATAGAGCATCACAAAACCCTTCAATTGAAAGATAAATGTTTCTAAAATCACTCTCACCACACCCAAATTTAGCGCTGTGCTCGCCAGCGTGGCCGCAGTCCCGTGCCTACCGTAGAGAATAAATAAGCGCCTCCTGTCACCAACACAATCGTGGAGCCCGCTGGTAAATCCGGCTCATAAGCAATGGCCAAACCGGTGCTAGCAAACAACATCCCTAAGAAAGATGCTAGCAACATCATACCGACCAAAGACCCCATATATTGACCAGCAATGGCCGCAGGCAGCATTAACAAAGCAATCACCAGAATTAAACCGACCACTTGAATTAAAAGAACTACCGTGAGCGCTACCATGCAAAGCAGCAGCAAGTAGAAAAAAGTGACCGGAACGCCCCTGAGGCGGGCAAATTCCTCATCAAAGCTAAGGGCAAGAAACTGCTTATAGAACAACACCACAGTAAGAATAATCACTCCATCCACGGCAGCCATCAGGTAAAGTTGCGCCTGCGATACCATCAGGATATTGCCAAATAGATAGCCCATCAGATCAACATTATAACCCGGCGTGCGGGAGATAAAAATCATCCCTACCGCCATCCCCATGGACCAAAATGCGCTAATTAAAGTATCTTCCCGTTCCCGCCATCGCAGGCTTACCCAGCCAATAAGCAAGGCTGCTAGCAAAGCGGCAACTAAAGCCCCTGACAAAGGGCTTTTACCTAGATAATAGGCTACCCCCATACCTCCCAAAACCGTATGAGCGATACCTCCCGCCAGGAAGCCAATCCGCTTAACCACTACAAAGCTGCCAACGACACCACACCCCAAACCCGCTAGAATTCCAGCGATTAGGGCATTTTGCAGAAAAGCGACATGGCCAAATGCCTCCCAAAAATCCATAGAGATTAATGAGTATGGTCAATCATACGCACACTAGCACCATAGAGCTGCTTAATGATTTCTCCGCTGACAGCCGCCGTTTCATGGCAAATCAAGGTCTGGTTGAGACAAGCAACCCGGTTGACATAATGGGAAATAAAACCAACATCATGGGAAACAACAATAATGGTCATCTGTTGGTTAAGCTGTCTAAGCAAGTGAAAAAAATTCTCTTCTAAGCGCAGATCTACATGGGCAGTCGGCTCATCCAGGATCAAAATTTCAGGTTCCATAGCCAAAGCCCGCGCAATCAGTACCCGCTGGCACTGCCCCCCAGAAAGAGCGGCTAAAGGACAGGCGCTAAGCTCCAAAATTTCCACCTGCTCCATGGCACGTCGGGCAAAGGCTCGATCCTCCCGCGTATAGCCACCAATAAGCCGGGTTTTACCTAACCGTCCCTGAAGGACAGCCGCTTCTACTGAAATCGGAAAATCTTCAGGAAAAACGGTATGTTGGGGTACATAACCTATTGCTGCCCGTCCTCGCTTAGGCGACAAACCTAACACGGAGACTTGGCCGGATAGGGGCCTCAATAATCCTAGAATTATCTTAAGTAGGGTACTCTTCCCCCCTCCATTAGGGCCTACCAGTCCTAAGAATTCGCCCCGATACACCTCAAGATTAATATGTTCCAGTACTCTAGGACCAGAATAAGAAAAGCAAACATCTTTAATCGAAATGGCTAACTCCTGTTTCATCACCGGAGTACCTTTGCCAACACACTGGCCACATGACGCAGATTGCGCCCATAATCTTCTGCTAAGGGATCGAGCACGATAACCTTGGCGCCAATAGCGCGGGCAACCAGCTCCGCATTGCTTCGACTAGACTGCTTCTGTACAAAAATAGCTCGAAACCCTTCCTGGCGACCCCGCTCAATCAGCGCAGCTAAAGATTTGGCGCCAGGTTCCTTGCCTGCCTGTTCGATAGGAATTTCTTCCAACCCATACGTACGGGCAAAATAACTCCAAGCCGGATGGAAGACCATAAAGTGGCGATGAGTAATCCCAGCCAGGGTTTGACGGATATATTGATCAAGCTGGTTAAGATCCTGAATAAATGCCTGATAGTTTTTCTCAAATTGGCTACTAAACACTGGCTTTACGGCAATCAGCGCATTTCGAATATGGGCCGCCATAATTTTTACTAAAGGGGGACTCGTCCAAATATGGGGATCAGCCATTCCATGATGATCTCCTGCCTCCAAGATGGAATGGTTCTGCATCACCGGCAATAAGGAGATGCCCTGTCGGCAATCCACTACCTCCATCTTTGGATTAGCAGCAATCATTCGCTCCAGCCAGATATTCTCAAAGGGGATGCCAATACGAAAATAAAGCTTAGCTTGAGCTAGTTTTGCCATCTGCCGGGGAGTAGGTTCGTAAGTCTCAGGGCTCTGGCCTTGCCTCACCATTACCGAAACCTGTACCCGCTGACCACCAATTCGCTCTACAAAATACTTTTGCGGCAAAATACTAACAAAGACAGGAAGAGGGTCCGCAGTATAAGCATAAGGACTCCAGCATCCTATCCAGGCTGCCAGTAAACTCGCAAGATAAGACCGAGCGATCCCGTTACCGAATTTCATCACCCTCTCGCCCTGCCGGGCTTCTAATCCCCACTACACTGAGGGCATAATCCCCTAATTTCTACAGTCTGACGATCCACTTGAAAACCTAAATATTTCGCTTCCCTAGTAATAATCCCGGTAATCTCAGGCGCATCCAATTCAGCTACGGTACCGCACCGTCGACATAACAAAAATTGTCCAATGTGAAGCCGATCCGGATCGCCGCAGCCTACATAAGCATTGAGGGTTTCCACCCGGTGAATCAAACCTGTCTGGAGCAGAAAATCCAGGGCTCGATACACCGTAGGAGGAGCAGCAGCCTGGTGCTCCTGACGCAGCTGATCAAGAATATCGTACGCCTTAGCTGGTTCGTGGCGATCCCATATTAATTCTAAAACCCGGCGCCGTAACTTAGTCAGCCGCAATCCTCGGCTAGCGCAGGTTTTTTCCGCTACGGCCAGCGCATTCCGGATGCAACACCAGTGATCGTGGCTAGGTCCCTTAAAGGGGACTAGAATATTAGACATTGAAAACCCCGATTACGCCTAGCAACGTAACTTTATAACATAATTTTTAGAGTTAGGGAAAATGCGCGCAGAAAGGAAGACAGAAATCAACGGGCACCGCAGCACCCAAGGCTGTCTCTAAAAATAGCTCAACTCCAGGGGCTAGCTGCTGCCACTGTGGCAAGTCAGCCTAAGCTCGCCTCCAACCACCTCGACCGCCACATGACCCTCCTTGGCCAATTTACCAAATAATAATTCTTCTGCTAACGGTCTTTTAATCCTTTCCTGTATAAGACGGGCCATAGGGCGGGCACCCATTTTCTCATCATAGCCATGTTTGGCAAGCCAAGCCCGCGCCGTTTCGCTTACCTCAAGGGTTACATTTTTATCTTGTAGGAGAAATTCCAACTCAAATATAAACTTATCTACAACGCTGCTAATAGCAGGTGCATCCAGGGACTGAAACTGGATAATGTCATCCAGCCGGTTGCGAAACTCGGGGCTAAATGTCCGCCGGATCACTTCCATTGCATCACTAGAATGGTCTTGCAGCGTAAAACCTATGGAAGTCCGGCTAATCTCTTGCGCCCCTGCATTGGAGGTCATAACTAGAATAACATTGCGAAAGTCCGCCTTGCGCCCGTTATTATCCGTCAATGTGCCATGGTCCATCACTTGCAGCAGCAAATTAAACACATCTGGATGTGCTTTTTCGATTTCATCAAGCAACAAAACCGCATGAGGATTCTTGCAAATAGCCTCGGTCAGTAACCCCCCTTGATCGTAACCTACATAGCCCGGCGGCGCCCCAATAAGGCGAGATACCGTATGACGCTCCATATATTCGGACATATCAAAACGGATAAGCTCAATACTCAGAATATGGGCGAGTTGGCGGGTCACTTCCGTCTTGCCAACACCGGTCGGACCGGAAAACAAGAAAGATCCTACCGGCCGGTCAGTATCCCCTAACCCAGAACGGGACATTTTGATAGCCGCACTCAGCGCTTCAATAGCTTTATCCTGCCCAAATATGACGCGCTTAAGATTAGTTTCCAGCTTGGCCAGACTTTCCTTGTCAGAAGCGGAAATGTGTTTAGGTGGAATACGGGCCATCTTAGCGACTATCGTTTGCACATCCTGCACCCCAATGACCTTTTTGCGTTTGGAAGGCGCAAGTAACTGCTGGCTGGCACCACATTCATCAAGTACATCAATGGCCTTGTCCGGAAGGTGGCGATCATTAATATAACGGGCTGAAAGCTCAGCGGCCGTCCGCAATGCGGTCTGGGAAAAACGTAGTTTATGGTGCGCTTCCAAGCGGGGTTTCAATCCATGCAGAATCTGCACCGTCTCCTCTACCGAAGGCTCGGGGATATCAATTTTCTGAAACCGGCGTGCCAAAGCCCGATCCTTCTCAAAAATATTCCGGTATTCCTGATAAGTAGTGGAACCAATACATTTCAGCTCACCGGAGGCTAACGCGGGCTTGATAAGATTAGAAGCATCCATCACCCCGCCAGAAGCCGAGCCTGCCCCAATCACGGTATGAATCTCATCAATAAAGAGGATAGCGGCTTTTTCTTTTTTGAGCTGGGACAGAATGCCTTTTAAGCGCTTTTCAAAATCCCCCCGGTACTTAGTGCCAGCCAGCAAAGTCCCCATATCCAAACTATAAATGGTGCAGTCCTGTAAAACATCGGGAATATTCCCTTCGGAAATTTTCCACGCTAGTCCCTCGGCCAAGGCCGTTTTACCTACTCCAGCCTCACCGACAAACAAGGGGTTGTTCTTGCGCCGACGGCACAAAATCTGGATTGTCCGCTCCAATTCCAGGCTACGGCCAATCAAAGGATCAATTCTTCCCTGCGCCGCCAGCCGGTTAAGGTTGGTGGCATAGGTCTCTAGCGGGTTTTGCCCAGAGGTTTCAGCACCGGCGGTCTCCGCTTCTTCCGAAGCGCCAGCCGAATCCCCGTCGCTGCCCTGGGGATCAACCTTACTAATACCATGGGAAATATAATTGACGACATCCAAGCGAGTCATATGCTGGCGTTTTAGAAAATAAACCGCTTGGGACTGCTGCTCCCCATAAATAGCAACCAAAACATTAGCGCCGGTAACTTCCTTTTGCCCCGAGGACTGAACCTGAAGCACCGCCCGTTGTAATACCCTTTGAAAACCAAGGGTTGGCTGGGTATCTCGGCCATCCTCGGCCGATAAGAGTGGTGTAGTTTCATTTAGAAAAACCGTGATTTCTTGTTTTAATTGTTCCAGATTGGCACCACAGGCACGTAATACGGTAGCCGCTGCCGGATTGTCCAGCATGGCAAATAAGAGGTGCTCTACCGTGAGAAATTCATGCATTTTCTCCCGTGCATTTTTAAAGGCATGGTTCAGGCTTGTTTCCAGATCCCTGCTTAACATGGCCAATCACCTCTCTTCAGGTGAGCTATACCGACAAATAAAAAAATCATCAAAAACCCTATATCTTCAATTATAGGACGCTACCGCATATAGGACGCTACCGCAAACCACTGCGAGCCGCAATACCCCGCCTATAAATTAGGCGCTATCATTTCTATTTACGCCCTTTCTAAAACACACTTTAGCGGATGTTGGTGATTCATAGAATACTCGTTTACCTGGGATGCCTTTGTTTCCGCAATCTCATAGGTAAAAACACCACAGATTCCCCTCCCCTCGGTATGAACCTGCCACATAACACGCGTGGCCTTTCCTCTATCCATAGCGAAGAAAGTTTGTAACACCTTAACAACAAACTCCATTGGCGTGTAATCATCATTGAGCATCACCACTTTATACAGCGGTGGCCGCTTGAGCTTTGGCTTCGCCGTATCTACGACAAAGCCGCCCTCATTCTCTTCATCCGGATTTATCTTACCCATAAAGTAAACCCGATTTCTCCTAACCTTCTTTCTCGATTAAAGAGAAAACCGGTACTGCAATAATTATAGATCCTATTTGTATAATAAGGAGGCAATTGCGCCAATTTCAAGGAAAAAAACGTGTCAGCGCTGCTTACCGAAGCTCTCCATGCACTACCGCCCCTCGATGACTAACAAACAACTACCCCTCCTCGGAAGTATGAGGGACAGCCTCCTGCACCTTTGTTTGCAATTCTCCGCTTTCAAACAATTCCATGATAATGTCACACCCTCCTACTAACTCACCATTGATATATAGCTGAGGAAAGGTCGGCCAATTTGAATATTGAGGCAGCAGGGCACGGACTTCTGGATTGGCTAGCACATCTATATAGGCAAATTCCGTGCCGCAAGCCTGTAGCGCCTGAACCGTCCGGCCAGAAAAGCCACATTGAGGAAATTGAGGCGAGCCTTTCATAAATAAAATTATCGAATTAGATTCAACAGCTTGCTTAATCTGTTCCATGGTATCCATAACGCATCTCTCCAAAATATCATGCATTCTAAATTAAGTTGGACTAACCTTAATCATAGGATAAAGGTTCCTTTCCCTCTAGCCTACTTAGGAAGAAGCCGAGCTGCAACGCTTTGCCTGCTAACTCAATATCAATCTTATAAAATCTCACCGGCATTCAGACCAAGAGACTATATAAAACCTAAATCGCGTTAGCTACTATCCTTGCAATCGCTGCTTAGGCCCACTTAGACTACTATTAATATTTTATATCATATCTAACCAACAATATGACAAAGGAGATTAAGCATGACTCATCGCTTACCAGAACTCCCTTACGCCCTGAACGCCCTGGAGCCCCATATTTCCCAGGAGACGCTCGAATACCATTATGGCAAGCATCACCAAACCTATGTTGATAAACTCAATGGGCTTGTCCCTGGAACGGAATTTGAAAATGCCTCCCTCGAAGAGATCATTACCAAGGCTTCCGGTACTCTTTTCAATAATGGCGCGCAAGTATGGAATCACACCTTTTATTGGAATTGTCTAGCGCCCCAGGGAGGAGGTGAGCCCAGTGGCACCTTATTGGAGGCAATAGAAAAAAACTTTGGTTCGTTTAGCGATTTTAAAGAAAAATTTAGCCAATCGGCCACCACTCTTTTTGGTTCGGGCTGGGCCTGGCTAGTCAAAAATTCCGATGGTTCCTTAGACATTGTAGGTACCAGCAACGCAGGTAACCCTCTAACCGAAGGTAAAACCCCTTTACTCACCTGCGATGTCTGGGAGCATGCCTACTATATTGACTATCGTAACGCCCGACCCAAATACCTAGAGGCTTTCTGGAAGCTGGCTAACTGGGATTTTGTTGCCAAGAATCTGGCGAACTAACCTGCTAAGAGAGCTACTCACCTAACGGAGTAAACGCTCCTTCAACACCCTTCACTCCATTGTTCAGCCTGGTCTAGGGATGGACTTTTTTAGTCTCTTAGGAATAAAATCTCTTTTTAATCGCTGGCAGCCCCGAAAAGGGGCTGCCTTTTTCATTCATAATCCAAATTATATCGCGCTGCTGTAATGAACGAGCCGTTAATGTCTGCCTATGCCCGTCTGCCGATAGCCTTTGAACGGGGAGAGGGTGCTCGCTTGTGGGATACTGCTGGCAATGAATACCTGGATGCCTTAGCTGGCGTTGCGGTTTGCGGCCTAGGTCATGCCCACCCCGCCATTACCCAGACAATAAGAGAACAAGCGGGGCTTTTACTGCATACTTCTAACCTGTACCGTATTCCCTGGCAGGAAGACTTGGCCACCCGGCTGAATACTCTAGCCGGCATGGAACGGGCCTTTTTTGCCAACTCCGGCGCTGAAGCCAATGAAGCCGCCCTCAAAATAGCGCGCCGTTATGGGCACGGGCGAGGCATTGACTCTCCAAAGATTATCGTGATGACGGGCAGCTTTCATGGGCGTACTCTCGCAACTTTGAGCGCCACCGGAAATAGCAAGATTCACGCTGGCTTTGAGCCCCTAGTTCAGAATTTTATCCGGGTCCCTTATAACGATGCGTCCGCCCTGGAGCGACTCCCCGGGCAGCTCCGCCAAGACGTTGCTGCCGTCCTGCTGGAACCCATTCAAGGGGAAGGAGGCATCGTGATTCCAGATGACACCTACCTCGATCAGATCCGGGCAATCTGTGATACCCAGGAGTGGCTGCTGATGCTTGATGAAGTCCAAACCGGGCTTTGCCGTACCGGCCGTTGGTTCGCTTTCCAGCACAGCCAGTCACAGCCAGACGTCATGACTCTGGCCAAGAGCCTAGGTAATGGTATTCCCATTGGCGTTTGTCTTGCCCGGGGCGAAGCCGCCCAGGTCATACAACCCGGCAGCCATGGCTCCACCTGTGGTGGTAACCCCTTAGCCTGTAGGACCGCCTTGACGGTGTTAGAAACGCTTGCGCAGCAGGATCTATCCGCCCGAGCAGAGCAATTAGGCCAGAGAATACTGGGAGCGTTCCGGGAAACGCTCCATGATTTACCAGAGATTCAAGCTATTCGAGGGAAAGGTTTAATGTTAGGCATTATGCTCGATCGGCCCTGCGGTCAGCTAATGCAAGCAGCCTTAGCGGAAAGGCTGCTGATTAATGTCACGGCGGGCAACGTCATCCGTTTGCTTCCCCCTTTAATTATTAGCGATAAAGAAGCCGATATCATTATCATGAAAGTCGACAAACTGATCAGAGCGTTTCTTAAAAACGGATAGTCGGGAAGATAGCAATGGCGGTACCACATTTTTTGACCTTATTCGACCTACCAGCCGATGAAATCAAGCAATTAGTGCGCCGGGCTATTGAACTCAAGGCATTGCAGCGGCAAGGAAAAATCTATGAGCCCCTAAAAAACCAAGTATTGGGAATGTTATTTGAGAAATCCTCTACCCGCACCCGTGTTTCCTTCGAAGTGGGCATGATTCAACTAGGCGGCAATGCGGTTTTCCTTTCACCCCGAGATACCCAATTAGGACGGGGAGAACCGTTAGAGGATACTGCCCGGGTTCTCTCCCGGATGGTAAACTGTCTAATGGTCCGCACCTTTTCCCACTCCATGCTGGAACATTTCGCCGCCTACTCTCAAGTACCCGTCATCAATGCCCTAACGGACAGTTATCACCCCTGTCAATTGTTGGCAGATATCCAAACCTACTTCGAACACCGGGGAGATATTCAGGGTCGGACCGTAGCTTGGATAGGAGACGGCAATAATATGTGCCAATCCTATATTAATGCGGCCTGCCAATTCGATTTTCAGCTACATATTGCCACGCCAACAGGCTACGGACCTGACCCCGCTATTTTACAAATAGCTAGGGAGCGAGTACAAATCATGGCAGAACCGCAGGAAGCAGTTAGAGGAGCTGATCTAATCGTTACCGATGTTTGGACCAGCATGGGGCAAGAACAAGAAAAACACCGCCGACTTCAAGATCTTGCTGACTACCAAGTCAATAGCGAGCTCATGTCCCTGGCCAAACGGGATGCGCTTTTCATGCACTGTCTTCCCGCTCACCGGGGCGAGGAGGTCAGTGCGGAAGTCATGGATAGTTCCCAAAGCGTAGTCTGGGATGAAGCTGAAAACCGTCTCCATGCCCAAAAGGCTTTATTGGAAAAACTACTCGTAGGCGGGCCATTATAAGTATCTCGGCAAAAACTCTGAGAAAATATAGCCAGTTTTGTGCTGCTTAATCGCTCCTATAAGGCAGTAATTAGTGCTTACGCATAGGGGCTGAGGTAAAAAGACCCAAAAAACCAACCCCCGGAACTTTCTCCAGAATACTTAATCCTTCAACAAAATCCTTCTTGTATGCAGGACTCACAAGAATTGGCTATTTATGGCTCCGCAGCCAATGAGTCAATTGCTGTAAACGGGATGGAGTACCGATATCACGCCACTGCCCTCGATAATGCTCTCCCGTCACCCGACCCTGGGCCATCGCTTCCCGCAGTAAAGGGGCCAAGGGAAACCGGCCAGGATTGCATTGGGCGAATAGCTCCGGGCGATAAATCCCCATACCGCTAAACGTTAGCTTATTGGCGCCCATAGCGGCTATTCGTTCCCCCTGCAAGGCAAAATCCCCGTGGGGAGAGTAAGGGGGGTTATCTACCAAAATTAGGTGGGCCAGTCCTATTGGTACCTGCTGCACTCTAGTGAAAGGATAATCCGTCCAAATATCGCCATTGACAGCTAGAAAAGGCTCCTTCCCAAGCAAGGGAATCGCCTGAAAAATACCACCTCCCGTCTCTAATCCCTCACCCCCCTCGGGGGAATAACAAATTTGAACACCGTAGCGCTCGCCATTCCCCAACGCTTGCTCTATCTGCCCACCAAAATAGGCATGATTAATCACAAGATCGATAAATCCAGCCGCTGCTAAGGACTCAATGAGATATTCGATTAGGCGTTTGGAACCGGCCCAAAGCAAGGGTTTAGGGGTATTATCGGTCAACGGCCGCATTCGCTCCCCGCGACCAGCGGCTAGAATCATGGCCTTCATAGCGAGCTCACTTCATTGGTTCGAGAAATCCCTTAGCACCCGGTCCAAGTCCGCGAGTTCCCCATATTGGCGGACTACAGTGCGAAGATAATCCAAAGTCCGGGGAATATCCTTAAGATAACCTGACTTTCCATCCCGGGCATTCAAACGGGCAAAGATCCCGATTGCCTTCAAATGACGCTGCACCCCCATCCAGTCGAACCAACGCAGAAACTCCGCTTCGCTAGCGCCTACTGGAATGCCTGCCCGAGCAGCTTGACGCCGGTAATCATAGAGCCAAACGAGAACCCAATCCCGGGGCCAGGCAATATAGCAGTCCCGCAATAAAGATACTAAATCGTAGGTTACCGGACCCTTCACCGCATCCTGGAAATCTAAAATCCCCGGATTAGCTTGCTCTGTCACCATCAGGTTGCGAGAATGGTAATCTCGATGTACGAGCACCCGCGGCTGCTCTAAGGCTGAGGCTGCAAGCCGCTCGAATACCTTATCTAAAGACGTCCCTACCTCGATTCCTAAGTGCCCTTCCAAATACCATTCCTGGAATAACCTCATCTCTTTCAGCAGCAAATCCTGGTCATAGGAGGGTAAATCACTCTCCCCTCCCTGAAGCAACCGCAGAGCCACTAAAGCATCCCCATAGAACGTTGAGGCATTATGGGAGTTCAAGACTCTTAGATATGGATACTCCCCCAGATCGGTAAGCAGCAAAAGACCTTGTTCTAAATTTTGTTCCAACACTTCGGGCACATTGAGTCCTAAGCCACGAAATTCTTTGGCAATATGGATAAACGACCGGCAATCCTCCTGCTCCGGCGGAGCATCCATAACGATTAGACTCATCCCATGGTAATACACCCGAAAATAGCGCCGAAAACTAGCATCCTCCGAGGCCGGCGCCAGGCGGTAATTTATTAAACCAAGCCCCCGTTCCAACCATTGCTGTAAGGTATCGAAACGTGGATCGGACACTTCTTCCCTCTTTAAACTTAAAGTAGTTATTGACCCTAACAGGGTCTAGCCGTAAAATTCAGAATTGATGTAGGGCGATTAGCTCAGCGGGAGAGCACTGCCTTCACACGGCAGGGGTCACTGGTTCAATCCCAGTATCGCCCACCAATAGCATCCATTATTTCCTCCTTATATCCACCTGTTGGGTGGTATTAGAGGGAAGATACATTCCCTAACCCCCTCTCTATTCACAGGTAATTAACCTCATTTTTCATCTTCTATTCAGCTTCAATGGTTATCCTGATATCAAGTTGAAACGATAAGGAGTAAATAGCCATGAGAAATGAGCCCAACAACACCTTCCCATATACAAAGACCGGCTTAAATCAGCAATCTAAATCATGCGCTCACAAAAAGCATAAAACTAGAGAATCAGCTCTTAATTCCTTGTTCTTAGTCTTTTACATCACGCTAATTATCACTCTAATGAGTCTAGCCATAGCCTAACTTCTCATCTACTTCTCTTTAAACAAGCATGGGCGCACCGTGATGCGGGGTGCCCGTGCCTATCCATTAATACAGACTCCCAAATAAATCTTAGGATCGCCTTAGTTTGCGCCACCAAGAATTAGAAATATTTTTCTGCTTACCTTCTGGCGGTACTTCTATTTCTACCTCCCTCTCCTCTATTTTTAGATTTTTCTCTGCCTCCTCAGAGATTTTTCCAAGAAAATCTTGAAACCATTTCTCATTTTTAACATTATCTAGATCCTGATCTACTTTAAGATATTTTACTGAAGGAAGATTACCCGCTAGATGAGCTTGCTCTAAATATTTTTGGCATGCCTTTTGTTCTCTACGCAAACTATGAATACAAGCTAAATTATAGGCGCCCAACCCTGGTTCCAACGCATCGGCGGCAGTAATTTTTTCTTTCGCTTTTTCATAAAAACTTTCGGCACGCTTATCGGGTTTATTTCTAGCCTGCTCAATTAAAGCCGCCCCCCAATCGTTCATGATTTTAGCGTTATCCGGTTCAAGATTAAGCGCCTTTTCAAATTTTTCCCCTGCCGCCTGATAGAGCTCCTTAGCTTCCTTACCCTGTTTGCGCTGGGCCTGGTCATACAGCACTAAGCCCCAATAATGAAAAATTCCTCCATCCTCGGAATCCAGCAAAGCAGCCGAAGAGAATTTTTTATAAGCATTTTTAAAAAAATCATCTGCTTTAGAATCCAGCGTTTCTCTTGCTTTCTGGGCTTGCAATTTTCCCCGAGCCAGTTCATTTCTGGCCAACCGTCGCTTAATTTTTTTCATTTACAGCTTCCCATTAATATTATAAAACTTATTTTTCTAATTCTCCTATACCGAAATAATAGGCCCTCGTACCATAATGACTGGCTGGAGTAAGGCTAAGTTTTCCTCCAAGTTCACGCCATGGCGGACTTGGAACATAGTCATTTTATCCAATAACAAAGGGCAGCGTCTTCTTTTTCTCTAAAGAAGCAATAGAGGCATAAATGCCAAGATTTTCCATACTGCCCATGGCGAAATTTCAGTATCTCGCAGCACATCACTCATTTTTTAAATCATGGGGACTGAGCCGACAGCGACTCGACTTCACCATTTTCAGTACTTACTTTGAAAAGAGGAAATTCCAGTGTTATCTCAATTATTCCAGCATACTTCAGACTGAGCCTGAGCAATAATAACGTTAAAGTTGGTATCATAATACCAAACCCTGTTTGGCCTATAATGCTTTTAATATTTTTAGATACTTAGCAATCACCCTAGTAATAGCTAATGGTTATATAGAGGACAGAAAGATGAAAAAAACTCTGAGATATGTTTGGATTTTCCTTCCTATTCTGGCAGTGGGTATCGTCGTGGCAAGCAATCAATGGTTAAATTCAAACGAAATTATCCTTCCCAATGGAGAGAAAGTCAGCCCGGAAGAGTTACCCACGCAAGCCGTTCTTGGTATTATTGCCGCCCAGACCAATAAGTCTCTCCCTAGAAAAGTTGATCAAAACACGGAGCTTCACAACGTAGAGGGGCGAGAGGGGGAATTAGTGTATCAATATATCAAAATACATGCTTCCTCGGATCAATTCGATAGCCAAGAATTTGTAGAGAAAATGAGACAGAAAGCACTTGATTTGGCTTGTAATAGCCCTGATCTCAATATCTTTCTAGCACATGGAGTTAACGCCCGCTACTCTTTCCGTGACAAGAACCATCAGCCTATCGGTGAAGTCGTAGTCACCCCCGATCAATGCGGCTATTAGAGGTTTTTGCTATCGCAGTGCTCCATTAATTTTTCTTGCCCTTTTTCTCAGCAAAGGAGATGTAGCGATTTAACCCAATTACTGCATACCCCCAGCCGGCATCGGCGCAACCAAGAGCTGGGGATCAAGCCGGGTTTGAAAAAGATTGATCCGCCAATCCAGATGAGCGCCGGTAACCCGACCCGTAGCCCCAACTTCGGCAATGATTTCTCCTTGGGTTATCTGTTCGCCTTCTTTTACCAGGATTCGGTGCAAATGCAAAAATGCCGATGAAAGCCCATGTCCATGATCGAGGATTAGCGTTCCTCCCGAAAAAAACATACCAGGATGAACCAGGGTAACCAGTCCATCCGCTGGGGCCCGCACGGGCGTTCCGGTAGGCGCTGCGATATCAATTCCATAATGGGGTCGCCGAGGCTGCCCATTTAATATTCGCTGACTCCCATAAACACCAGAAATAGCGCCATGCACAGGCCAGATAAATCCACTAAGAAAATCGGTGCGCGAGTCATCCATCTCCCGCGCTTTCCTGACCAGAGCAGCCTCTTTACGAATACGCGCCAAATCCTCAGTGCGAGGAGTTACTTTACGGGAGGGTAGCCCTTCAATACGCTGGATTTGATATTGGCGTTGGGCAATCTTAAGTTCTCGGGTTTTATAAGCGCCATCGGAGGTAACGAGCTTAAGAATGGACTTAGGCTTGGCATCACGGCCAAAACCGATTAAAAAGCTCCCTCCTTTGGAGACTCGTACCCAACGTCCATCCAGGAATACCTGCGTTCCTGGTTCCGTTCGCCCAATAACTAAGCTCCCTTGTTGCAAAACCCCATTGAGTTCCAGCATCGGTTCCGCCCCCCATGCTGGACACAGGAATAACCACCCAAATCCTAACCATCCCATCAGCCCACGTATCATCAGCCTATTTCTCCCTTGTTTTACTATGGGTCTATTTCCGCTTTTCAGGATTTAGATCGCCATTCGGGTATTTCGGGTACTAGATCAATACCGCCAGGGCAAAAGGGATGGCAACGTAAAAGGCGCCTCAGCCCTAACCAACCACCTCGAAATCCACCATAACGCTGGATGGCCTCTTGAGTATAGGCTGAGCAGGAAGGATAATAGCGGCAATGATTACCCATAAAAGGGCTAAGAGCATAGCGGTAAAAAACAATCAGGGACAGCAGAATATTCTTCATTTACCATCGCTCCATGCTATAAGTTTCGCATGCTTTTCCTTCTGAAAAGCAACTCTCTTCACGCCGGATGTTAAAACAACCCGTAATCCAGCACTAACCAATAATCAATTCTGATAATTTTACTGTCCTTCTAGCAAGAAAAAACGATAGGAAACTTCTTACCAATGGCCAGATAAAACTTCGACCCCTATACTTAAATTAGCCTGGACCATCCCTATCTACACTACTGGCATGACAATAATATATATTGTATAAGTAGTTCTAATTAGAAGACGGAACCCCTCTCCTGGAAATGCTGAAAGCTATAGGGACGGAGAGTTGGAACCGCAGTTCCCGAGGAATTACCCCTAAGGATGACAACAACTAAGCAATATCCCAAAGAATTCCGCTATCCCCCTGCCAAAAGCACGGGAGAAGAATCCTGAGCAACCCCCATAAACTATACTTCGCTTGTACATTCTTTCTTTATTATGTACCCAATGGGCTATAAACCAAGCAATCCAGGCCAGTACAGCTGGATAGTCTATCCATCTCAACCACTTCATTAAAGCCAACTTTGTCGGAGAGGCACCCGTATGCAATTACCTATACAAATTAGCTTTCGCCATATGGAGCCGTCCCTAGCCGTAGAGGACAAAATTCGCAAAAAAGCCGCTAAATTAGAGCAATTTCACGATCGGATCATGGGCTGCCGAGTAGTAGTCGAAGCTCCCCACCAACATCACCACCAAGGCAAACTTTACCATGTTCGTATTGATCTGACGGTGCCGGGAGGGGAACTAGTAGTCAGTCGCGAACATCATGGGAAGCAAGCCCATCAAGATGTATATGTTGCCATCCGAGACGCCTTTAATGCTGCACAGCGCCAGCTTGAAAGCCACATCCAGCGGCAACGGGGCCATGTTAAATATCATGAGCCGCCACCCTCTGGCCGTATATCAGTACTTGTCCCTGAACAAGACTACGGTAAAATCGAAACTATTGACGGCCGAGAAATTTATTTCCACAGAAATAGCATCCTGAATGGAGGATTCAAGGAACTCAAAGTTGGCAATGAAGTGCATTTTATTGAAGAAGAGGGAGATTTAGGCCCCCAGGCAAGCACTGTTCATATTAAGAACTAAAGCCTACGCCGAGGGCGGTGTCACAGCTTACGATAAATACATCGCCCTTCTCCCCCCGCTAAATTTTCGCAATCCCTTTCCCTTATTTAGAGAAATAAGCTAATTTTCTCGTTTCCCGCCTGGCTTTTCCCTCCTGGTGAGAGTTCCTTATCTTATGAATATAGTGCTGACACATCACTTCAGCTTCGCGCCGCGTATCAAAAGGACCCATCTGGCCTTCACGGGTAAGGAAATACCATCCTCTTTGCGCAACACAGCGGAACCGAGTCTGTTTTCTGATCATGGCAGTGCCTTTAAGCAACGGTAAGTCACTTTAAATGACCATAATACGTCCCAAAAGTGACAGATTTTTAAAATGAGGGAGAATGATTGAAACGCGTATCTTCAACCCAAAAATAAATTAGCGGTAGCCGACCAATCCTCCTGGTTAATAACGTGCACTAAGCTATTAATCTATATAGATAGTATAGATTCCGCGGAAAAACAAGGAAGAATGTAGCGGGATGAAAAGCTGGCAGAGTAACTTGGGAATCTACACTTGGATCGCTCGCCCGGTTTTTCAAACTCGAATAGAATTAAAATTTGGCACCTGAGGATGGGATGCACCGGGATTTAGTTTTTCGTTCCGAACCAACCATATTGTATTCATCCCCACCGCAGCTGCCGCATCCAGTTCTTCCTCCGTATCAGATAGAAAAAGAATGTCTTCGGATGGAACGTCAATAGCGTCGGCAATACGCTGGTAGGAATTCGGTTCTCGCTTGGAGCCAATACGCGTATCAAAATACCCATCAAAAAGCGAGGTTAGATCACACCCAGGTGCATGGGCAAATAAAAGCTTCTGAGCCTGCACAGAACCCGAAGAGAAGACATAGAGGCTAATGCCTAACTTCCGCCAGGCCCGCAAGTTGGGTTCAACATCCGGGTAAATATGGCCAGTAAAATCGCCACGCCGGTAACCTGCCTCCCACAACAACCCTTGCAGGGATTTCAACGCCGTCACCTTGGCATCCACATCCATCCAGGCAAGCAGTTGACGAATAATCCCCGCTTGATCCAGCGTCTTATCCGGAGCCGCTGCCTGCACTTCCCTAAGCAAGGAGGCTACTATCGGATCTTCTGCCCGTTGTCTTACGAAATCGGCCATCCGCTCCCGCGCATAGGGGAATAGAACATCCTTTACAAAAGATAGAGAAGTAGTGGTTCCCTCAATATCGGTAATAACCGCTTGGATCATGATTTACTGGGTTAGGCGGGGAAAATGGTCAGCAATATCATTGCCGGTAAAATTGGCAACCCACCCCTCTGGCGTGGTAAAGAGACGAATACATGTCAGGTTTGGATTCTCCCCCATATCAAACCAGTGAGGCAAACCCGCGGGCACGCTCAGGAAATCCCCTTGCTCACATAGCAAGGCATACACCTTGCCCTGAGCATGAAGATAAAATTGCCCTTTTCCTTCCACAAAGAAACGTACCTCAAAATCGCTGTGAGTGTGCTCGCTTAGGAATTTTTCCCGCAGCGCTTGCTTTTCCGGATGATCGGGCTTAACGCTAATGATATCTACTGACTTAAATCCATATTCTTGGCAGAGCTGATCCACGGGAGTTCGATAGGCGGACAGAATTTCCTCTTGGGGAGCTTCCGAGGATAAAGGCTTTTGCGCTTCCCATCGTTGAAAACACACTCCAATCCCCTCCATGAATTGAGTTATCTCATCAAATTCTTTATAAATTTGAGCCTCGGAAGGGTCATTTTCATGGTAGATTTTCAATATACTCATGGGCTTTATAACTTCTGTCTGAGTACCTCGCATTCAAGTAAAAATTCAAGGGCCTCCACGTGACGGCAAGCATCCTCCACGGTAGGCCCCCAAGTATACAAGCCATGCCCGGCGATAAGATACCCTGGAGCGCCAGGATTCCGCGCCCAATAAGCATCCACGGTAGAGGCTAGGCGCTCCATATTTTGATCATTGGGAAAAATAGGAATCCGCACCGTGGTTTGGTGAGTTTTTATTCCAGAAAAAGCTTTCAGCACTTCATAATCACTTAACACCAATTCATCCACTAGTAGCCGGGACAGCACAGTAGCATAAACCGAGTGGGTATGGAGAATGGCATTGATCTCAAGGGTACGCCGGTATAAAGCCGCATGTAGCAAAGTCTCGGCAGAGGGACGCTTATTCGCCGTTAAGGGATAACCCTCCAGGCTTGCCAGCAATATCCCGTCTTGGCTTAGTTGGCCTTTGGGCCAACCGGATACGGTAATCGCCATATATTCGGAGTCAAGGCGCACGGAGAAATTGCCGCTGGTGGCAGGCACCCAGCCCCGCTCAAAAAAGAAATGGCCAACCCTTGCTAATTGGACAACGGCTCGTTGGAAACAAGCGTCCTCTTCATCCATTCAAATTGATCGCTTACTCATTGCTTTGTTAAAACCTTCATTAAACATGGTTTCCAACATTTACGCTAAACAAGAAAATTCACTCGTCGAATTTTATAGTAATGGCAAACCTACTTCCTGCAGCCCTATATCCCAGACCATTATACGAAGAGGCGCCAATGCAAACAACGCCTTATAAAGAGCGCAGGGACGCATGAGGATGCCCTCCAAGCCGAATCGTAAATAGAGCGACACACTAAAACACAAGCACCAACCACATGCTTTTCCAGCGGCAAATTGGCGTTATGGTGTCTCTGCCTACCAAACCAAGGAACAGAATTTCCCCTTTATCCTTTGGGAGCGCGTTGAATATCCTAAAAACCCTTTACCTCCTCTCGTCTGGACGACAATCCATCCCTGGGGTGAAAATTGGGCTGCCGGCTTAATCTTGAGGTAATGGCCTGCCATTCTTCTAGAAGGACTTCATACACCTCATTACTTTCGGCTTCATCTTGAACGTCCGGGTGTTCCGCGAGTAACTGCAAATGATGCACAATCGCACGACCAATGCGCGGGCAGGGATGGGTCATGAATCGAGTCATCAAATAACAAACCGTGGTTTCCAATCCATAAAAAGCAACCTGGGGATGGATTGCTTTTTTCAAGGACATTTCATCAGGCATCGAGTTAGGCATCTTTGCTCTCCTTAGGCTCTACCTTTTTGTCTGATTAATAATAGTTAATATACGCTATAACGCAAACATTAATAATAATAATTAACATTTATAAAAAGCGTATTTCTCCATTATGGAATTCTACCCGTTATAATAATAGGCGTTTTTGAAACTGCCATGACTATTGCTAGGAGTCATAGCGAGATGGGTTTTTAAAATCCGGAAAGGAAATCGATCATGAGACCAAGCGGCCGCGCTCCACACGAATTACGTCCTATCCATTTTACCCGCCACTACACCCAGTATGCCGAAGGTTCAGTATTGGTGGAATTTGGCAATACCCGGGTGATCTGTAACGCCTCGGTCGAGGATCGGATTCCCCGCTTTCTAAAAGGCACGGGGCGAGGCTGGATTACTGCTGAATATGGGATGCTACCTCGCTCCACTCATAACCGAATGGGACGGGAAGCAGCCCAGGGACGCCAAGGGGGGCGTACCCTGGAAATCCAGCGCCTTATTGGACGCGCTTTGCGAGCAGTTGTCGATCTGGCTGCGCTGGGCGAGGTCACTGTTACCCTCGACTGCGATGTCATTCAAGCGGATGGCGGCACCCGGACCGCCGCCATTACGGGCAGCTATGTAGCCCTGGTAGATGCAATTCACAACCGCCTTAAAAAAAGAGCCATTGCCCATAGTCCTATTCATGGCCAGATTGCATCGGTATCCGTAGGCATTTACGAAGGAACACCCGTGCTAGATCTGGATTATCGCGAAGATTCCACCGCAGAAACCGACATGAACGTGGTCATGAATGAAGCAGGGGCATTTATCGAAATACAGGGAACTGCTGAAGGCCATGCTTTCCGGATGAACGAACTGCAAGCCATGTTGGAGTTAGCGAAAAACGGCATTACCACTTTACTTGCTCAACAAACGGAAGTTTTGGCCAGGAATTAACGTCATGTCCT
This sequence comes from Nitrosococcus watsonii C-113, assembly GCF_000143085.1. Taxonomy (NCBI): domain Bacteria; kingdom Pseudomonadati; phylum Pseudomonadota; class Gammaproteobacteria; order Chromatiales; family Chromatiaceae; genus Nitrosococcus; species Nitrosococcus watsonii. The sequence goes on along the minus strand of NC_014315.1, from coordinate 714,837 downwards.
CAGCAAAAATCGTTTTGGCCAGTCACAATCCGGGTAAGTTACGGGAAATAGGTGAAGTTTTGAATGAGCTTGGAATGGAAGCCATCTCCCAGTCTGCATTCAGTGTCCCTGAGGCTGTGGAAAGCGGTCTCAGTTTTGTCGAAAATGCTCTTCTCAAGGCACGCACTGCGACTCAGCATACCGGGTTGGCGGCTATTGCTGACGATTCTGGCCTAGAAGTTGATGCCCTGGGTGGGCAACCAGGAATTCATTCGGCCCGCTACGCGGGTCCAAAGGCTACTGATCAAAAAAATCTGGAAAAACTACTAAAAAACCTGAAAGAAGTGCCAGAACAACCCTTTCATGCCCGTTATCAGTGCGTCATCGTCTATATGCGCCACTGGCAAGACCCTACGCCACTCATCTGCCAAGGAACATGGGAAGGACAGATCCTGCTTGCCCCCCAGGGCAATGGCGGGTTTGGATATGACCCGATTTTTTATCTACCGCAACACCATTGTACCGCAGCGGAACTGTCGCCCCCGGAAAAGAACCGCCTAAGTCACCGGGGTAAAGCCTTAAGAGCACTCCTCGATGTCCTCCGTGAGGAGAACTAAACGCCACCACTTTCTTTCACCACTGCCTAAGCAAACCCCCTAACCATGTTTCAATTCCATGCTTTACCCCCGCTTGCGCTATATATCCATTTTCCCTGGTGTGTCCGCAAGTGTCCCTACTGCGATTTCAATTCCCATGCCTTGCCAAAAGAGCTGCCGGAAACCGCCTATATCGACGCTCTGGTTCGGGATCTGGAACAGGATTTGCCTAGAGTCTGGGGCCGTCGCATCCACAGTATCTTTATGGGCGGCGGAACGCCTAGCCTTTTTTCTGCGGAAAGCCTTGATCGGCTACTCTCCGCTGTACGCGCCCGCCTCCCCTGGTCCCCCCAAATAGAGATTACCTTGGAAGCCAACCCTGGAACTGTAGAACAGGGGCGTTTCACCGAGTTCCATCATATCGGCATCAACCGCCTCTCCCTGGGTGTCCAAAGTTTTAACGATAAAGCGCTTAAGCACCTGGGACGAATCCACTCTTCCCAGGAATCCTGTCAAGCGGTAGCAGCGGCCCATACCGCCGGGTTTGATAATATTAACTTGGATCTTATGTTCGGCCTTCCTGGGCAAACTGAAACCCAGGCCCTTGCTGATGTAGCCATGGCCGTTAGTCTCGCCCCCCACCATATTTCCTATTATCAGCTTACCCTTGAGCCTCATACCTACTTTTATCGCTATCCTCCATCCCTGCCCCATGAAGAAGCAATTAATACCTGGCAAACAGATTGCCAGGCCCACTTAGCCCAGGCGGGATATCACCGCTATGAGGTGTCTGCTTTCGCCAAAAGCGATCAGCAATGCCAGCATAACTTGAATTATTGGCGATTTGGGGATTATCTTGGGATCGGCGCTGGCGCCCATGGAAAAATTTCCGATGCCATGGAAAACCGCATTACCCGTCTATGGAAAATAAAACATCCTACAAGCTACCTAGCTAAAGCAGGCACTCCGGAAGGCATAGGAGGAGAGACGAATCCTTCTCCCCAAGAGGCAGCCTTCGAATTTATGCTTAACGCCCTGCGCCTAAAGGAAGGATTTCCCAGCCGCTTATTCCAAGAACGGGCGGGGCTGCCCCTTAGCGTGGTAGAAAAAACATTATATCAAGCAGAGGCGTTGGAACTGATCGAGTGGGATTTCCGGCATATCCGCCCGACGGAAAAAGGCTTCTCGTTGCTTAACGAGCTATTACAACTGTTTTTACCATAAGGTGGCTTAGTCGTCTCCATTCCGCCAAAAACGGATTAAATGGATCAGAGCCGCTAGGTTTCTAACCTCTAATTTCTCCATCACCCGGGCACGATGAATCTCAACGGTTTTAGTGCTAATGCCTAGCTCTATGGCCACTACTTTATTCGCTTTTCCCATCCCAATAAGCTCCATTACCTGGCGCTCGCGAGCAGTCAGCTGGGCCATCCGTTGAGCAATCTCCTCTTGCTCTTGCCTCCTTTCACGCCTTCTTCGATCCAGCTCGAGGCTATTTTGGATTCGCTCCATCAGGGTCTGATGATCAAACGGTTTCGTCAGGAAATCGACGGCTCCTTCCCGCAGCGCGCTCACCGCATCTGGTACACGCCCATGGGCAGAAACAAAAATAATAGGCAGTAGATTGTCCTTTTTTGCAAGTAATTTTTGCAACTGTAATCCGCTCATCTCAGGCATCTGGACATCAAGCACCAGGCAGCCTGGCTGGCTGGATTCCCATTGCTCCAAAAACTCCTCTGCCGAAGCATAAGCTTTGACCTTAAATTCTGCCGATTTAATAACCCAGCACAGAGAATCCCGCACTGCCTCATCATCATCAACAATAAAGACAGTGGCTTGAGGAATTGCTTTCTCCATAAGAACTTACCTGCTTAACGGTGGGGCATGGATATGGGTAAACGGGCAAGCAAGCAGCTCAATTCGACGATAATCTGCTCATTATTACCTCTACCGCAGCAAGGCCCACAAAAACCCATGGTAAGGCAGATATTGGTTTTTTGAATTAGAAAGACAATATTCAACCAAAAAGATACACTTAGTCAAGACTAGCGCCCATTGATAGGCGCTAGTTAAAATAAAAATAAGTCTAACCTGATTGTCTTGATTGAATGCCTGAAACCGCCTCTACCTCTCCTCTCCATCGCCGCCAATACCTTGGATTGTTCCTTGGCCCCTTAGGGATGATTTTTCTCCTAACGCTATCACCGCCCATTGGCTTAGATACCGCCGCTTGGCACACCGCCGCCATCACTTTGCTAATGGCTATCTGGTGGATAACAGAAGCCATACCTATTCCCATTACCGCCCTCCTTCCTCTGGTTCTTTTTCCTCTGCTCGGCATCGCCGATATCCAGGAAACAGCCCTCCCCTATGCCAATCCATTGATCTTTTTGTTTATGGGGGGATTCATGATTGCCTTGGCGATACAGCGCTGCGGCCTACACCAACGACTTGCGTATTTCATCCTCAGCCATATAGGGATCTCACCCGCAGCTACCCTGGGCGGCTTCATGGCAGTCAGCGCTTTTCTCAGCCTCTGGCTTAGCAATACCGCCACCACCATGCTCATGCTACCCATCGCCTGCTCCGTGATCGAAGGACTTCGGGTAGCAAAAACAGCCGCTTCCCTCCCCCCCTCTCCCTTTGCGGTAGCCCTACTGCTGGGCATTGCCTACAGCGCCAGCATAGGAGGCTTGGGAACGCTGGTAGGCACAGCACCTAACGCGTTATTAGCAGGCTTTGTCTTGGAAACCTACGGCTTTGAATTAGGATTTGCGGAATGGATGCTGCTCGCCGCACCCTTTCTGCTGATCCTTCTCGCCTTTGCCTGGCTTATCCTTACCCGAGTGGCCTTTTCTAGTTTTCACAGGGAACACAGCGATCAACGAGCTCCGATGCGCCAAGCGCTGCAGCAACTGGGTCCTGTATCCCGGGCTGAACGAAGAGTCAGCATGGTTTTTGCTTTAGTTGCTATACTTTGGTTGCTGCGCCCCCTCATGGAAACCCTCGTACCCAGCGTGACGCTCAATGATCCGGGAATTGCTCTTTTTGGCGCCATGCTCCTGTTTCTTATTCCCCTCGATTGGCGGCGGGGGTGTTTTCTCATGGATTGGGCCACGGCGGAACAATTGCCCTGGGGGACATTGTTGCTATTCGGAGGAGGACTGAGTCTAGCTGCTGGCATCAACCATACAGGTCTTGCTAGCTGGCTTGGGGAGAATTTTACCCTGCTCTCTGGCCTACCCGCCTGGCTAATACTACTGGGTATCGTGGCAGTCGTAATATTCCTCACGGAACTGACCAGCAATACAGCCACAACTTCCATATTCCTCCCTATCCTTGGTTCCGTTGCCTTAAGCCTGGGCCAGCCGCCACTACAGCTTTTAATCCCCGTTACCCTGGCGGTTAGCTGCGCCTTTATGATGCCCGTCGCCACTCCCCCCAATGCCATTGTCTTTAGTACCGACCTGGTGAGCATCCCCCAAATGGCGCGGGCAGGGTTTTATCTTAACTTAGCGAGTATGATAATTATTACCGGGGTTAGTTATTGGTGGGTACCCGTTCTCTTTCCCTCCCCTTTACCCTAGACCATGGCAGCAGCTAGCAAACACCCTCCCCTATTAGCGGAAAAAGGATATACCTTACTTCCGGAATGGGCGCCCCAAAGCGGGGTTATGCTTGCCTGGCCTACCGCGGAAAGCGATTGGGGACCTTGGCTTAAGGAAGTCGAAACGGTGTACCTACACATTGCCCGAGAGATCGCCCACCGGGAAAAATTGCTTGTTGTTTGCCACTGCCCGAATCACTTAGCCCAGGTAAAAAATCAGTTAGCACGGCACAACATAAATCCGGCTTCCCTATCGCTGCATGTGGTCCCATTCAATGATACCTGGGTCCGGGACTATGGCCCCCTAGGTTGCCTGGGCCCAGAAAGGCAACTCCAACTGCTCGATTTTGTATTCAATGGCTGGGGCGGTAAATATGAGGCTAGTCTAGATAATGAGGTGACCGTACGGCTACATGGGCAGGGTGTTTTTGGTACTGTTCCCTTAAAACGGTTACCGCTCACCCTTGAAGGAGGCAGCCTCGAAGTTGATGGCGCGGGCAGCCTGCTTACCACTACACGCTGTTTGTTATCCGGGACCCGAAACCGCGGCCTTGGCCAAGCAACCATGGAAACGCAACTTAAGCAGTGGCTAGGGGTTAAACGAATACTATGGCTGCGCCATGGCCAACTCAGGGGGGATGACACCGATGGCCATATTGATACCTTGGCCCGTTTTTGCAACCCCCAAACAATATGCCATGTGGCCTGTGACGATCCCAAGGACGAGCATTACCAAGAACTTCAAACCATGGCGGAAGAATTGCGGGCACTACAAACTATTCAAGGCATCCCCTACCGGTTAGTACCTTTACCCTGGCCAGATCCTAAATTTAGCGCCGAAGGTCAGCGGCTGCCGGCAAGCTATGCCAATTTTCTTATTATTAATGGAGCGATATTGGCGCCAACCTACCGAGACCCCGCCGATACCCAAGCGCTTTCTATTCTCCAGGGCTGTTTCCCGGATCGGCAAGTGGTTGGCATTGACTGTCTTCCGCTTATTCAGCAATATGGTAGCCTCCACTGCATTACCATGCAGCTACCTGCGGGTAGCTTATAACCCAGGACCCTAGATGCTCTCTCGAAATCTAGTTCTTTATCGCTATCGGATAGATGCCAGTGAAAGTCGCTATTGTCCAACAAGTTTGTAGCCAGCAGCGTCAAGCAAATATCGATCATAGCATCCTAGGGATTCGAGAAGCGGCGGCACAAGGTGCAAAGCTGGTTCTCTTGCCAGAATTGCATACCGGTCCTTACTTTTGCCAGATTGAGAATACTCAGTATTTTGACCTAGCGGAGCCTATTCCTGGCCCCTCAACAGAAGTTTTTGGAACCCTAGCAGCGGAGCTTGAGGTAGTCATTGTGATTTCCTTGTTCGAGCACCGGGCACCGGGAATCTACCACAACACAGCGGTGATTTTGGAGGCCGATGGCCGCATGGCGGGGCGTTACCGCAAGATGCATATTCCTGACGATCCCGGCTTTTACGAAAAATTTTATTTTACCCCCGGCGATCTAGGCTTTACCCCCATTGATACGTCCGTCGGACGCCTTGGGGTCTTAGTCTGCTGGGATCAATGGTATCCCGAGGCGGCCCGGCTAATGGCCTTAGCTGGGGCGGAATTACTGCTTTACCCCAGTGCTATTGGCTGGGACTCGCACGATGATGAAGCAGAAAAATCCCGCCAGCAGGAAGCCTGGATCACGATACAACGGGGCCATGCCATTGCTAATAGCTTGCCTCTTCTCGCCAGCAACCGAATTGGCCTGGAGCCTGACCCCAGCCAACAGACGCCAGGCATCCAGTTCTGGGGCAGCAGTTTTATCGCCGGACCTCAAGGCGAGTTGCTCGCCGTGGGGCCAAGGGATGAGGCGGCAGTATTAGTGGCAGAAATCGACTTCCAACGCACCGAAACCCTACGCCGAATCTGGCCCTACCTGCGAGATCGCCGGATTGACGCCTATGGACCCCTCACCAAACGTTATCTTGACTAACAAATTATAGATTCTACAACCTAGTCTCGATAACGCTTTTTCCTTTCATAATCGAGACTAGACTGCTTTGCTCAATAAATCCCGCTACTATAATTGTCATAAGCGTGGTAAATTTCGCAAACAGCCTTATAAGTCATTATCTCACCGAACTATGTTAAGCCGGTTATTGAGAGTAGAAAGCTTTAAACACCTATTGGAATCTGCCTCTAACGCTTTACTGATTTCGGATCACCAAGGCCAGATCGTTTTTTCCAATACTGCGCTGGAGAAATGCTTTGGCTATACTGGCAAAGAGCTGCTCGGGCTTACTATTGAGGATCTTATCCCCAAGCGTTTTCGACAACAGCATAAAACATATCACGCTGACTATATTGCCTCTCCCCACCTTCACGGCACCCATCAAGAGTTAAACGATGCCTTAAAGCCCCTGGGGCTACATAAAAATGGCACTGAATTTCCACTAGAAATTAGTCTTATTCCCTTGGAAACCTCAACGGGCCTCTATGTACTTTCTATCGTTCGGGATACTACCCCGCAGAGACCGGCTGAAGAAACCCCGTCCCAATACGAGGCACTGGCCTGGGAAAGTAAGGCCCGCTTACAAGCTATCTTGAATACAGCTACCGATGGCATCATCATCATTGATGAAAACGGCCTCATTGAAACATTCAATCCAGGGGCAGAGCGGCTATTCGGGTACGAGGCGGCAGAAGCGATTGGCCAAAATATCCTTATTCTCATGCCCTCTCCCCATCGGGAACAGGATACCGGATACATCGAGAGATACCTCCAAACGGGTCAAGGAGAATTTATAGGCGCCAGCCGCGAAACTACTGGAATGCGAAAAAATGGCTCCACTTTTCCCATTGACATCTCCATTTCCGAGATGCGCTTGGGAGAGCGCCGCTTGTTTACGGGGATAGTCCGCGACATTACCGAACGCCACCACTTCAAGGAATTAGAGGAGAAAAACGCCGAACTGGAACGCTTTATTTACACGGTCTCCCATGATCTTCGTAGTCCCTTAATCACTATTCACGGCTTTGCAGGAATGCTGAAGCAAAGTTTTACCCAGCATAACCAAGAACAAATACTAGAAGACATTGGGCGTATTCAGGCAGCAGCGGCTAAAATGCAACTATTACTTGATGACTTGTTGGAACTTTCCCGTATTGGACGTTTGCCTAATAGGCCCGAAAAATTTTCCCTAAGCGATCTCACCCGTGAAGCTACTGAATTAGTTCAGAGTGCTATTACCAAGCGGGGCGTTCAAATCAAGGTTGCCCCAACTTTGCCTCATCTGTTTGGCGATCGCAGGCGGCTCCTGGAAGTTATGCAGAATCTCATTGAAAATGCCGTCAAGTTCATGGGCGATCAGAAAGCCCCGTGGATTGAAATCAATGCCTACGAAGAAGAAGGGAAATTGCTATGCTATGTGCGGGACAATGGCATGGGGATCGACCCCCGCTATCATGAGAAAATCTTTAATTTATTTGACAGCCTTCATCAAAACGTAGAAGGAACAGGTATTGGGCTAACTATTGTTAAGCGCATTATTGAAATCCATGAAGGCCATGTCTGGGTTCAATCAGCAGGCGCGATTGGCCAGGGAAGCACATTTTATTTTTCTCTTCCAAGAGCCCCAGATTAAATATGAAAGGAGAAATTTTAAATATCCTGCTGGTTGAAGATAATCCGGATCATGCAGAGCTTGTGATGCGCAGCTTCCAAGCGCATCGCGTCGCAAATTGTATCCATCACGTCATCCATGGAGAAGAAGCCCTCCAATACCTGTTTCGGCAAGATATCTATAGCGATCCAAGAGCGAGCCCCCGCCCCCATGTTATCCTGCTAGACCTGCGCCTGCCCCGCATCGATGGTCTGGAAATACTAGAAATTATCCGCTCTTCTCCCGAGATTAAAAATATTCCCGTTGTGGTACTGACCACTTCTAAGGCGGAACAGGATGTGGCCAAGGCTTATAGCAAACATATTAATAGTTATCTAGTCAAACCTGTTGATTTTGAAGGCTTCAATCGGATGATGGAAGATTTGGGATTCTATTGGTTAGCTTGGAATCATTATCCCTGGTCTGAATAGTGCGCGACTTGAGCAGTCCAAAAGAAAAATCTTCCTCTCTAAATCCCATTCACCTTCTGCTAGTCGAAGACGAGGAGAGCCACGCGGTACTTATCCAACGGGTGCTACAGAAACACCCAAGCAGGCAGCCCTTTCATGTAACAATTGCAGGCAGCCTCCAGGAAGCTCGTGAGCACCTCCGCACGGCTGTCCCCGATCTTGCCATTATCGATATCCACTTACCGGATGGCAGCGGCATTGAGCTTCTGACAGCAGAAACCGGCACTCCCTCTTTTCCTATCATCGCGATGACCAGTCACGGGGATGAGAAAATAGCGGTAAAAGCCATGAAAGCGGGAGCACTGGACTATGTTGTAAAATCCGAAGCCGCTTTCAACGACATATCCCATGTGGTTGAACGCGCCCTACGGCAATGGCATGAAATGTCCGAACGCAAACGGGCCGAGAAAGAACTGAGAACCCAGGCCAAGCAGCTCATGACGCTATCCCATATCAGCCACCAGATACTCTCCGGAAGGGAAGTAAAGGCGCTGATGAGAGAAGCCGTCAGCCTAACCGCCCGTACCCTCAAGATCATCAAAGGGGCCAAGGTTCTAGAGTTGCTTCCCGATCATAAAACCTTGCTGCTGCGGGCTGGCACGGGCAGATGGAGTTCTCTAGTTGGCCAAACCATTGCTGTTGCTGATCAAGATCCCCTGATCCGCCATGTTTTGGCCTCGGACGAAGTAGTTTTTGTCGAAGATTTACGCACCGATAAGCGGTTCGGAGGATCGTCGCTTCTATTTGAACGGTATGGATATATTAGTGGCATTGGCCTCCCTCTCTCTAGCCGGGAGGATTGCCTAGGTATTTTGTTGGCCTGCTCGGAGCAACCCTGGCTGCCGAACAACAACGATATTAGCTTTCTACAGTCGGTGGCAAACACCTTGGCAGTCACCCTTGAGGGCAAGAGGACAGCAGCACGAATGCGCAGGCTGCAAAACGATTTACTTCAAGCCAACCAATTCAGCACACTTGATGAATTCGGCGCTGTGCTTGCCCATGAAGTCAACCAGCCTATTACCGCCATTATTAATTACCTCCGAGCTTGCCAGCAAATAATTATGTCAGCAAAAGAACCGACCCTCCAAACTATTTTGGAGCTCATGGATAAGGGTGTCGGTGAAGCGGAGCGGGCCGCTTCAATTATTCACCACCTTCGGGAATCCGCCCAGACTGGAGAGACGGTCCGTGGCTATGAAAACCTCAACACCACCGTTTACGATGCTAGCCAATTAGCTTTAGGGGAAGCAGTTGACGGTGATATCGTGGTTAATTTCGAGCTTAGCCCCCGGCTACCCCCGCTTTACATTAATAAAATCCAGATTCAGCAAGTTGTATTTAATCTCGTTCGCAATGCAGTGGAAGCACTTGCAGGGGCAGGTGAAAAATCGCTTACTATTAAGACGGCTTCAACCCAAAATCATACCGTTGAAGTCCAGGTTCAAGACATGGGCCCAGGTGTAGACTCCCTATACCAGGATAAAATTTTCAAACGGCGCTTTTCCACAAAAAAAGCTGGAATGGGCTTAGGACTGGCCATTAGCCATTCAATCATCAAAACTCACCGTGGGGATTTATGGGTCTCTACGACACCTGGCGGCGGCGCTACTTTTCACTTTACTCTTCCTGTTACCTCATGATATCTCTATATTAAAGATACTTAGGTGTCAGCCCCTTTCAAATTATCTAAAATAGCCTTCTGAACCGACTCTAGGCGCGCTTCAACCGCTACTAGGGGCGCTTTGCTCTGAGCGATGGCGGTATCCGGATCTTTTAAACCATGGCCAGTGAGGGTGCAAACGATTTTACTATCACTGGGTATTTTACCTGCTTCGATATCCCGCATCGCTCCAGCTAATCCAGCGGCTGAAGCAGGTTCGCAAAATACGCCTTCCCTTTCCGCAAGCAATTTTTGAGCCGCCAAGATCTCTTCATCCGTACAGGCGCTAAACCAACCCTGGGATTCTTCCTGTGCTTTCCATGCTTTATCCCAGCTTTGAGGATGGCCAATACGGATAGCGGTCGCAACCGTTTCCGGTTGGTCCACCATTTTACCCTCAAGAAAGGGCGCTGCCCCGCTGGCCTGATAGCCGCACATGCGGGGCCGGGTATTGACAATTCCATGGGCGTGATATTCACTATAACCTAGCCAATGGGCGGTAATATTGCCCGCGTTGCCCACTGGCAAACAGTGAAAATCAGGAGCGCATTCCAATTCTTCAATGATCTCGAAAGCCGCCGTTTTTTGCCCCTGAATCCGGTAAGGATTAATAGAATTCACAATAGTCACGGGCGCCTTACCCGCCACTTCCTTGACTAATTGCATCCCCTTATCAAAGTTACCCTTGATTTGGATCACGATCGCTCCATGCATCATGGCCTGAGCAAGCTTGCCATGGGCAATTTTACCCTCCGGGATAAGAACAAAGGCGATAATTCCCGCTCGGGCCGCATAGGCGGCCGCCGAGGCTGAGGTATTACCCGTGGAAGCGCAAATAATAGCGCGGCTGCCCTCCTCGACAGCCTTCGTAACAGCCATGGTCATTCCACGGTCTTTAAAAGAACCCGTCGGGTTGAGTCCTTCATACTTAATATAAATATCAACCTCCTGGCCCAACATTCGCGGAATATTATTCAGCCTAATAAGGGGCGTATTTCCCTCTCCTAGGCTTATTACCCGGGTATCGTCATGGACCGGTAAACGGTCCCGATATTTATCAATAAGGCCCGTATAACGAGATCGAAATGGCATAATAAAAAATCCTGACTTAATTGATAGGGGAACGATAAGCTACGATTAAGGAATAAATTTTTTGAGAACACTCCTTAACCTAACGTTTCTAGGCGAATCCGAGTCACCGGCCCCTTAATGGGGGCTAGGTCTTCAATACGACGAATAGCTTCGTTCATATTCCGTTCCAATACTGGCTGGGTCAACATAATGATGGGAACATGGTTCTCCTCGGCCACGGGTTCCTTCTGAATGATGGCCTCAATACTGATGTTTTGCTCCCCAAATACCCGCGTGACCTCGGCTAATACGCCCGGTTGATCCAGCGCCCGCATCCGCAGATAATAGGCGGTTTTCACCTCTTCCATCGAAAGAATGGGGAGCTCTACCAAGGCATCGGGCTGAAAAGCAAGATGCGGTACCCGGTTTTCCGGGTCAGAAGTTAATGCCCGAACCACATCCACCAGATCAGCAACCACCGCGGAGGCTGTGGGATCAGCGCCTGCACCGGGGCCATAGTAAAGAGTCGAGCCGACCGCATCTCCCTTTACCAGGATCGCATTCATGACTCCTTCTACATTGGCGATCAAGCGGCGGTAGGGAATGAGCGTGGGGTGTACTCTCAGTTCAACCCCTTCTACCAAGCGACGCGCAATACCCAAATGTTTGATCCGGTAGCCCAATTGTTCCGCGTAATCAATATCCTCACGGGTAATGGCACCAATTCCCTCTGTATAGACTTGCTCAAACTGTAATGGAATACCGAAAGCAATAGAAGCTAAAATCGTCAGTTTATGGGCAGCATCAATGCCTTCCACGTCAAAAGTAGGATTTGCCTCGGCGTAGCCTCGGTGCTGGGCATCCACTAGCGCTTCAGCAAAATCACACCCTTTATCCCGCATCTCGGTGAGGATAAAGTTACTCGTGCCATTGATAATCCCGGCTAACCATTCGATATGATTACCCGCAAGACCTTCGCGCAGAGCCTTGATAATGGGAATACCTCCTCCTACTGCCGCCTCAAAAGCAACCATTACGCCCGCTTTTTGAGCCGCCTCAAAAATCTCGTTGCCATAAAGAGCAATCAGCGCTTTGTTAGCTGTCACCACATGCTTACCCTGGGCGATCGCCTTCAGCACTAAGGTACGGGCTAAATCAGTTCCCCCTATGAGTTCAACGACGATCTCGATCTGGGGATCAACCACGACTTCATGGGGATTGGTCGTTAACCAGATACCTTCCGTATTGCAACTGCGGGCCTTACGGGAGTCGCGGGTCGCAGCACAGTAGACCTGAATACCACGCCCGGCGCGACGGGTAATTTCCTCGGCATTACCCGAGAGAACATTGACTGTACCGCCACCCACCGTACCCAAACCAAGCAAACCTACCTTAACCGGCTCCAACAGGCTTCTCCTTAATTAACATGATAAAATACTTACTGGGCCTGCCTGAACATTTGCCGTATCCCACGGATAGCTTGGCGGGTACGGTGTTCATTCTCAATTAAACTGAAACGAACATAATCGTCACCATAGGTACCAAAACCGATCCCGGGCGACACCGCTACTTTAGCCTCGTTCAGCAGCTTTTTAGAAAATTCTAAAGACCCCAAATGGCGAAACGGTTCTGGAATAGGTGCCCAAACAAACATAGTAGCCTTAGGCAATTCTACCTGCCAGCCCGTAGCCGCAAGGCCCTGGCACAAAACGTCACGGCGTCTTCGGTAAGCTTCGCGAATCACTTTTACACAATCCTGAGAGCTTTCCAAGGCGGTGATGGCCGCCACTTGAATAGGCGTAAACATGCCATAGTCTAAATAGGATTTCATCCGGGTAAGGGCAGCAATTAGCGCCGGATTACCGCACATAAATCCCACCCGCCAACCTGGCATGCTATAAGTTTTGGACAAAGAATAAAACTCTACGGCAATATCCTTGGCTCCAGGCACTTGCAAAATTGAGGGTGCGACGTAATCATCAAACACGATCTCGGCATACGCAAGATCATGCACCACCCAAATCTTATGCTCGCGAGCAATCCCAATGACCTGTTCAAAGAAAGAAAGATCAACACACTGGCCAGTAGGATTAGCAGGAAAATTGAGCACCAGCATTTTAGGGCGAGGCCAAGTATCCTTGATGGCTTTTTCTAACTCAGCGAAGAAATCCACGCCTGATACCAACGGGACATGGCGTATATCGGCCCCAGCAATCACAACGCCATAAGGATGGATAGGATAGGCTGGATTAGGTACTAATACGGCATCGCCTGGTCCTAAGGTAGCGAGTGCCAGGTGTGCTAGCCCCTCCTTAGAGCCAATCGTCACAATGGCTTCGCTTTCAGGATCTAACGCTAGATTATAGCGTTCCCGATACCATTGGCAGATAGCTCGACGCAACCGCGGAATTCCTCGCGAGACGGAATAACGATGGGTATCCGGGCGCTGTGCAGCCTCCACTAATTTATCCACAATATGCTTTGGCGTGGGCTGATCGGGATTACCCATCCCAAAATCAATAATATCTTCCCCCCGCGCTCGAGCCTTCGCCTTTAGCTCATTGACAATATTAAAGACATAAGGGGGGAGACGTTGAATACGTGGAAATTCCTTAATCAAATGAGTTACCTACTAGCCAAGTGGCCTGGTTTTGTAAATATCGCCCGGAACAAATAGATGAAAAACAAGCAACTGAAAATACCGAATGGTAAAAAAGAGTGTCAAGTATTTTTGCAATCCGTCACTAACACATTAGCGTAAGCATTGGAGCATTGCTGTTTCGAAAGCTTAAACTAATTCTTATTATTGCCGTTAGGTAAAAAGTAACTAATCCGCTATCAGCGCTCGGAGGAAAACAAGGTGGTACAAATGGAGCAGTTCTGCACCGAAATCCTTGAAGATTTGACCAATAATCGATTGGTGTTACCTACCTTGCCTGAGGTTGCACTCAAGGTTCGAGAAGTCGTCGATGATCCGAACACGTCGGCAGCCGATGTGGCAAAAATTATTGTCACCGATACCGCTCTCTCCGTGCGTCTGATTAAAATCGCTAACAGTCCTCTCTATCGCGGCCGCCATCCCATTAACAACGTCCAAACAGCCTTGGCTCGCCTAGGCACCGCTTTGGTGCGTAATCTCGTTACCAGCCTGGTGATGGAGCAAATATTCCAAGCAACTTCCGAATCCTTGGATTGGCGCATGCGCAAGCTTTGGGAACAAAGTACCCAAATAGCTGCGATCGCCTATGTACTCGCCGGCCAGAGACATAAGTTTAAACCTGACGAAGCATTGCTTGCAGGACTTATTCATCAAGTCGGCCTACTCCCTATTCTCCTGCGTGCTGAAGATATGCCAGAATTGCTAGAGAACGAAGCGGCATTAGATGAAATTATGGCGCAACTTTCTAGCCCTCTTGGTAAATCCATCCTAGAAAGCTGGCGCTTTCCACCAGAGCTTATAGCCGTTACCGCCGAGCATAACGATCTGCGGCGAAATCCAAAACCAGAACCGGACCTAGTGGATGTAGTTATTGTAGCGAAGCTGCAAAATAAACTTGGTACCATCGAATCTTATAAAGACTGGCACACTATACCCGCATTTGCCAAACTAGGCTTCAACACGGATATTAGCGTGATTGATCTAGAAGGAGACGAAACTGAGGTCCATGAAATTAGAACAATGCTTGCTACCTAAGAAGTACTCCCTGTTGGAAATTAAAAAACACTTTTTAGAGTTGCTAGGCATCCGCATAGCCCAAATGACGCAGCAGACGTTCGTTATCCGACCACCCTTCACGAACCTTAACCCATAACTCCAAATAAACTTTGCTTCCAAACATCCGTTCCATATCAAGACGAGCCTCGTAACCAACTCGTTTGAGCCCTTTCCCCTTCTTCCCAACCACAATAGCTTTCTGCCCCGGGCGCTCGACGTAAATCGTCGCGGCAATCCGATAAAGGTTTTTTTCTTCCTCAAGGGATTCCACAAATACTGTAAGCGCATAGGGTAATTCTTGCCCTAAATAACGGGTTAGTTTCTCACGGATAAGTTCCGCAGCTAGGAAACGTTCACTACGATCCGTGACCTGATCCTCAGGATAAGCCATCGGTCCCGCCGGCAGCAATTCAGCAACTTTACTCTCCAGCACCGCTACATTATCCCCTTTCCAGGCCGATACAGGAATAATGGCAGCAAATTCTATTTTTTTAGAGAGCGTGGCTATCACTGGCAGTAAGGATTTTTTGTCGATAATCCGGTCCACTTTATTAAGAACAAGGACAATAGGAGCTGCACACCTACGTAATCGCTGCAAGATCCATTCGTCATCCTTAGAGAACTGGAACGCTTCGATGACAAATAGGATCAGATCAACTTCCTCGAGGGTAGAGTCTATAGCCCGATTTAGGTAACGATTCATGAGCCGACGCTCTTTGTCCTGAAAACCAGGCGTGTCCACATAAATTGCCTGGATGCCAGGTAAAGTCTTGATCCCTAAAATCCGGTGACGGGTGGTCTGAGGGCGGCGTGAAGTGATACTGATTTTTTGATCTAGGATACGATTGAGCAAGCTGGATTTGCCCACATTAGGGCGGCCAATAATAGCAATATAACCACAACGAATGCTTTCTTGCGTACCCTCTTGGGTTAACATCTCAGGCATTCATATCCTCATTTTCCGCTAGCAACAGTGCCAAAGCCCGAGTTGCTGCATCCTGTTCAGCCTTACGGCGACTGCGGCCAATACCTATAACTGAAGGAAAGGTATTATTGAGAGTGCATTCAACCTGGAAAACTTGATCATGGGCTTCCCCGTTCACAGCACTTACCCGATAATCGGGCAGGGGAAACTGCCGGGCCTGCAGATACTCTTGGAGACGGGTCTTAGGATCCTTAAGATTAAGGAGAACCTCATCGGTGAGTGTCTCTAGGCGATCCCGATAAAGAGAGCTCACCAATTGACGGCAAGCCTCTAACCCCCCATCTAGGTAAACAGCGCCTATCACTGCCTCAAAGGCGTCTGCAAGTATGGAGGTACGACGATAACCACCGCTTTTTAATTCACCTAAACCAAGAATCAAATGGTCTCCAATTTCAAGCTCCCGGGCTAATTCCGCCAAAGTTTCCCCTTTAACTAAAGTAGCCCGAAGTCGGCTTAATTTCCCCTCCTGGGCCTTAGGAAAACCACTATAAAGGAAGTCAGCGATGAGAAAATTCAGAATAGAATCCCCTAGGAATTCCAGGCGCTCATTATTTTCCTTAGCAGCGCTACGGTGAGTTATCGCATGGCGTAATAGGGCTGGTTCCGCAAACTGGTAGCCTAGTTTTTGGCATAGCCGACCCAGATCGTCGGTCAAGGCGAAGGAACCTCGATGAGAGGATTAAAATGGGCAATCAGGTCAATATTACCCAGAAAAGGGGTACGTACTTCATAATCGACAGCTATCGTTAACGTACGGCGGGTTTTAGTAATTTCAATATTGTCCTTGGAAACATGAGTAACATCATTGATATCCAGACGCCGCAGTAAGGCATTACGGATATTGCTTTTACCCATTGCATGCAAATCAGGCTGGTTAGCTAGAGATTCTAACGATGTTTTCACGCTAAAATATTCCATATAGGAGGGGAAAAGCCGCACCATTCCTAGGCCAACCAAAGCCAATAAAGCGAGCACCAAAATCCATCCTAAAAAGCTCATGCCCCCCTGTCGTTTTCTATAATGCATCCCTCCCGCCCCTTTAATTTATTATTGAATGGACTCTCCGATACGGTTCCAAACAACTCCACCCTGATCCCACTGCCAGCTCATCCAAACCATAAAGGCCTTACCTACCAGATTTTCTTCAGGCACGACCCCCCAAAAACGGCTATCATTACTGCGATCCCGATTATCTCCCATCATAAAATAGTGCCCTTCAGGAATAATATACTCACCTTCCACCAGGCTTATTCCAGGTTCCACTACAATTTGGTGCTCCTTATTCCCCAAATGTTCGATCCTAAGAACCGCGGAGTGATTATAAGAAGAATCCTCCTGGTAGTAAGGCCCGACGCTCTCCTGCGGCATGAGTTCACCATTAATATAAACGGTTTTATTAAAGTAACCGATGCGATCCCCGGGCAGCCCAATTACCCGCTTAATATAATCAACGCTAGGATCCTTTGGGTAGCGAAAAACAACAACATCGCCCCGCTGAGGCTCCCCCATATCAATAATCTTCTTATTAATAACGGGTAAGCGGATTCCATAAATAAATTTATTAACTAGGATAAAATCTCCTACTCGAAGGGTTGGAATCATAGATCCCGAGGGAATGCGGAAAGGCTCTACCAAAAATGAGCGCAGCACTAAAACAATGACAATGATAGGGAAAAAGGAACGCGCATATTCCACCAGCACCGGCTCCTTACCGGCCTCTTTTAAGCCAGCCTGGCCAGCTCCTCCTTTCCTAGTTGCTGCTTCACGCCGGGCTGGCGCCCACAGCCAAGCATCCAACCCCCAAATCGTGCCTGTGATTACGGCGGCAACCAGCATTATTGTAGGAAAATCCACATTCATCGGAAACACTTACCTTAAATTAACGGAATTACGGTTCAGAGAACCTTTACAACGAAACTTGACCTTGTCTTTAGGGTATATATTCAAGGTTTTTTGCCCACTTTCAGCACAGCTAGAAACGCAGCCTGAGGGATTTCTACCGATCCCACTTGTTTCATGCGCTTTTTACCTGCTTTTTGCTTTTCTAATAGCTTGCGTTTACGGGTAATATCGCCACCATAACATTTCGCTGTCACGTTTTTACGCAAAGCTTTAACGGTAGTGCGTGCCACAATATGGGCCCCAATTGCCGCCTGAATGGCTACATCAAATAACTGTCGGGGGATCAGCTCTCTCATCTTCTCAGCTAATTCCCGCCCCCGATGGTGCGCCTGATTCCGATGGACAATCAGTGAGAGCGCATCTACCCGCTCGCCATTGATCAACAAATCCAATTTAACCAAATCCGCAACCTGGAAGCGTGAAAAATGGTAATCTAGGGAAGCGTAACCACGACTCACTGACTTGAGGCGTTCAAAGAAATCCAACACCACTTCACTAAGTGGCAATTCATAATTCAATAAAACCTGATTCCCCAAATATTGGAGCTGTTTTTGCGTCCCGCGCTTCTCTTCACACAAGCCAATGACTGCCCCCACATGCTGCTGAGGCACCAGAATATCCGCTTGGATAATAGGTTCGCGAACCTCGGCAACCTGTCCCGGCTCAGGCAAAATTGAGGGATTATCTATGCGTAAAACCTCACCCTTAGAAGTCAATACTTGGTATACTACGGTAGGTGCCGTGGTGATCAAATTTAGGCTATATTCCCGCTCCAACCGCTCTTGTATAATCTCCATATGAAGCATACCTAGGAAGCCGCAACGGAAACCAAACCCTAAAGCTTGGGATGTCTCTGGTTCATAAAATAAAGCAGCATCATTAAGACGAAGTTTAGCAAGCGCCTCTCGAAGATCCTCATAATCATCTGAATCGACAGGAAATAGACCCGCAAAAACTTGAGGCTTCACGTCCTTAAATCCTGGCAATGCTTTAGTGGCAAGCCGCTCAGCATGAGTCATCGTATCCCCCACCGGTGCCCCATCCACATCTTTGATCCCTGCAATCACATAACCTACACTACCTGCGGGGAGCTGTTCCACCTCCCTGCGTTTAGGCGTAAATAACCCTACCTTTTCTACCCGATAGTGCTGACCGGTAGACATAATCTTAATTTTATCTTTAGGTTTAAGGCAGCCATCTACCACCCGCACCAGAGAAATGACTCCCAAATAATTATCAAACCAGGAATCGATAATAAGCGCTCGCAAAGGCGATGCTGGATCGCCCTGGGGCGGAGGAACACGAGCAACTAAAGCTGCTAGAAGCTCTTCGATCCCCTGTCCCGTTTTGGCGCTTACCTGCAGAGCATCACTGGTATCCAATCCAATAATTTCTTCAATTTCTTGACATACCCGCTCTGGCTCTGCCGAAGGGAGATCGATTTTATTAAGAACGGGTACCACCTCTAAGCCCTGCTCAATCGCTGTATAGCAATTGGCAACACTCTGGGCCTCAACCCCTTGAGAAGCATCCACTACCAGCAAGGCCCCCTCGCAGGCAGCCAGCGAACGAGACACTTCATAGGAAAAATCCACATGCCCCGGTGTATCAATAAGATTGAGGTGATAAACTTCTCCATTCCGCCCGCGGTAGTTCAAGGAAACGCTCTGGGCTTTGATAGTAATACCCCGCTCACGCTCAAGGTCCATAGAATCCAACACTTGCTGAGCCATCTCACGTTTGCTCAGGCCACCGCATATCTGGATGAAACGGTCAGCGATTGTCGACTTGCCATGATCAATATGGGCAATAATAGAAAAATTTCGAATATTCTTCATGCTGTGGCTAATAGATAGGCCCGCTGGCTATAAAATAGAATACCAACCGAGAACCCTTTCCCGAAAAGCTGCTTACATTATCCAAACAGCAGAGGAGCTACTCAGCTCCCCTCGGGAAGGGTAATAGTGATAAAAGAGGCCGTCTGCCCTCGTTGTAATAAGAGCGGTACCGGCTTACCCACAGGCAATTTTTTAGCAAGCTCCTTGAACTCGGTAATATCCTTTATCTCTGTATGATTAAGACTAAGGATAATATCTCCATGCTGAATCCCCGCTTCGAAGGCAGGCCCTTCTTCCACCTTCGTCACTCGTACACCAGAGACCACATCAAGCTGCGCGCGCTCCTTTTTACTCAAATCAGCTACCTCAAGCGCAAGTCGCTTCTCAAATAAATGCTCCGGTTTCTTTCTTGTTTTCTGCGGTGCTTCTTTTTCTGGCAGCTCGCCAATTTTAATTTTAAGTGTTTTTTCATCACCGGCACGTAAAATTTGGACGCCAACCATCTCACCGATCTCGGCCCGCCCCACCAGCGGCGGTAAAGCCGCTGATCGGGGCACTGGTTTTCCATTAAAATCCAGGATGATATCGCCCACTTGGATCCCTCCCTTAGCGGCTGGGCTATCCGCTAAGACCCTAGCCACCAGAGCCCCCTGAGGTTTACCAAGCCCAAATGATTGTGCCAACTCACGGGTAACATCCTGAATCACAACCCCAAGCCATCCCCGGGCTACTTGTCCTTTTTCCTTGAGCTGCTCCACGACCTCCATGGCCACATCAATGGGTATGGCAAAAGAAAGACCCATGAAACCACCTGTACGGCTGTAGATCTGAGAGTTGATACCGACCACCTCCCCCGTTAAGTTAAAGAGAGGGCCGCCTGAGTTTCCTGGGTTAATAGCCACATCGGTTTGGATAAACGGAACATAGCTCTCTTCCGGCAAACTCCTTCCCAACGCACTAACAATACCCGCTGTGGCCGAATGCTCGAAACCAAAGGGCGACCCTATGGCAAGCACCCATTCGCCAACCTTAAGCTGACTGGCACTGCTTTGTTTCAGAGTAGGTAGATTCTTCGCCTCTACCTTTAGAAGGGCAAGATCACTACGCTCATCGCTCCCCACAACCTCGGCTTCCAGCTCTCTTCGGTCGCTAAAGCGCACAATCACCTCATCTGCATCGCGGATGACGTGATTGTTGGTGATAATGTATCCATCCGATGAAATAACAAATCCTGATCCTAAAGAATGAGTTTCAAAGCTCCGAGGTTCCCCATCTTCCTCATCAAAAAAGCGGCGAAAAAAATCCTCAAAGGGACCGCCCTCTGGTAATTGATGTAATCCGTGTGGTAAGCGGGAGCCGCTCTGAGTGATTTTCTGGGTAGTGCTGATATTAACCACTGCAGGACTATTATTTTTCACCAATTCAGTAAAATCAGGCAACCCTGCTGCCTGCCCAGTCACGGCAATCAGTAGCAATATCGCCAAGAAGGCCCATTGTTTTTTCAAAAAACGCTTCATGCTAGCTCCCAGTATTTGCCGCATTAAGTATAAAGGGCATGATTAGACGAAGAAAAAATGATGGGGGGCTGAAACTTAGCCAAAAGTTAAAGAACCTTGCGGATTGAGCTTAATCTAACTTTTTACTACCCCATCCTATCCCTAGGATCTGATTTTTATGCTACCTTTGTTTATATACGGTACACAAGATTTTAGGTTCAAAGCTAGGTGCCACTCGCATATGCCTCACCCCGAACAACCCTCCTGCCAATCCCCCAAGTCCCAACAGTATCCCTAAACTTTCATTGCCCCCAAAATGTAAATGTGGTGCCAAAGTTCCACCTAGCCCCGCACCCAAAAACATTGCTAACAAGGGTACCATGTAGAGCACGAAAGAACCTTGAAGAAAGGCTTTCTCGGGAAGGCCTACAATCACCCTATCCCCTACCTCTGCCCTTACCGGATTAGAAGCCTTTACTATTATGGGTTTCATCATCAGATACTTGGCAATAGATCCCGTGCCACATCCTCGACTCAAGGTACAGCTATGACAGCTAGTACGGCGTTCCGCTTCTACCCAGGCATAGGTTCCGCTTTTTATGATCACTTGCGCACTTGCTTTGACCATGGCGGCTCAAGGCTTAATCAGTATTGGAGCTTAGATAGTGAATAGATTTACCCATCCGCTTCACGGTTACATGGGGAACCTCCCCCACCAACGTTAGGTAATGGAGTGCTTGAATAGTACCATAGGCATTGACTGCTCCCATGCTTGA
This sequence comes from Nitrosococcus watsonii C-113, assembly GCF_000143085.1. Taxonomy (NCBI): domain Bacteria; kingdom Pseudomonadati; phylum Pseudomonadota; class Gammaproteobacteria; order Chromatiales; family Chromatiaceae; genus Nitrosococcus; species Nitrosococcus watsonii. Next base: position 693,078 of record NC_014315.1, on the reverse strand, counting down.
AAATCCACTTAAATGGCTCCGCTTAGTATGCCTTACACGCTCAATAAATAAGGACACTGAACTTAGCCCATCCGAATAAACCATATGTTCTACAGGTATTTGGCTATTGGGCAATAAGTCTTTGCTATGGGCCACGAGAGCAAATCCCGCAGGAAGCCAGCCAATTTCCCACTTACTCTTATGATTATCCGGGTCCATGCTCAGAGGTTCACCTTCCCGCCATGAAAACTCTCTTCCCGCTACCGTCGGCACCAGTTCAGTATCGGGAATTTTCGCTGACAGCAAAAGCGAAGTAAACATCATCTGCTCGAGAATCTGCCCCTCATTTTCAGTCATAATAGTTTTCAGCAATAGCCCTGTTTCGCTATCTATCCATAAGTGATAGCCATAGCGGTACTGATCTCTGGGAATAATGACGACCTGCTGCGTTTCTCTTCCCGCAATTCGATCCGGCTTTCCGAGGGAGAGCTGGTAATGCTCCCGCATGGCCTTCAGCCTAGCAGGTAATCGCCTGGAAAGACCATTGTTACCGCGAAAACTCTTGCTCCTGGCAACAACTGCTTTATCTGGGTAGCGATGCTCATCCACCAATACAGCCTTATCCTCAGGGAGAATACAAGTAACGAGCTCATTATTGCGAATAATCTCCCGAGGCATACCATTTAAAGAAACTAAACGCTCGTGCTCCCCATATTCGTCTACTTTATGGATCACTTGGACCGCTTTGAGCTGGCTATTCCGCAAATAAACGAAAACACCCCGGTAGTTAAGTGATTCTGCCGCCTTCCCCATTCTATCAATGAGTTGTAACGCAGTATCGGAACTTCTCCCTATGGAAGCAGATGGAAACGACGCGGCCAAAATCGTTAAGAGGAGATTGCAGGCAAATTTCTGGCAGTGCTTAGCGGGAGCTTTCATAGGATACGATACGTCCATAGCGAAGCATACCCGGCATATCAACATATTCAGTATGATTGACCAAATAAGTATTCAGACGCTCTTTGACGTCAGGCTCAAGAACCGCCCAATGGCGGCTGTTTTCCTGAATAGGCGCGATTGCGGGATTTGAACTAACGGGAACTGACAACGTAGTAGCGATTTGAGATTGCGGTATTAATGGCTTACTGGCTAGCGACTGTATGCCTAATACAGCAACCGCGCTTAGCGACGCCGCTAGCGCAAGACCGGCGCCATACCGCCACTTTTGTCGTAGCTGCCTGGAAATATCGGTCCGGCGGTGTTTTTCTGCCAGCAGGGGAGGCTCATTATCTAGCAGCTGGGAAACTTGCCTGGCTAAGTCATAACGACAAGCCTCTGGCAGATGACCTTGCAGGGAGTCTCGGACTAAGTGATAGTTTTCCCAGCGCCTACGCACCTCTTCTTGGGTCTCAAATCCCTGGAGCACGGATTTTATCTCTTCAGGCGGAAGCTCTCCATCCATTAAAGCCGAGAGTTGTTCATTAAGTTCATCATTCATTACGATTCCAACCATCCATAATCCACTAAATATTAAGACCTAAATACCTTTGGAGTAATTAATAAGCTAAAAGAGGTTTAATTTTTTCGTCGATAGCTTCTCGCGCTCGGAAAATGCGCGAACGCACGGTCCCAATAGGACAATCCATCGCTTCCGCAATTTCCGCGTAGCTCATGGCTTCAAATTCGCGCAAAATAATCGCCATCCGTAACTCATTCGGTAGTTCCTCGATGGTCTCGTTAATTGTCTTCTCAATTTCATCACGTAGCAGCAAGCTTTCGGGTGTGGCATACTCTTTTAGTATCGTTTCTGCTGCATACTGTTCCGCATCTTTTGCATCAATGTCATTCTCAGGAGGGCGACGGCTTTGAGCTACGAGGTAATTCTTGGATGTATTGATGGCAATACGATATAACCAGGTATAAAATGCACTTTCCCCCCGGAAGCGGGGTAAAGCCCGGTAGGCTTTAATGAAAGCTTCCTGGGCCACATCTAAGGCTTCCCCCGGATCGTGAATATAACGAGAAATAAGCCTTAAAATTTTCCGTTGATACTTGAGAACTAGCATATCAAATGCTTTTTTGTCTCCGCGCTGCACGCGCCGCACCAATTCGCCATCAACCTGCTTGTCGCTCATTCCAGCCCGCCTATCCCACTGGAAAGCGGCTTAAGCTGTCAACATCATAGACAGCTACGTTATCGAGTAGTTCGTATCCCATAATTCGCCGATTAAACTGTTGAGTAATTTATTATTCTGACCTGTTTTGTATCTACGTGCTAGAGAACAAGCAAAAACTTCCCCATGAGCGCTTCTAATTCTATGGTTCATCATTATGATGTGCTGATCATCGGTAGCGGCTCCGCAGGCCTAACATTGGCCTTACACCTAGCTCCTAAAACTCGAATCGCTATCCTCTCCAAACGCACCCTAGAGGAAGGGGCTAGCCTCTATGCCCAAGGCGGTATCTCCGTTGTCCTCGATAAGAATGATTCCACCCAATCCCATATCGAGGATACCTTACGGGTGGGGGCTGGCCTATGCAACGAAACAGCTGTCCGCTTTACGGTTGAACAGGCCCACGAAGCCATACATTGGTTGATTGCGCAAGGAACTGCCTTCACCCGTGATAGCAACGGAGGACCTGGCTACCATCTTACCCGGGAAGGCGGCCACAGTCACCGCCGAATCATTCATGCGGCTGACGCCACCGGCCGGGTAGTAGAAACTAAACTGGTTCAGCTCGCTAAAGCACAATCTAACATTGAAATATTTGAAAACTACGTAGCTATTGAACTGATTACTAATCATAAACTAGGCCGAGACAGTAACCAATGCTTGGGGGCCTATGCCCTAAACCGAGCCCAGGGCCGGGTAGATACCTTTAGCGCTCGCTGCGTAATTCTTGCCACCGGCGGCACCGGCAAAGTTTATCTGTATACGAGCAATCCAGATGTTTGCACAGGCGACGGGATCGCCATGGGCTGGCGTGCTGGCTGCCGAGTAGCCAACATGGAATTTATTCAATTCCACCCAACCTGTCTCTATCATCCCCACGCCAAATCTTTCTTAATTACGGAAGCACTGCGCGGAGAAGGGGGACGGTTGCTGCTGCCTAATGGCGCCCCCTTCATGCACCGTTTCGACCGGCGCGGAGAACTCGCCCCTCGTGACATCGTGGCCCGAGCTATCGATCATGAAATGAAACGTTTGGGCATTGATTGCGTATACTTGGATATCAGCCATAAACCAGCAGCATTTATCCGCCAACACTTTCCTAACGTCTATGCTCACTGCTTAGAATTTGGCATCAATATTACGCAAGAGCCTATTCCAGTGGTTCCCGCCGCCCATTATACCTGTGGTGGCATAGTCACGGATTTACACGGACAAACCGATCTTGAAAACCTCTATGCAATCGGTGAAACGGCTCATACTGGACTCCATGGAGCTAACCGCATGGCCAGTAATTCCTTGCTGGAATGCCTAGTTTTTGCCCGGGCTGCTGCCCAGAATATTAACGCCCGGCTGGCGGAAATTTCACAACCCGAATCTTTACCCCCTTGGGACGAGAGCCAGGTAGTTGATTCTGAGGAAGAAATCGTCGTTGCCCATAACTGGGATGAATTGCGGCGCTTTATGTGGGATTACGTGGGTATCGTGCGGACGGTAAAACGTTTGCAAAGGGCTCAGCACCGGATCGATTTATTGCTCCAAGAAATTGCTGAATATTATGGAAACTTCCGAATTACCAATGATCTTATCGAGCTACGCAACCTGGTAGTGGTTGCCGATCTTATTATCCGCTCAGCTTCAGAGCGCCAAGAGAGTCGAGGATTACACTATATCTTGGATTACCCGCAAAAAAAATCCGTGGCGAGAAACACCATTTTAACCCCTCCAGCAAGGTCTAACCTTAGCTAATAGGCAGTTACAATTTAAGAGTAAAAGATCCGTAAACGTACCCGCAGCCGCCGCAAAGATTCCGGATCGACATTATCTGGTAATAAAACAACGCTTGCCCGTTGCCACCAAGCCCCAAGCACAAAGTTCAGCACCACGAGGCGAGATCCCACGAAGCAACCCGGTAATAGCTTACCTATACACTCCCTACCATTGCGCCGACGTAAATGCCAAACGTTATCGCTATCCCAGGAAATCTGGACAACAGCCTTCGAACTTAGTAACAGAGCCTGGCCACGTAAGCTTAGGTAAAAACTAGCAACAACCGCGCCACTCAAAAGCATACTCAGCTCCCAAGAAAGTGCCAACCTAGGAAGAAGCGCCAACACCCCACCGTGGACAGCAACCAGGTAGACAACCAAAGTACGCGAGGGGTAGCGTTTAAGATAAAGCGGCGTGGCGTATTTTGGCGATGACATGGGCCGTCACAGGATCGGGATGAGGTTCTTCACCTAGGCAATACCGCCATAAATCTGGATCTGAAGAGTACAAAAGTGTCTCAAACGCTCGCTTCTCTTCATCAGGGATGCTTTCATAAAAAGCCTCCAAAAAATTACCCAGCAGGAGATCCAATTCCAGCAGCCCGCGTCGACAGCGCCAACGCAAACGATGAAGGGAATGCTTTGGCATGGCCCAACGCTCAAATAGAATCCTTCATCATCTGGTGTTTGATAAGGCTAATGGCTTCCGCAGGATGAAGGTTTTTTGGACAAACATCAGTGCAATTCATAATAGTATGGCAGCGAAACAGCTTATAGGCGTCATCCAATTCCGATAAACGCTCTTCAGTCGCTTGATCACGATTATCGGCTATAAAACGGTTAGCCCATAGCAAGGCGGCTGGTCCCCGGAATTTTTCAGGATTCCACCACCAAGAGGGGCAAGCAGTGGAGCAACAGGCGCAAAGAATACATTCATAGAGACCATCCAGCTGCTTTCGCTCCTCTGGAGATTGCAGAAATTCAACTTCCGGCATCGGATCTTTCCGGATCAACCAAGGCTTGACGGCCCGGTATTGCTGGTAAAATTGGCTCAAATCTACCACCAGATCGCGGATGACCGGCCTGCCAGGTAAAGGATGTAACGCTACGGGCTCCTTGAGGCTCGCCAATGGAGTAATACAGGCCAAACCATTGCGGCCATTAATATTCATCCCATCGGAGCCACATACCCCCTCGCCGCAGGAACGGCGGAAGGCAAGGCTTTCATCCTGCGCCTGGATTTTCTCCAGCGCATCCAATAACATCATATCTGGCTGAATTTTGATCAGCTCGTAATCTTGCATATAAGGCTTAGTATCGGTTTCCGGGTTATAACGATAAATACGAAAGCGCATGATATCTGACCCTCTCCTAACATGTTTAATAAACTCTTTCTTTGGGGGGAAAGGTATCCACGGTCAAAGGCTTTAATCGTACCGGCTTGTATTCCACATGCCCTTGCCCCTGGAAATACAAGGAGTGTTTAAGCCAGCGGATATCATCCCGTTCCGGGTGATCTACCCGATAATGGGCGCCCCGGCTCTCCTGTCGCGCAAGGGCGCAACGGACCACCGCTTGTGCTAGTCCCACTAAATTCTCCAGTTCTAAAGCATCCAGCCGGGCAGTATTAAAAATTTTACTCTGATCCTTTAAACGCGCATACTGCAACCGTTCCTCAATCTCCGCCACCTTATGAACAGCCTCTTTAAGCACTGCTTCATTGCGGAATACACCGCAATTTTGTTCCATAACTTTTTGCAGATCAGCGCGTAATCCCTCCACGCTTTCCCCATCGCCAGGACGCTCCCAGCGGGCTAAACGCGCCAAAGCCTGCTCCACACTCTCGGCGGCCAACGCCCGGTGATAGCGATGGGCTTCCAGGTGCTCAATAATATGATTACCTGCGGCGCGCCCGAATACCACGATATCCAGTAACGAATTCCCCCCCAGACGATTAGCCCCATGGACAGAAACACAGGCACATTCCCCTACCGCATATAATCCAGGAATAGCCTCTTCGGCGCCCTCATTATAGGGAGCTACTACCTGCCCAAAACGGTTAGTAGGAATACCCCCCATCACATAATGGCAGGTAGGATAGACTGGAATAGGCTGTTCGATAGGATCGAAATGCAAAAAAGTCAAAACAGTTTGCCGGATGCCCGGTAAACGTTCCTTGATAATATTTGCCCCTAAATGCTCTAGTTTGAGCAAGACATAATCACCCTCGGGGCCACATCCACGCCCCTCCTTTACTTCAGTATAAATAGCGCGGCTAACCACATCTCGGCTCGCGAGATCCTTGACATGGGGAGCATAACGCTCCATGAAACGCTCCCCTTCGCGGTTAACCAGATAACCACCTTCTCCCCGTACTCCTTCCGTGATAAGCATTCCCTTGCCCGCGATACCGGTGGGATGAAATTGAATAAACTCCATATCCTGCAGCGGAATCCCGGCACGCAAAGCCATCGCCATACCATCGCCAGTATTGATGCGAGCATTTGTATTAGTGCGGAAAAGTCGCCCTGCTCCCCCGGTGGCTAGTAAGGTACATTTAGCTTCAATAATCCAGGGTTGGCCCGTTTCGATCTCTAGGACCACGGCGCCCAAAATATAACCCTCGGCATCTTTAATCAGATCAAGGGCAAAAAATTCATCAAAGAAATGAGTCTTAGACTTGATATTTTGCTGATAGAGACTATGAAGAATGGCATGGCCAGTGCGATCGGCCGCGGCACAGGTTCGAGCCGCTTGCTCACCCCCAAAATTCTGGCTTTGACCCCCAAAAGCCCGTTGATAGATTTTTCCGTTCTCTAAACGGGAGAATGGGACCCCCGCATGTTCCAGATCAATCACTAAATGAGCGGCAGCCCGACACATATATTCGATAGCATCCTGATCGCCCAGGTAATCGCTTCCCTTGACCGTATCGTACATATGCCAGAGCCAGTTATCTGGCGATACATTGGCAAGCGCAGCGTTCATTCCTCCTTGAGCGGCCACAGTGTGGGAACGGGTAGGAAAGACTTTGGAAACCACAGCCACATTCGCTTCCGCCTCAGCCAGTTGTAGGGCTGCCCGGAGTCCTCCACCACCAGCTCCAATGACCAGCGTATCAAAACGTCGCCGCGGTAAATTCATCTCAACAATATCCTAATAACCCAAAAACCTATTGCGCTATACACTACCACAACCAAGAAATGGGCAAGCAAGCGCAATGGCGTAGGATCCACATAGTCTAAAATAATATTCCGCAACCCTATCCAGGAGTGCAACAGCAGAGCACCAAAAAAAAGCGCCACCATAATACTCACCAGGGGATCGTTAATCCATGCCCGCCAAGCCTCATAGGTCGGAAAGGAGTCCTGCATCAGGCGGGCAAGAAAAAGTAGCAACAACACCAGCATGGTGACAGCTGTCCCACGCTGCGCCAGCCAAGCGCGCAGTCCGCTCATTACTCCTTTCACCACAATACTCCTGCAATTAACAGCGTCACGACTAATGCCAGAATACTCGCAATACGAGCACTCCAACTGGGCCGATAATCCTTTACTATTTTACCTACATGAATATCAAATAATAAAAAACGAATTCCCGCAAAAATATGATGAAGCAATGCCCAAAGCGCTATTATGCCCATTAACCGTACTGGCAGGCTGCTAAAAAATTGGGTTACCCAAACAAAGCCTTCCTCGTCCCGCAATGAAAGATCTAGCAAATAAACTACCACAGGAATAAAAAATAAAAGGATAACTCCCGAAATACGATGCAACACTGAGACGACTGCATTTGCCGGAAAGCGGATCAAGGCCAAATTGAAAAAAATAGGGCGCGGATTATTGTTGGCCATCGGTCCTCCTGAAACAGGCGAGTTTCTGTAATTCATCCATATCCTGGCATTCTCTTTCCTTACTTATATCCCGCATCTATGCTTAAATTAGACTTTCTAATCTACTTGCCAAGGATAGTCGCAGATTAAAATAAGATTAAGCAAATTATCTACTCATAATCCTAGCCTAGATGTAAGAGGAGAGCTACACTGATGCAGCAGGAATGGAAAACTTTTCTAATTCAAGCAGGCGCCGTCTTTGACGGTGAGAAAGTTCTCCATTTCGGATACCCCCCGGATGAACGGGTAGCGGTGAACTCAGCTACCTTTATTAGTGATTTATCCCACCTCGGTTTAATTACTGTTAGCGGAGAAGATGCTAGCGATTTTCTCCAAAACCTTCTTACCAACGATGTCAAAGAAGTGAACTCGCAACATAGCCAGCTCACTGGGCTTTGCAACCCTAAGGGTCGACTACTGGCTATTTTCCGGCTTTTTCAATGGAATGCCAACCTTTACCTCAGACTTCCCCATAGCCTCTTAGAAGCGGTGCTGAAAAGACTCAGCATGTATGTCTTAAGAGCCCAAGTTTCCTTAGCAGATGTTAGCGATCACTTTTGCCGTTTTGGGCTAGTTGGTTCAAAGGCCAGGGACGAGCTCAAACGCTATCTGGGCAGGGTACCAATGGCCGTCAATGAAGTGCAGCAAACACCTGACTGCTGCGTTCTCCGAGTACCTGGCAAGCCATCCCGATTCGAAGTGGTGGGAGAGTTTGATACCCTCCAAAAGCTCTGGGACGAGCTTAGTAAAACCGCTACCCCAGCAGGTACTCATTTTTGGGAGCTAGCTACGATTCGGGCGGGTGTTGCCACTATTTACCCCGAAACCCAAGCATCATTTATCCCCCAACAGGTGAATCTAGAGCTTAAAGAAGGGATAAGTTTTACTAAAGGTTGCTACCCTGGACAGGAAGTGATTGCTCGAATGCATTATCGAGGCAAACCTAGCCGCCGGATGTTTCTTGCCCATACCGGCACGGATCAACAGCCCCAGCCTGGCGATCCGATCTATCTAGCTAATGACGAGGCAAAGCAAGTAATCGGTGAAATCGTGACTGCCCAGCCGGCACCGGAAGGGGGCTACGATAGCCTAGTCGTTTTACAGCTTGCCCGACTTGAGAAAGGAAATATTGTACTAGAAGGTGAGAATAATCCAAGGCTTACAATTCGCGAGCTTCTCTATGGATTAGAAAAATGAAACCAAGGAGGCTGCGGGCGCGTCCTGTGACGCTCTTCGCGCCCGCCCAGGGGTCAATTAAGACGCCCATGCCCGGAGTCAAATGCCTTAAACCGTAAGTAACTACGGGGAGGAACTTGAATGGCTTCCCCCGTCCTGGGATTACGCGCCTCTCGAGCCTCCATGTGCCGTGCATAAAATTTGCCAAAATGGCTAAGCCGCACTTCCTGTCCAGAAGTCAGATCAGCAATCACCTGCTTCTTAAAGGCAGCCAGCACCACCTCAACCTGATCCGTTTCCATCCCTGTCTGCGCTGCAATACGCCCCGCTAACTCCTTATCTCCCACCCCATATACCGAAAGAGAAACTGCCATCAAAGTAAGTGTTAAGAAGAACTTTTTCATTTTATCTCCTTTTGAATCAAAACCCTGTCTTATAAACATTAGTGGTATCGCCGTTTTACCAAACTCAATCCCTAGTTCGATAAATCGTCACTTGGATAGTATCCATGGCTTAACCAAAAGGACGTGATATTGATCTCAAAAAAAGGAGAGTAAGAAATATTATCCTGGTATAGTGCTTTCTTGTTTTTTGATTACTCTTTTGGGTACATAGGCTGTAATCGCTCCACCTTCCGATAAAGCCAGCCGAGAATCGCGATCGTTACAAGCAATACCCAGGGTATGGTTCCCTCGTTTCTACTGGCCCAGAGGGCTGCGGCGACTAGCCCTAGGTTGACTCCGCTTACGGCCAAAAGCACTTTATGATGGGACCACCCAGCCTGGCATAATCGCTGATAGGCATGGGAGCGATGGGCGCTATACCAGCGCTCGCCAGCTAGAATTCGGCGCAATAAAGTCACCGTGGCGTCAAACCAAAACACACTGTAGACTATTATCCACAGCAAAACCGGAACATCCCACCAAACGTGCCCAGCAAACGCAAAGGCAGCAATCAAAAACCCTAGAAAACCACTTCCTCCATCCCCCATAAAAATTCTAGCGGAGGGCCAATTCCACACCAGAAAACCAGCAACTACAGCTACTAACACCCAAGCCAGATAAGCATAGCCATAGGCCTCTGCCTCCCATAACCACCACCCTCCAACGCTGAAAACAAAACAAGCCTCCATCCCCGCAAGTCCATCAATACCATCCATAAAGTTAAAAAGATTAATAGACCAAACCAGAGCAAAAAGGATGCCCACTATTACCCCTAATCCTGGCCAGGAAAATATCCCCCAACCATATTGACGGATATCCGTCGCCAACAAAAAATAAACTGTCATTAAAGCGGCGATAACATGCATAACCACCCGCCACAGAGGACTCACATCATAAAGATCATCCCCGTAGCCAATTCCTGCCACCAGGAACGCTCCTGGCAATAAAAGAAATGCGGCTTCGGAAGATATTGCACCTCTACTCCAAACCAATAAAGTTACTCCCAGCCATAATCCTACGAACACTATCCCTCCTCCCCGAGGAGTGGGGCTTTGATGGGAAGAGCGCGCGTTCGGAGTATCCATGAGACCCTTACTCAAAGCGTAACGCCGAAAACAGCCGACCAAACCTAAAGCGGCTAGAAAAAAAGCAGGCAGCAATAAATAAAAATAGGCAGCCAAAATTAAGTTAACTGGTAAAATTAGCGCAAAGATTTAGGCAGCAATTTTTCATAGAGATTAATTGTTTGCATGTTGATCAAGTCTACAGAGTGCTCTGCAACCACCAATGCTCTTCCCTCCTGGCCCATACGCTGGCGCATCTCGGAGTCCTTAATCAAGGTCCGCAATGCCTGGGCTAATTCCTTGCTATCTCTCACAGAAACTAGCAAACCATTTTTGCCATGGCGAACGATCTCACGGCAACCTGGCATATCGGTAGTCACAATGGGCCGCCCACAGGCTGCTGCTTCAATTAAGACTTTAGGCAAACCTTCACGGTAAGAAGGCAAACAAATTATATTTGCCCCTGCCAGAATTGCTGGCATATTGTCACAATATCCCCACCACTCGACAGTTCCCTGATCTCGCCATTCTTTGAGCATGCTTTGGGGCACCGCAGCAGGATTCCCTGGATCAGTATCCCCTACTAGCACAAAACGCGCTTTCACCCCTGCTGTCTGGAGTATCCGTGCTGCCTCAACAAATTCACCAACGCCTTTATCCCATAACATACGTGAAGCCAGGACTACCACAGGCACATCTACTACTGGCTCTGGCTGAGGTGAATAGGTCTGTATATCTACTCCAGAACCCTTTATTAAGATAGTTTTTTCTTTGGGCACCGTACCAGCCTCAATAAAGAGCAATCTATCATCCGGATTCTGAAAAAGAACGTAGCTATTACAATGCCCCATCGCCAGTCGGAATATCTTATTAAGAAAATAACGCAGCGTCTCCGCGCCCATCCCCTGGGCGGTAAAGACAAAGCCTAAGCCGGTAAGCGCATTAACCACTGCGGGCACGCAGGCCAAACGTGCCGCTATCCCCCCATAGAGCACCGGTTTAAGGGTAACGTGGTGGACTAAATCCGGCCTTAACCGGCGATAAAGAAAATAAAGAGCCATCATCCCTTCAATCTCCTTCCATGGATTGCGGCCTTGCCGGTTCAGAGGAATAGAATGGTAAGAAAAGCCCTCCTGCCGAATTCTCTTCACTGCGGTTGACTTTGGGGTGGCAACATGGATCTCGTACCCCTTTTGTCTTGCCGCCTGGGCAAGGGGCAAGCGATGAGAAAGAAAAAAGGCGGCTTCATTAACGACAAAAAGAAGTCGATACACAGAATTACTGAGCGTCTAACCAAGCTTGAAACATCAAAACGCACCACAGGGGATATTGCCAGTTACGCCGCCCGCTGAGATGCTCCTCCCACTTTCTACGGATAGGCTCAGGGTAGAAATATCCTTCTCTCCTAAGTTTGCTGACATCAAGTAAATCTTCCGCCCAGTGGCGCAGCGGACCACGTAACCACAGGTCAATAGGAACCCCAAAACCCATCTTTGGGCGTTCTACCAACGTCTCAGGAACATAACGATATAAAACCTGACGCAATATCCACTTGCCTGTCCCCCCCCGGACCTTCAACCCAAGCGGCAAGCGCCAGACAAACTCCACCAAGCGATGATCAAGCAGCGGAACACGGGTCTCCAAACTTACCGCCATACTCGCCCGATCCACCTTAGTCAGGATATCATCGGGAAGATAGGTCATCAGATCCAAAAACATCATCCGTTCGGTAAGATTAGTCAGTACGGGATAGGACCAAACCTTATTAGCCAAACCCGAAGGCTCGAAACCATTGATAACAATGCTGTCAGGATTCTGCCACTGGGAAATGAGCTGCTCATAAATAACCGCTGGAGAGTCCGACGCCAAAATGGCCGCTAGCTTATGCAGTTTATCACCCGGATGGGCTTGCCGGAATCGGGTTGGCAAGAGGGGGTCCAGACCTGCAAAAATCTTATCCCAAACTAAAGGGGGAAGGATCCGCGGCATTTGGGCAGCCAACTGACGCCCGAGGCGAGGAAATTTGCCTAGCTTACCCCAAATCTGCTGGCACCAGAAATAGCGATTATAGCCCCCTAGCAGCTCATCGCCTCCATCTCCAGACAGGGCCACGGTAACATACCGCCGTGCCAGTTGGGACACCAGAAAAGTGGGAATTTGAGAAGAATCAGCAAAAGGTTCATCGTAAATGCTGGGAAGCCGGGGGATCACGGCCATGGCTTCCTCCGGACTGACATAGAGTTCAGTATGATCGGTGCCTAAATGATGGGCCACTTGAGCAGCATGAACCGCTTCATTATAGCCCTCCTCGTGGAAACCAATAGAGAAAGTTCGAATGGGCTGGCTGCTTTGGGCTTGCATCAGGGCAACCACCATAGAGGAGTCGATCCCCCCGGAGAGAAAGGCGCCGAGAGGGACATCAGCGGCCATCTTACCGGCTACGGTTACCCGTAGCCGCCTCTCCAGTTCAGCGATGGCCTCTTCATCACTGCCCCTAAAAGGGACTGCCGCCCCGTTTTCCACCGCCTTCCAGGCGGACCAATAAGGTTGCGGCGCGCTCCGGTCTCCCTCGTGTGGAAAGGGGACAAGTGCCTTATTTGCCCTTAAACTTTCCCAACTTAACGCTAAAAAACATCCCGGCGGAAGTTTATAGATTCCTTGGTAAATAGAAAAAGGGCTAGGAATATAATTATGGCGCATCAGAAGCGTCACCGCTTTCCGATCTATTTCCCCCTGCCAAGCTGGATGGATGTGGAACGCCTTGAGTTCGGAACCAAACAAAAAAGCTCCCTTCATCCAGCCGTAATATAAGGGTTTTTCTCCCAGCCGGTCTCGAGCAAGATAAAGCACCCGCGCCTTTCTATCCCAGAGGGCCAGGGCAAACATACCCACACAACGCCGCAGAGTTTCGCTTAGTCCCCACACCTCAATCCCCGCCAACAAAACCTCGGTATCCGAATGGCCATACCACGGGGTTTCTCTTCCTTCTAGCTCTGTCCTCAGAGCTTTATAATTATAAATTTCCCCATTAAAGACAATCACGTAACGGCCACTAGCAGACAGCATGGGCTGATGACCGCTGGCGGAAAGATCCACCACCGCTAAGCGCCTATGAGCGAGATGAACGCCCGTCTCCCGTTCTAGCCAAATCCCTCGATCGTCTGGTCCTCGATGAACCAGGCGCGAAGCCATTTTAGTGAGAATTTTTTCCGCCTGATCCGTCGGTAACGAAGAATCATAAAACCCTGCAAAGCCGCACATTAAGAGGTCACTTCCAGGTACAATTGCTCATACTGACGCACGATTTCCGGGAGATTAAAATGCTCGGCAATACGCCTGCGCGCTTTCTCGCCTAATCGTTTACGACCCTTGACTCCTGCCCCGATTAACACTTGCCAGGCAGCGGCTAGGGCCTGAGGATCTCTAGGTGACACAATTTTGCCTGTATCCGCAATGAGATAGGCTGAATCTCCTACATCCGTAGCGACGCAGGGTATGCCACAGGCCATTGCCTCCCCTAACACGTTAGGAAAACCCTCTCCCCACGCTGATGACACCGTGGCAATATCCAAGGCCGTTATAAGGCTAGGTACATCCTGTCGTTCCCCCAGTAAAATGACCTTTGAGCTTAAACCTAGCCGGCAAATAAGCCCGATCAAGAGCCCATTGGATGGGTCGATACCCCGCCCGGCTAGCAAAAAAGCAACATTTATTCCCGCCTCCTCCTTCATAAGCCTGGCGGCTGCCTGCAGAAAATTGGCGTGATCCTTCATGGGATGATAGCGGGCAAGCAGCCCAACCAAGACGGTATTGGGTGGAATGTTGAACTCTTTTCTTACCTGCTCTCTCGCTCCCTTATCAGGATAATATTCATGACAATCAAAGCCATTGGGGATAACCCGGGTTTTCTCTACCTTAAATCCCATCGCCTCATGCTGCAAAGCGCTGATTTTACTATTGTAAAGAATAATTTTCGGCGATCTGGAAAGCCATGCACTCCCACAAATTACCTGCCGGGTAAGCCATCGTTCTTTTGCCAACCCATAGAGGGACTGCCGGACATTCCACAACACCGAAACTCGCCGCCCCAGGAATGGAGCCGCTATAGTCGCTGCTAGATTACCATGGTACATCCAACCTTGAATTACATCAGGGTCGAGTTTTTTGAGAAGGCGGCGCAAATCGATTAAAGCCCTAGGTCCTGGAACACCTCGCGTCATCCCCAGGGGATATACTGGTACCCCCAGGGATTGGATCTGGGGGCCTATAATTCCTTTATCCAGGAGGGAAATCACACTAGGATTAAAGTGCGATGCGGTTCGATTAGCTAACAATCTAAGTAAGGCTCTCTCCGCCCCTCCCACATTTAATCCAGTGATGACATGAACCACGTTTATCATGTAATACCACTTATTCCAGAAGGGAAACATTTTTAAAGATTGAGAGCTTCAAGATAGGCAATTAAGGCCCGCTCTAGGCCGAAATCGGCGGCCCGCGCCTTTAATACCGAGGCTGGAAGCCTTCGCCCCGCTAAAATATGCGCAATTGCCTCTGCCATGGAAGCATCATCTCCCACTTGAGCCAGGGGTCCATAGGTTTCACCACAAAGAATCTCATTGGGTCCACTGGGGCAATTGGTGGCAATCACCGGTGTGCCCACTGCCATGGCTTCAACCAACACGTTTCCAAAGCCTTCCCAGGCCGAGGACAACACAAACACCGCCGCCCGGCTCATGTAAGCGTAAGGGTTTTGGACAAAACCAGGTAAGGCCACCTCATCCTGGAGATTCAACGTCCTGATCAGGGCCTCTAATTTTGGACGTTCTTCCCCTTCCCCCAGGATAATCAGCCGCGCCAGACGCTGCTCCCGAACCTGAGCAAAAGCCCGGATCAGGGTCGGAAAGTCCTTCGCCCCGGTCAACCGCCCTACCCCGAGTATCACCGGCGGCTGCTCAGCTCCCAACCAGACATGTGGGATAGGAGCTTGAGCCTGGACTAACAAATCAGGAGTCACCACGGGATTATGAATAACTTGAACTTTCTCCGGGGCCAAACCTGTCATGTGGAGCAAGTCTTCAGCTACCCCCCGGGAGACAGCTACAACCTTATTAGTCCTTGGATAGCAACGACTGATGAGCCAAGGAATAAGGCGGGCGCGCCAGGCTCTGGCATGGCGTTGTTCGATGGAAAGCGTACTATGCACACTGACTACGCAACTGGCCTTGGAGGATGCCAGCCACTTGGCCAATAAAGCGATAAGATTGGCGTGGTCTAAAGCTGACAGCAAGGCATGGGGCCGCTCCCGCCGTAAATAGCGCATCAAACCCGACAAGCTTTTTATCACGCGTGAGGCCTCCAAGTTTACTACGCGAACTGCTTCAGGAACCTGGCTAAGATAAGGCCCCTCTGCGTTGGCCAGGATTAAATCCACACGCAAACCACGCTCGGTAAATCCTCCTGCCAAAGTCAACATTATCCGCTCCGCGCCACCGCCATGGAGGGAAGGCAGAAATAAAGCGAGGCGCTTGTTTTTTTTCATATAATGCGCCGCTCAAGAAAGAAGCGATTGAACAGCAACGTGCGGCCACCGGCAATATTAAATACCAACACAAAAAGCCCATAACTAACCATACCGACAAAAACCTGAACGCCAAGCCCCATAAATCCTTTGAGAGAGAGTAACGGCCAAAGGGCGAGCCCCATGACAAGCGTGGCAGCAAAAATTTTCAGGCTCTCGTATCCTGGAATAGGCAATTTAAAATAGCGTTTTCCCAAGATCATACTCAGCACTAATGCCGACAAATAGGCGCAAACCGTGCCATAAGCAGCTCCCATGATGCCAAGCTTAGGAATCAGCCAAAAATTTAAGATTAAGTTGATGGTAGCCGCTACCAATGCAATCCAAACCTGCACCAAGGTACGTTGACCAAGCTGGAAAGCTAAATCGAAATAATAAGCCTTGATACCGGCCAGAAATGAGGCCATCGTAATCCAGAAGCTAAGCGCTACCGCAGCTTTCCTGAATTCAATGCCAAGCACCACCTGAGCAATATTAGGCGCCAGAAGGATCAAGCCAACGGTAGCAGGTAAAGCGATACACAAAAGGCCAATAGCATTTTTTTTCAGCTGTACTTGCGCAGTCCCCCAGCCTTCCTGTTCTAGTGCATGAACGGCAAGGGGATAAGCGGCCAAATGAACGACCATCATCAATACTCCCAGGATCTGATGAGGCAGGTCATACCCCACTGCATATAGCCCTGCCGAATGAGATCCCTGCAACCATCCCAATAGCAAACGGTCTGAGCTGCTCACGACAAAAGTCAGGGCCAAAGTGGCAGTGAGGGGGAGGCCATAAGAAAGCAGCTGCCTCATTAATTTTTTATCAACATAATAAGGGCTAAGATGGCGCCACTCCTGTCGCGCCCAGAGCACGACGGCAAAGATAAGTCCCCCGGTAAGTCCCCAGAGAACACCGGCCGCACCCAATCCCCACCAAGCAAGCATGCCGCCTAAGGTAAGCGAAGTCAGCGCTTTAGTGATAGCCAGCAATCCATAACGCTGGGGAGTCAACTGGGAGGCAGTCATCTGTAGATTAGCGTCAAAAAGAGCCTGGGCCCACAAAAAAAGGATCCCTAAACCAATCAGCGATCGCATCTTGGGCTCTGGCCAAATACCCCACAAAACTAATCCTACTATTGCGCTGAGCAATACAACCACTAAATAACCGGCCGCTAAAGTGGAGAGAAATTGCGGTTTACAATCTCGATATCTCGCTAAATATCGCAAAAGCCCTAAGTTTAACCATTGAAACAGGACTGCATTGGCAAGACCTACTGCGGCAATGACAAGGGCATAACGACCATATTCATCAGGAGCAAGCAAGCGTGTGTACACTGCTAGCGCAGCAAAATTAATCAGCCCAGGCAAGCCACGGGCAAGGGTGTATAAGGCGCTATGTCGTAGCAGCATAGGAGAAACTCACCCCCTAACTTCAAGTGGCTCTGGCCTAGATAAGATACGCTAAAATAAGCCGCTTCAAGCTATTCTGCTTACACTTGAGAGGCTAATAAATCATGACACTAATGACAACCCCTAAAGCTTCATTAGAATCTCTTTCAGATAAAGTCTTAACCCCTTGGAAAAGCCATAGGCGATGGGCACCGGGCGATAAAAATCAATAAATAAAGAAAGTTCATGGCGGGAGCCCCTCACACCTCTGCAACGGTTCTATGATGCTTGGGCTAGGCTCTATGCACGGTTAAACTATAGGCCTAATCGCTCCCTCAGGGATGATACCTCGGCATTTTAGCAAATGGATAACCATCTCTACATTTTCTTCCACGGCTTGGGAACCTGTATCAACCACTAGCTCTGGCCTTTCCGGCTCTTCATAGGGGGAGGAAATTCCGGTAAATTCAGAAATTTCTCCGGCACGGGCTCGCCGATAAAGACCCTTCACATCCCGCTGCTCGCAGATGGCAAGAGGAGCCCGACAGTAAACTTCCAAAAAATCGCCTTCGGCTACTAAGTCCCGTACCCCCTGGCGATCTCGCCGGAATGGAGAAATAAATGCTGTCAGAGCAATAACCCCTGCATCCACAAAAAGCTTGCACATTGCTCCGATACGGCGGATATTCTCGGCCCGATCCTCTTCAGAAAAACCCAAGTCGGTACATAGCCCATGACGCACGTTATCACCATCGAAGACAAAAGTCTGGCACCCCATTTGGAAAAGCCGTGCCTCAACCGCATGCGCTAGCGTAGATTTACCCGCACCAGAGAGGCCGGTAAACCATAAAATCGCACTCTTGTGAGCATTTAGCCGTTCTCGATCTGTGCGCCTAACAATAGGCTTATGCCATACTGTATTACTCGAAGGCATGATTTTCTCTTCCGTAAAATTTATGATCGAATATCCCTTCCCTATGAAGGTAGATGGCAGGAACAGTATTAACCAACCTTGGTATTGTCAACCCATTTATTAATACTTTTAAAGCTGGAAGCATTAAACTTTCAAGTCAGAAGGAGATACGATAATATCTGCCGGTAAATCAAGAAGGTTTGCCCCATAATAGACATTAAAATCCAAATTTATAAGCCATGATGCGATAATATGACGGTAACTTGATTGATGCAATTTAAGGATAATATTATGCGTCTGCAACCCGTGGTACTTTCGGGCGGTTCTGGAACACGTCTTTGGCCGCTCTCCAGGGAGCACTTTCCTAAACAGCTCTTGCCCTTAGTGGGAAGCCGTACTATGCTCCAAAACACTGTCACTCGGCTTAACGATAGTTCCTTCAAGTTTCCATTGCTCTCTCCGCTGGTCGTGTGTAATGAAGAACATCGTTTCTTGGTTGCTGAACAAATGCGGCAAATCGGGGTGATTCCCCGCCAGCTTATCCTAGAACCCTTTGGCCGCAATACTGCGCCCGCCCTTACCTTGGCTGCGTTTTCCGCTTTGGAAGCGGATGAGGATTGTGTTTTATTGGTAATGCCAGCAGATCACATTATCGCTGACATTCCAGCATTTCAAGCCGCCGTTCAAGCAGGATATCAGTTAGCCCAAAATGATCATGTAGTAACCTTTGGCATTGTTCCCACTCGTGCTGAGACAGGGTATGGTTATATTGAAATGGGTCAACCACTGCCAATCATGGCGATTGACTCAGCATCTATACCAAAAGCCTTTAGGATAAAGGCTTTTGTGGAGAAACCGGATCAGGAAACCGCACAGAGCTACTTCCAATCGGCTAACCATTTGTGGAATAGCGGCATGTTCATGCTACGGGCCTCCATCTGGATAGAAAAAATTGCAACCCATGCCTCCGAGATCGAACAAGCTTGTCATCAGGCTATAGCAGAGGGAAGCCAAGATGGCGACTTTTTCCGAATTAAACATGCTGCTTTTGACGCTTGCCCCAGCAATTCCATTGATTATGCGGTGATGGAGAAACTTACCACAGAGAAGGAAAATCACCCTTCTGTTGTGGTTTCCTTGGATGCCGGCTGGTCTGATGTAGGAGCATGGCCTAGTCTGCTAGAAGCTAGCCCGCGAGACCAAGACGGTAATATGGTCCGGGGTGACGTTTATCTCGAAAATACTCAAAATACCTTGCTTCTGGCGGAACATCGTATGGTTGCCGGTATTGGCCTTAAAGATCTCATGGTTATCGAGACCTCGGATGCGGTGCTCATCGTTCATAAGGAACATGCCCAGTGCGTCAAAAATGTAGTATCTCAGCTTAAAAAGGCAGGGCGAGAGGAACACATTAAGCACCGAAAAGTGTATCGTCCGTGGGGCTGCTATGAAAGTATCGATTACGGTACCCGGTTCCAGGTTAAGCGGATCACGGTAAATCCTGGCGCTTCCCTTTCTTTACAAATGCATCACCATCGGGCCGAACATTGGATCGTCGTCAAGGGAACGGCACGAATTATTCGGGATGATGAGATTACCCTGCTTTCTGAAAACCAATCGACCTATATCCCGCTAGGCGTCAAACATCGTCTGGAAAACCCTGGCAAGCTGCCTTTAGAAATTATCGAAGTCCAGTCAGGGAGTTATTTAGGAGAAGACGATATTGTGCGTTTCGAAGACCATTATGGCCGAGTCGGGTAATACACCTTCAGGTAAGCGCTTTTAAAAAAACAGGTTTGAAAAACGCAGCACACGGACTCCATAGGTAATGCACCGACACTAAAGAGCCCTTTTAAAATCACTCTCGGGGACGATATCCATAGATTATAGGCCGCACTAATTAAGCGAATAATTCAGAAATGGAATCTTCACCTTCTTCTAAAAAATTTTGGTATCTCATTTATTGTAAGCCGCGGCAAGAACGTTTGGCTCAGGAAAATCTCGAGCGCCAAAGCTTTGAAACCTATCTTCCCCTTGTACGACAGATGCGGCGCCGTGCATACCGGCGTATAGCAACGGTTGAGCCCCTTTTTCCCCGTTACTTATTCGTTCACCTAGATGCTGAAAAGGACGATTGGGGCTCAATACGTTCTACGATTGGAGTCATCTCTCTAGTCCGATTTGGCGCCCAACCAGCCCAAGTGCCAGATACGCTAATCAGCGAATTGCAAGCCCATGATGCCCCCGATGGCATTCAGAATTTAGCAAGACCCGGGTTTCAGAAAGGACAACAAGTCTTAGTTGAAGAAGGGTTACTCGCAGGACATGAAGGCATCTGGCTTACTTCCAACGGAAAAGAACGAGCTCATATTCTGCTGGAAATTATGGGTAAGCAAATTAAAACCGAAGTAAACGAAAATTGGCTGAAACGCTTGGAACCCTGACTAATACATACCGGTCTGGATCTTAGCAGCCTCAGACATCATGCCGTAATTCCACGGCGGATCGAAAACCAATTCCACATTAGCCACCTTAACAGCGGGAATAGCCTCGACTTTTTCCTTTACATCCTGTACTAGAACCTCACCCATTCCACAGCCGGGAGCAGTTAAAGTCATCTTGATATCTACTTCCTTTTGCCCCTCGGGCAAGGAAGAAATAGAGCACTCATAAACCAAGCCTAGATCTACGATATTAATGGGAATCTCAGGATCAAAACAAGTTTTCATCTGCTCCCAGGCTAGCTTTTCAAGATCTTCCTCAGAGGCATTCTCTGGTAATTCGGGAGGCGCAACCGGTTCCAAGCCCAAGGCATCAGCATCTTTACCTTCTATCCGGGCCAAATTTCCACTCACATAAACGGTATAGCTTCCTCCCAAATCCTGGGCAATCACCACCTCCGTATCTTTAGGGATAATGACCTTATCAGCCATCGGTACCAGTACGGCCTCGCAATCACGGTTCAGGACAATAGGCTCACGATTATACATATCGATTACTCCCTTGAAGAGGACTACTCCGTCGTCGCCATCTTATTTTCATGTGCCAGGGCGGCATGCAAAGTATGCCATGCAAGCGTTGCACACTTCACGCGCATGGGAAACGCTTTAACACCAGCGAGTACCCCTAGTTTTCCCAAGGAGAGTCCTTCTTCTCCATGAGTTGACTCATCCGTCACCAAGTCGTGAAATTTACCAAACAAGCCTTCGGCTTCCTGGGAACTCTTGCCTTTAAGAGATTCAGTCATGAGCGATGCCGAAGCTATAGAAATGGCGCAGCCCTCACCCTGAAAACTCACATCCTCAATAATTCCATTATGCACTTTCAGAAAGACAGTTACCCGATCTCCGCATAAGGGATTATGGCCATCAGCCTGAAAATCCGCATTTTCCATGGAGCGAAAATTCCGCGGCCTCTTTCTATGATCCAGGATGACCTCTTGATATAAATCTAGTAGTTCGCTCATTATCCCAATAACTCTCCTACCCGCTTAATGCCAGCCGCCAAAACATCTATTTCAGCCTTAGTATTGTAGAATGCCAAGGAGGCTCTTGCCGTTGCGGGAATATTAAAACGTTCCATAACCGGTTGGGCACAATGATGCCCTGTGCGAATGGCAATACCTTCATGATCAAGAATGGTGCCGATATCATGGGGATGCACCCCCTCCAAGACAAAAGATAATACCCCTACTTTTTCTTGGGCCGTGCCAATAAAGCGCAATCCGGGAATCTGGGCTAGGATCTCTATCCCATAGTTAAGCAATTCCTGCTCATAGGCCGCAACGTTTCCCATTCCTAAAGCCTCTAGGTAGTCTACCGCCGCACCCAAACCAATGGCTCCAGCGATATGGGGGGTTCCCGCCTCGAACTTATAGGGGAGATCGCTATAAAGCGTTTTATCAAAGCTCACCGAGAGGATCATGTCTCCGCCGCCCTGATAAGGAGGCATGGCTTCTAGCCATTCGCGCCTGCCATAGAGCGCACCGATACCTGTGGGTCCTACCATTTTATGGGCTGAAAAAACATAAAAATCACAGCCCAGCTCCTGGACATCCACGGGCATATGGGGAACGGTCTGGGCTCCGTCTAGTAACACAGGAATCCCTCGAGCATGGGCTAACTCAATGATTTTTTGTGCTGGGTTGATAGTTCCCAAAACATTAGAGGCATGTACCATGGCTACCAACCGAGTGCGGGGTGACAAATATCTCTCGTACTCATCTAAAAGCAGCTCCCCGCTATCATCAATAGGAACGACTTTAAGTACTGCCCCCGTCTGCTCGCATAGGAGCTGCCACGGCACAATGTTAGAGTGATGCTCCATATGGGAGAGAAGAATTTCATCACCTGCCTGCAGCCTGCTCCGGCCGAAACTTTGGGCAACTAAATTGATGGCCTCGGTAGTACCCCGCACAAACACGATTTCTTCCCGCTGAGCAGCGTTAATAAAGTGCTGCACTTTATTCCTCGCTGCCTCGTATGCCTGGGTCGCCCGTTCGCTAAGCTGATGCACAGCACGGTGGATATTAGCATTATCCCAACGGTAATAGTGATCAATCGCCTCAGTAACTTGCCTAGGTTTTTGCATCGTCGCCGCATTATCTAGGTAAACTAGAGGCTTCCCATGTACTTCCTGCCGCAAAACAGGGAAATCGGCGCGGACTCGCTCAATCTCAAAAGGGACGCTGACTATAGGTGCTTCAGCCGCCATGTTAGCAATTGTCATCAACCCACCTCCTTGCGCTGTTGTTCAGAAAATTGCGCGCTTAATCTATGTTCGATACGGGTGCGAATAGGGCGTAGTTTGATACGCCTAGCAATCTCTTCGACAAAAGCATAGGTCAAGAGCTGACGCGCCGCGTCCTCTTTCATCCCGCGGGAGCGAAGATAGAAAATTTGATCTTTATCCAATTGCCCGACCGTGGCCCCATGAGCACACTTAACATCGTCAGCGTAGATTTCCAGTTCTGGTTTGGTATCGACTTCAGCCCCTTCCGACAGCAGCAAATTGCGGTTGGCCTGGCAGGCATCCGCTTTTTGCGCATGAGGATGAACAATTACTTTGCCATTAAAGACCGCTCGCGATTTACCCTCTAAAATTCCTTTGTAGAATTCCTGGCTAGTGGTATGGGGCTGTTGATGGTCAACTCTCGTATGGTTATCCACATGACGTACACCATCTAAAGCATAGAGTCCCTCTAAAATGCACCCGGCGCCCTCTCCCGCCAATACGCTATTGATATCGTTACGAGCTAGCCGGCCCCCCAAGGCCAGATTACGGGAAAGAAACTGCGCATCTTGTTCCTGCTGGACCTGTACCGTAGCAATATGAAAGCTTTTAGCTGATTCTTCTTGCAGTTTGATATGCTCAACGCTAGCACCCTTTCCCACGACTATTTCGGTGACCGTATTTGTGAAATACACGGCATCATTTAACCCAGCATGGTGCTCAATAACCGTCAGTTCACTCTCTGGTTCAAGAACTATCAAATTACGGGGGTGAGTCACAACGGCCTTACTACGACCCGTGGTCAGAAATATCAGATGTACCGGCTTGGTCAACACGGTTCTGGGGGGTAAATAAAGATAAGCGCCATCGGCCATGAAGGCGGTATTAAGCGCGGTGAAAGGCTGATTTTGATAGTCCGCATAACTGGCCAATACCCCACGCAGGCTTTCCGCCTGCTGTTTGAAACAGCTGGCTAAATTGCCCACCACTGCGCCAGCCGGGAGATCTGCAACCTCCGATAACCCGGGGGCAAAGCCACCATCAACAAATACCAACCGGAAACAGGGCGTCTCTGCTAAAAAATACCGCTGACATTGTTCTAGACTGACCGCTATCGATGAAGAAACCGCCGAGGTAAAGGCAGTCTCGGCCAGCGTACGGACTCGCGTATATTTCCAGTCCTCATGCTTGGGACCAGGAAAACCGAGGGAGATAAAACGCGCTAATGCCTGCTGGCGTAATTCTCGCAGCCAGGGTAGATTTGACCCCGCTAGATCCGGTTCCAGGCGGGCATAGGAATCCACATAGGGCTGCCAAGCCTCACTGATCCCTTTCATAATACGGTAGCCCCCGCCGTAGTGGCACCTTCACCTTGCTCAATCCAACCGTAACCTTCCTTCTCCAGTTCCAAAGCTAACGTTTTATCTCCGGATTTCACGATACGGCCCTGGGAAAGTACATGGACATAATCTGGCACAATGTAATCTAGGAGGCGCTGGTAATGAGTCACAAGGATAAGCCCCCGCTCCGGGCTCCGCAGGGCATTGACTCCATCGGCAACAATCTTGAGGGCGTCGATATCCAACCCGGAATCAGTCTCATCCAAAATCGCCAATGCGGGCTCCAAAATCGCCATCTGCAGAATTTCGTTACGTTTTTTTTCACCTCCCGAGAAGCCTTCATTAACCGCTCGCTGCAGGAAACTTTCATCCATTTTCACCAGCTTCATTTTTTCTCGCACTAGAGCCAGAAAATCTATGGCATCAAGCTCAGGGAGTCCGCGATGCTTGCGCACAGCATTCAAAGCTGTTTTCAATAAATAGACATTGCTTACGCCAGGAATTTCCACGGGATATTGGAATGCCAGGAAAATTCCCGCGCAAGCGCGCTCTTCCGGGGCCAAGTCCAATAAGCTCTGACCTTGATAAAGCACCTCCCCCGCGGTTACTTCGTAACCCTCACGCCCCGCCAGGACATTGGCCAAGGTACTCTTGCCCGAGCCATTGGGTCCCATAATGGCATGCACCTCACCGGGATTCACTTGCAAATCAATACCCCGCAAGATGGGTTTATCATCCACCTGGGTATGTAAGTTTCTGATAGTTAGCATTTAAGAAAACCTCTTACTCTTACTATTAGCCTACTGCTCCTTCCAGACTCACGCTCAATAGGTTTCGGGCTTCTACCGCAAACTCCATGGGCAATTCCTTGAACACTTCTTTACAAAAGCCATTCACAATCATGGAAATGGCATCCTCGGCGGAGATTCCCCGCTGCTTACAGTAAAATAGCTGATCCTCGCTAATCTTAGAGGTCGATGCTTCATGCTCCACCTGCGCCGAAGGATGTTTCACCTCAATGTAGGGGAAGGTATGGGCGCCGCACCGATCTCCTAAAAGCAAAGAATCGCACTGAGTATAATTACGCGCGCCCACGGCAGTGGGGGTTACCCGCACCAATCCCCGATAAGCATTTTGTCCTCGCCCAGCGGAAATTCCTTTAGAAATAATAGTGCTACGGGTATTGCGTCCCATATGAATCATTTTGGTGCCGGTATCTGCTTGCTGAAAATTATTGGTAAGGGCAACCGAATAGAATTCCCCCACCGAGTTATCTCCTTGCAGAATAACGCTCGGGTATTTCCAGGTGATGGCTGAGCCGGTTTCTACCTGAGTCCAGGAAATCTTAGCATTTGCTCCCCGGCACGCCCCTCGTTTAGTCACAAAATTGTAAATTCCACCCCGGCCTTCTTCATCGCCGGGATACCAATTTTGTACCGTGGAGTATTTAATCTCGGCATTGCCTAAGGCTACAAGCTCTACCACTGCGGCGTGAAGCTGGTTCTCATCACGCATCGGAGCGGTACAACCTTCGAGATAACTAACATGAGCGCCTTCATCGGCAATGATAAGCGTGCGCTCAAATTGACCCGTTTGGGCAGCGTTGATGCGGAAATAGGTGGACAGCTCTAAAGGACAGCGAACCCCCTTAGGCACATAAACGAAAGAGCCATCGCTAAAAACGGCTGAATTTAAAGCAGCATAAAAATTATCCCGGCAGGGTACCACTGTGCCAAGATATTTTTCCACCAGCTCGGGATGGTCCCGTACCGCCTCGGAAAAGGGGCAAAAAATTACGCCTGCTTCAGATAGCTTCTCCTTGAAAGTCGTTGCTACCGAAACACTATCAAAGACCGCGTCCACGGCAACTCCCGCAAGCCGCGCCCGTTCATGCAGCGGCACCCCCAGTTTCTCATAGGTTTCAAGTAGTTTTGGATCAACTTCATCCAAACTTTTAGGACCATCTTTTTTGGACTTGGGCGCGGAATAATAAATAATGGATTGATAATCAACGGGTGGATAATGCACATGCGCCCACTCCGGCGTTTTCATCTCCAACCAATGACGGTAGGCTTTGAGGCGCCATTCCAACATAAATTCTGGCTCATTCTTCTTGCTAGAGATGAGACGAATAACGTTCTCGTTGAGTCCTGGTGGAATAGAATCCGCCTCAATATCGGTGATAAAACCAGCTCGATATTCTTTTTGAACAAGATTTTCAACCTTAAGGGTCGAATTAGTCATAGCCTACTCCCGCAGTTATCTCGTCGTATTATCTGTAGGTAACGGTCTTGAATGTCTGGTAAGCTGGCGAAATCGGATAGGATATGCTCCCATCGGTTGAACCATATCAGACAATTTAATCTCATTTAATGCTCCGTAGACCGCTTGGTTAATCTGTTCCCAGTGAGCACGGGTGGCACAATGGGCTTCCTGTCCACACTCTCCCGGTGTGCTGACGCACTCCGTTAAACCAATAGGTCCCTCTAGGATCGTAATAATTTCGGCTACTGAGATTGCCTCGGGCGACTTTCCTAAACTGTAACCGCCTTGGGCACCCCGGGACGACACTAATAATCCTGCCCGAGCCAATTGTTTAAGGATTTTGCTCACTGTCGGCAAGGGCATTTCTACTTGAGCGGATAAATCCGTTGCGGCATGCTGGCCCTTCGGATCCATCGCCAAACGTGTCATCAACACAATAGCGTAATCGGTCATTTTACTCATGCGGAGCATAGGAGCCTCCGGTCCTAATGTAGGACTATTATAGTCCTAATTAAGTTCAAAACCAAGCAATTTAGTAAAGTATTTCCTGATAAGCGTCAATTTAAGATTTTCAATTTTGCTGGGTAAATTTCCGCTTTTTTCAGAGTAAAGCTGAAAAATGACCGATAATAGGGTAAAGTGCGCAAATTTACTGAGCCGAAAACTACCCAACTCCAAAAGCCAATATATTCTGTAAAGAGGTATAGTAAATATGGCCGATTATAAAATTGCCCCCTCTATCCTATCAGCCGATTTCGCCCGCTTGGGGGAAGAAGTGACCGCAGTATTAGAAGCGGGTGCCGATATCGTGCATTTTGACGTTATGGATAACCATTATGTCCCCAATCTAACTATCGGTCCTCTCGTCTGCGAAGCCCTACGCAAACACGGCATCACCGCTGACATCGACGTTCATCTCATGGTAAAGCCCGTGGATCGAATCGCCCCTGATTTTGCCAAAGCAGGGGCAAATTATATTACTTTTCATCCGGAAGCTTCCGAACATATTGACCGGACTCTGCAGCTAATTCGAGACGAGGGTTGCAAATCCGGCTTGGTATTTAATCCAGCCACTTCCCTCGATTATCTCAAATATGTCATAGATAAAGTGGATATGGTACTTATCATGTCGGTGAATCCAGGTTTTGGTGGGCAAAAATTCATCCCCACGGCACTCGACAAATTGCGCGAGGCACGGCGGATTATTGATGCCAGCGGCTACCCTATTCGCCTTGAAATTGATGGCGGTATCAAGATAGATAATATCCAGCAAGTTGCAATGGCAGGCGCCGATACCTTTGTAGCGGGTTCCGCAATTTTCCAAAGTGAGAATTATAAGACCACCATTGGCGAGATGCGCGCTGAGCTGGCCAAGGTAGGATAATAAACGAACAATATATAAATTTTCAGAAGACAAAATAAATAGCGAAAATGCTGAAACAACCTGAAATGATTCTTATTGACGTGGACGGTACTTTGGTAGACAGCGTACCGGATCTAACCTTTTGTACCGATACCATGATGGAGCAGTTAGGTCTGCCCCCGCGGGGAGAAAATAAAGTCCGACAATGGGTAGGTAACGGCGTAGAACGGCTCATTAAGCGGGCCTTGGTCGATAATATGGAGGGAGAACCGGAAGAAGATTTGTATCAAAAGGCTGAAACCATTTTTCTGGCTCTCTACGCAGATAACACAAGCAAGCGTAGTCATCTCTATCCGGGGGTGAACGAGGGATTAGCCTGGTTAAAATCCCAAGGGTATCGTGTAGGCTGTGTTACTAATAAGGCGTCCCAGTTTACCTATCCTCTACTTACAGAGCTAGGAATAATTGACTATTTTGAGATAGTCATTAGCGGCGATACATTGCCGGAGAAAAAACCTCATCCTGCCCCCTTGCTCCATGCGGCTAACCACTTCGGTATCGCCCCTGAGAAGGCGCTGATGATTGGGGATTCCATTAGTGATGTAAAAGCAGCAAGGGCGGCTAATTTCCAGATTGTCTGCCTCAGTTATGGCTATAATCATGGCGTGGATATCCGCGATAGCCAGCCGGATAGTGTCATCGATTCTTTAGCTGAGATCAAAAACTTATTGAGCCAAGCGGCTTAGAAACATAACATGGTTATTGACTTCCAGACGAACAGTTTATGGCGGAAAATAAAACGATGGTGGGACTAATCTCCTACTAAATCTGCCAAAGTTATTTTTTAACGCTGAACGCTGGAAGCCACAACCATGAAAGTCGAACAATTCAAACAGCTTGCTGCTCAAGGTTATAATCATATTCCCCTTGTACGGGAGGTTTTAGCTGATCTAGATACCCCGCTTAGCACTTATCTCAAACTGGCTGATGGCCCTTACTCCTATTTACTAGAATCCGTCCATGGCGGCGAAAAATGGGGCCGGTATTCATTTATCGGCCTGCCGTGCCGCACGGTAGTTAAGGTGCAGAAATATGAAATAGTTGTTGAAACCGATCACCGCATTGAAGAAACTTATCATACCCATGATCCACTGGCCTGGGTAGAAACTTTTAAGCAACGCTTTAAAATCCCGGCCATTGACTCTTTGCCTCGCTTTACAGGCGGCCTCGTAGGGTATTTTGGCTATGATACGATCCGCTATATCGAGCCTAAGCTTGCCCATTGGAAAAAGTCCGACTCCTTGGAAACGCCAGATATACTGCTACTTGTTTCTAACGAAATTGTTGTTTTTGACAATCTGAGTGGTAAGCTCTACCTTATTATTCACTGTGGCCCCGAAGACTACACAAAAGGCCAACAACGCTTGGATATCCTAGAAAATCGTCTACGGGCAAGCGTCCCTACCCGCCATACTATGGCTCCCTCCCGCATAGTCCTAGAAGATGATTTTATCTCTGAGTTTACAGAGCAAGCCTTTAAGGCGGCAGTCGATAAGGCGCGTCAATACATTACTAACGGTGATGTGATGCAAGTAGTGCTCTCCCAACGACTCTCGGTGCCTTTTTCCGCCTCTCCCTTAAACCTATACCGGGCACTACGTTGCCTCAACCCTTCTCCCTACATGTTCTATTTGAACCTAGAAGACTTCCATGTGGTGGGCTCATCTCCTGAGATCCTAGTACGCCTAGAGGATAGTGCGGTTACCGTACGCCCCATCGCTGGCACCCGGCGTCGTGGTAGGAGCGAAGAAGAAGATCGAGCGCTGGAACAAGAGTTGCTCGCTGACCCTAAGGAACTGGCAGAACACCGGATGCTCATTGATCTTGGCCGAAATGATGTTGGCCGGATAGCCACCATTGGCAGTGTCAGCGTAACCGAAAAAATGCTTATCGAACGCTATTCTCATGTTATGCATATCGTCTCTAATGTAACCGGCCAACTTAAACCGGAGTTCTCAGCCATGGATGTCTTACGCGCAACTTTTCCTGCAGGTACGGTCTCTGGCGCTCCCAAAATACGAGCGATGGAAATCATTGATGAATTAGAACCTATTCAGCGGGGAATCTATGCCGGCGCCGTGGGCTATCTTGCTTGGTCAGGCAACGTGGATACAGCAATTGCTATTCGTACCGCAATCATTAAAGATCAGATTCTTCATATTCAAGCAGGCGCGGGAATCGTCTATGACTCGGTACCTCAGAGCGAGTGGGAAGAAACCTTGAATAAGGGGCGAGCCATCTTTCGAGCAGTAGCCTTGGCCGAGGCCGGCCTAACTGGTTCCTTCCGCTAAGGGAGCTGAATATGTTGCTTATGCTCGACAATTATGATTCATTTACCTACAACCTTGTCCAGTATTTAGGTGAGTTGGGCGAAGAAGTTTGCGTCTTTCGCAATGATCAAATCAATACGGCAGAAATAGAGAGGCTGCGTCCAAAAGGTCTAGTTATTTCCCCAGGCCCTTGCACTCCCAACGAAGCCGGTATTTCTCTTGACATTATTCGCCATTTTGCCGGTAAGATCCCTCTATTGGGAGTATGCCTTGGCCACCAGTGTATTGGCCAAGCTTTTGGTGGCCGAATAGTGCATGCCAAGGCAATTATGCATGGTAAAACCTCACAAGTGCATCACAATCACCAAGGCATATTTCAAGGTCTTGATGATC
Organism: Nitrosococcus watsonii C-113; assembly: GCF_000143085.1. NCBI lineage: Bacteria > Pseudomonadati > Pseudomonadota > Gammaproteobacteria > Chromatiales > Chromatiaceae > Nitrosococcus > Nitrosococcus watsonii. The sequence goes on along the minus strand of NC_014315.1, from coordinate 662,301 downwards.
CCTTTGAGGCAGCTCGTTACCATTCTTTAGTTATTGATCAGGCGAGCCTTCCGCCATGTTTAGAAATCACCGCTTGGACTAAAACCGATACGGGGGAGCTAGATGAGATCATGGGCATTTACCATAAAGAGCTAGCAATCGAAGGCGTGCAATTTCATCCTGAGTCAATTCTTACCCAGCAAGGACACCGTTTACTTCTCAATTTTCTTAAACGAACCTGAGCATTATTTCTAAAGATTTTACATAAACGCGATGGATATTCAGACCGCCCTTCGTGCCGTTACCACGGGGCGCAACCTCACCAGCGAGGAAATGACATCGGTCATGCACCTCATCATGAGTGGCCAAGCAACCCCCGCGCAGATTGGCGGCTTGCTCATTGGGCTTCGGATGAAAGGAGAAACGGTGGAGGAAATCGCCGCTGCTGCCAAGGTGATGCGGGAGCTAGCGACTAAGGTGACGGTAACGGGCCCCCACCTTGTCGATACCTGTGGTACTGGTGGGGACGGCGCTAATACTTTCAATATTTCGACGGCCAGCGCTTTTGTTGTTGCCGCGGCAGGAGGCAGAGTCGCCAAGCATGGCAACCGTTCTGTCTCCAGCCAGTGCGGCAGTGCTGATGTACTTGAAGCGGCTGGTATTAAACTCGAACTTACCCCCGAACAGATTGCCTACTGTATTGAGGAACTTGGCGTGGGATTCCTGTTCGCCCCTTGCCATCATGGCGCCATAAAATTCACGATAGCTCCACGACGGGAAATGGGAATTCGCACTTTATTTAACCTCTTAGGGCCTCTAACCAACCCAGCCCATATTCCTAATCAAGTAGCAGGGGTCTTTAGTGAAGAATGGCTGGAGCCGTTTGCTTGGGTTCTGCACCGTTTAGACTGCCAGCATGTGCTTGTTGTCCATGCTAAAGACGGCTTGGATGAAATTAGTATTGGAGCAGAAACTCAGATTGCTGAATTAAGAGATGGGACTGTTACAAGCTATTTCATCACACCCGAGCAATTTGGCATCAAGCGGGCCCCCGTGAAATCTCTGGCTGTTAACAGCACGCAAGAAAGCCTCGATGTTTTACGCTCTGTTCTGGCAAACCAGCCTGGCCCAGCCCGTGATATCGTCGCTTTGAATGCAGGGGCAGCTATCTATGCAGCCAATCTAACCCCAACGCTAGAAAGAGGCGTAAATAAAGCATTAAAAGTTCTCTCCGAAGGCAAAGCCCAAGAGAAATTAACCGCTTTAATTACATTTACTCAGGGCTGTTAGCCAACTAATAATAGTATGGAAGGTACCCGTGATATGAGCGAGATACCCAATCTGTTGAAGAAGATTCTGCAGCGGAAAGCCGAGGAAATCAGCGAACGTGCCCAGAAACTTTCAATCCAAGAACTTAGCCAACAAGTGGAAGAATCGCCCCCAGTACGCGGATTTTTTAAAGCCCTGACCAAAAAGATAAGCGAGCAGCAATCTGCTGTCATCGCTGAAATTAAAAAAGCTTCCCCTAGCAAGGGGCTTTTATGTAAATCCTTCCATCCGGAAGCGATTGCCCAAAGCTACGAAAAAGGAGGGGCAGCTTGCCTTTCCGTACTCACCGACCAGGATTTTTTTAGAGGTAGTGAGGGGGATCTACAGAAGGCCCGCAGCTCCTGTAATCTGCCTGTTTTGCGAAAAGACTTTATTATCGATCCCTATCAGGTCTATGAATCACGGGTAATAGGCGCCGACTGCATTCTACTTATTGTAGCAGCCTTGGGTGATGCCCTTATGCTCGAGCTGGCTCAACTCGCCGAGCACTTAAATATGGATGTACTTATAGAAGTGCATAATTCCGAAGAGCTAGAGCGGGCGCTAGTTCTCGACACACCACTTATCGGCATTAATAACCGTGATTTAAGAAGCTTTGAAACAAGGCTAGAAACTACTTTTGACTTACTCCCCCAGATACCTCCTGAGCGTTTAGTAGTCACAGAAAGTGGGATTCATAGTCCCGCAGATGTAAGAAAGATGAAAAAAAATGGGGTTAACGCCTTTCTTATCGGAGAAGCCTTCATGAAAGCGGAAGATCCCATAGCTAAACTTACGGCATTGCTCTGAAGTACGAAGGTGATACTCAAGGAAGAGCTTATCCTTTCTAATCTAGCATTCCAATGCGGTAAAGGCGCCAAGTATAGGCACAAGTAGCAAGCAATATTCCCAACACTAAGAGTAATCCCTCTCCACCTACCCCCGCTGAAAAAACCGCAGCCAAGGAACCCTTTTTAAAAGCTATAAATAAAAGCTTCCCAAGATCAGCTACTATAGCAGCAGCAAAAAAATAAAGGGCAAACCGACGGTGAAGATAAAGAGCTAGTGCCGCAATAAAAATTGTGGCATTAATTAATAAGGTTAATCCTATCTCCGGCCACGCCAGAGTGTCGATCATCAATTGTTGCTCAAGAGAAAGCCTTTTAGCTCCTGTAATGGTAAAAAGATAGCCTATTAAGGCGATACCAGAGGCAATGGCAAGAAAAATAGATAGAAAAATCGTTATGGGATGACGCTGCTCTAGACGAGTTCGGGTTTCATTCATTATAAAAAATACCTTAAAAGCCAAAAATTAAACGTTTGGCTTAGGAGAGGCATACCTATGCCTCTCCATAGGAAATTATTTCTCTTTAGTATAAACAGCAGTTTCAGGTAGGCCTCCAATTACGTCATCAAAATCACCATCTAGGTTGTAATCCTCCTTTATGGTAAGCTTATCACCCTCAAGGGTATAGTAGATGGCATAATCATTAGTAGTAGACTTCATGTTAACTGGACTCCAACTTTTGGTCCCTTTATTATATTCTGCGGTACCGTAAGAATTAGCCGTCCACTCCATATAGTCAGAGGATACAGAAACGCTTCCAGTTTCTCTTGCAGTCTCCGACCAATCATAAACTATAGAACCATCTTCAGCGATAAGTTTTTTAAACCAAGAGTATTTGTAAGTATTGCCGGAGAAGTTAATTTCTCCTTTAGTTTCCAAGGTTCCACCATTTTCCTGCTCAGGTTCAAACTTTGTCATCCAGGTTCCCGCGAGCCCAAAATCCTCCACGCTTGGACCACCTGATTGGCAAGCCGCCAACCCTAAAGCAAGAATAGCTGCACATAACATCAAGAGAAACCGTTTCATCTAAGCTCCTTATTCTATCGACTAGTAATGAGATAGCCCATTAGGACAAACAGGCCGCTAGCATGAATTTTTATTACCCAAGGTATTCGGTTATACCAACATAACAAGCATTAGATTATCAACTTCTGCATAGATTATCCAATTTAGCATGCTACGTAGGGTAGCAGACAACTGGAACTCACCGGCATTCAATTATTTCAATAATTGAATGCCGTGAATTTTTTAAAGTATCTAATTCCAATTAGCTTGAAACTAGGTTGCTTTTGCTTCCTTTCCGCGGCGGCGGCTATACCAAAAAGCAAGCCCCAGAATAAGGGCACCACCAGCGATCGAGGCAATCCATTGCAAATCTTGACCTCCCCCAAGCCCCACTCGGATAGGGGTTTTGAAGACCAACGCCTGCTCACCACCAACAATAACTACCGCAGTATACGCTCCTGCCTTAGTAAACTCGGTATCAAGCTCAATGGTTCCCTTTGGATATTTTTGAGCGGGCCGCTCTACTATAGTTTTATAATTCGCTGGACCAGCAGCCGTTTTCCGTTCTTCAACAATCCGAACTTCAACCGGCCGATCACGCAATATTCTATCCACTAAATCAAACACTAAAATAGTGCTTCCCGTCATCGGCAAATCCCAGCACAACTCTTCACCACCAGAGGTTTCTGGTTGGTAAGCAGAAAAATGCATCCGGTAACTACCGATATTAACAACACACGTATCTACTTCAATTCCTCCTCCCCCATGAGCCATGGCGGAGGTATTTAGCAACAGCAATCCTAACGATAGAAGGCAGCTAAGTAGTATTTTTTTCATAAGCCAATACCTTTTTGCCCTGAGGAGTTGATTAAAACGCAGCTCCAGAGCCTGAAAAGACTGAGCCACAAGGTAAAAAAAGAAATGGAAAGGACGACCAACAAACAACCGGCCCTTCGTCCAGCGATAGGACGAAGGGCCAGCCTTTTTAAGTCAATGCGAGCAATTCAACCTACTTATATCTATGCAGCACATACACACCACACACAATATAGGATAGTTTAAAATACTGCCCCTAGACAAACGTAGGAACTAATGGACCACCGACAGGTATCGGAATCTCATTCCCCTCTGGATCAATAAAGAATATCAATCCCGCAAAGCGGCTGTCTGGATCGTAAATAACGTCAGCCATACGCTGCACTTCCCAAGCAGCATCGGTGGCGGAAATATCAACAACCACAGTTTCACCCGGAGCGATATCCTGCTGGCTCATTTCCAGCCCTTCCGGCGCCAGCAACTCCTCAGGATAACCTGTATCATCGCTCCGCACATTGGCATTCATGAAGCGGATGCCTCCCGTATTGAACTCACCGATAGAAAGCACCTGATCAGTATGATTAGTGAGCTCAACCGTCATGGTGATAGTCCGCCCCGGCACCCGATAGTTAGCCTTAAGCACTTTAGCGCTTACCATCGAATTATAATCTACCGGCAACGGCTCAATAGTGCCCAGCAGCCCAGCTTGCAAAGGAATAGTGACTGGGAATTTTTCCTCAGCACTCTTATAGCCGAACAAAACAATGAGCAGGACGCCCACAAGAACACCGATAGTCACTTTTTTGTCTTGGGCGGTCACTAGATCATTAGCCTCTCCCGCCTCTACTCTCATGTAGCGGGGCAAGAACATGGGGCGACGGGCCCACCACACGATCCAGGCGATACCAAGTACGTACCAGAATAGATGCCAGCCAATAACCGTACCCGTGGCCATGGTTTCCAGGTTGACCGTATTACCGGTTAGATCTGTGACTTTGTTCTCAAAGTCTGCCATATCTCCAGTAATGGTGATGTATTTACCTGGACCGATGAGCGGTCCCCCACCTTGGACATTTAGCAGAGTATGCACATGCCAGGTGCCAGGACGGCGCCCTTGCATCGTCATCTCAAACTCGTAATCGCCGCCTAATTCAAGGCCTATCGACCGAGGGACGAACATACCATTGATATAAGAAGTGAGCCGGGTTGTGACTGGTCCGGGTTGACCCGCATTTAAAAAGGACACATGGGGTACTTCGACTGCTTCCGGCCAATCCTCAAAAACCCGGAACTTGCCGCTTATGGTATAGGTCTCATTAACCGCAATGGTATCCTTGGACCATACCATGTCATACCAATGAATTGTCCGCATGCGCAGGAAGGCTGCCTGCGCCTTCTCACCATGGGCGGCCACTGTCGGAATATAGAAAACGCTTGAGGCTATCACCGCAGTAAACCCAATGGCTAGCCATTTTTTGGCTCGATTTGTTATATGGGTACCTTTCATGTTCTCCATCTCTCTATTATGTTTTAGAATTTTTAGAGTTGTTATCCTCTTATCGCACACGATATCTACACTTGGTCGACACTGTAATCCTTGGAGAACCAGCGGCCGACAAAGTGCCACACGAAATACATGACCATAGCAACAAAACCCGCAAAAAAGGCTGACACCGGGACCACGTCTTTACCAAACGTTCTCAAGGTACCCTTCTCAACCATCCGAATATACTCGGGGGTGCCGGTCCGGACGTATTGATACCCCGCGACATCGGCCAAGGACATGACTACTCCATTGTACTCAGCCGGCACATGGAATGCTGAAAGCAGCGGCCAGTTAGCAGGGTACATCAACAAGCCGTACATCAGCCCACCCACTACCGCTGTCAAGCCGTAGCTCTTGGAGATCGCAAGCATGGCATCCAAGAACAACGCCATGGGCAGCAGGATGGTTGGCCATACGAAGTTAATGGGGAAATAGGTGAACCCTACGAAATTAAAGTAGCGGTTAGCCCACTCACCCGCTAACACTCCTAGCGTTACCAGGGTAGCGCCAAAGGGAAGGCGGAACTTCTCCCAGAAAAACGCCTGTGCGGCAGCAGGATAAGCTACCGATACGATGGGAACCACGGTGACCCAAAAGCGCCGGTCTTTCCAATCAACCCAGAAATCCCAGTCACCCATTAAAAGCATGACATGAACATGATGGGAAGCCAATAAAATACCAAAGAAAGCCCCTAAGGCTAAAAAATCTAGCGTTCTAGAGACTTTAGCAGCTTCCTCCGGTGTACGAACCGCAGACGTAAGTGCACTCATTAAACCTGCCCTCCTAAAAAATATTAAGGGTTCTATTTAAACTAATTTATGATTATTTATTCATGGGATCTCAAAAGATCCATGAATTCTAAAGGCATGCTTCCTGCTACCTATTTACTTATTAGCTTGCTTGCTTCCATTCCTTTCAACCTGAACAGGTAAGCGTATCCTTAATAATAAATCTATTTATACAAAGAGGCGGTCGCCATCTCATTAACTATTCTGGAGATTGCGACCGCCCTTTTACTCAACCCTTTAAATCAGCTGGAAATTAAATTTAAATATCTCAGCTACGGGCATAATCTTCACTCTGCTGAAGCTCCCTGCCGAGCAATTCCTTCATGCGACCTTGCACCTGCAAGAATACGCCGAATACCGCAAGGATAAACCAGGCAAAGAACACAAAACCCCAATGCAGAGGTGCTACAAATAGCTCTTCCATAAACCAGAAGGTGTGACCCCATTCATTCAGCCCCACATTCGGGAAGATCATAAAGGGTCCAAACACCAACATGAGGTAGGGTACAGACCAGCCCTTTGCAAAATAAGGAATACGGGTCTTAGCATACGTGAACGAACCTAAACCCACCATTACGTAGATTGGGTAGCTCATGTAGAACTCAATAATATGGCTTGGGGTGAAATCGGTGTCGCGAACCACAGTCTGATGCCAGGCACCATCCTGCTCGGTAAAGAAACTTGCGCCCCAGAATAACCCAACGCCATAAACAACCCACCACATGTAAAGGGTACAGTAACGGCGCAACTCCTCGCGGGGAGTCATGGCTTCCATATTGCGATCCCGGGTCTTAATCAGGTAAGAAACCAGGGCCGCCGTTGCCAGCGCCTCAACAACGAGTTCAATATACAGCAGATTCATCCAGTATGTTTGGAATTCTGGTGAAAAGGCGTCTAAACCATACTTCCAGCCGTAAACACCTTCATACCAACGCACACCAATGTAAAACAAGAAAAAGGCCGCGACCGCTAACCACATGCCACGCCAGGCAAAGAGATCAGCAGTTTCTTTCTCGGCTACTCCTTGCGCTACAGCTCTACTAGTTGCAGCCATATTGATAGCCTCCTATTTGACTGAAACCATTGTAATAGTGATGGCACTTGGCCAGCCATGAAACTGCCAGCCCTTAAGGCCCTCACTTCCTATATGCTTCCCTCGTTTTAAGCTTATTACTTTGAGGGATAACTAAATCCTTTCTCAAACTATGTAAGTCCTTTAGCAACTAAGTGTAGCACTCATGTAAAGCCTGTCAAGCCATAATAAATACGAATTTTTAATACTTTTTTAGTATTTACTTTCGGAAGAACTCAATAACTCGTACAGTATAGAGGTACTATGATAGCTAATAACACTCACGAGCTTGGAGCACCATTAATCCGTTGGCTAATTTAAAGATATAGCTTGTCTTTTTACTTCCTTTGGTGCCTCTATATTCTCAATTCAATGCTTTTCTTGAAATGTTACAATTTAGGTTCTCTATGAATTTCAGCGAAAATTCTTATTTATGCCTACGCTTATTCTTCAAGGGTCCCAATTAACTCGGGATCTCGCAAATAAGATTGCCCAACAAACGAATGCCGAGATTCGCTCACACGAATCTTATTATCGGCTTTATAGCAAACAGCCATTCTCCCCCCAAACCTTAGCGATACTACACTCAACCCATAACAATCTTGATATTAACCTTTTTCCCGAGGACTACTACCCTGAGCAAATACGCCTTTTTATCACCGACATGGATTCCACTTTTATTAACATTGAATGTATTAATGAAATTGCCGCCTTTACCGGCAAAGAAGCACGGGTCAGCGCAATCACCACCACCGCTATGCAGGGTGAAATCAATTTTGAAACTTCGCTCATCCAACGAGTCAAGCTATTGGCAGGTGTTTCTGCCCATGCCCTCGCCGAAATCTATGAGAAGAATCTAACCCTCAATCCGGGCGGGAAAGCCTTGCTCGCCGCACTCAAACAACGCGATATTAAGATCGCCTTGGTTTCTGGCGGTTTTACCTATTTTACCGAGCGTTTGAAGCAAGAATACAATTTGGATTATACGTTGGCCAATCAGCTGGAAGTTAGGAATAATCAGCTTACCGGTGCCCTTGCAGGCCAGATTGTAGGAGCCAGTGCTAAGGCCAAATTTTTACTTATGCTATGCGAAAAATTAGCCATCAAACCCTGGCAAACAATCGCTATCGGTGATGGGGCTAATGATTTGGAGATGTTGAAGGTTGCGGGACTTAGCATAGCTTACCATGCTAAACCAAAAGTACAGGCAGCAGCCCGCATAACTCTTAATCATAGCGGCCTAGATGGAGTTTTGCCATTTTTATCTATGAGCACAGCTATCCTGGAATAATGCCTTCTTATACCCCTACCCTGGTGCTGCAAGTAAGGATTTAACAATCCTTCAGCCAAAATTTTGCAAATTAGAGATACGGCACGAAATAAATAAACTTGGCGTTTAAGCAGTAGAATGCGCCGTGGGGTTGAATATGAGGGCTTCCTTGTGACGGTCTTTCGCGCTTACCTGTATTTACTTACGTCCCCTGTCCGCAAACACAGGTAAGCATTTTGCTACTTAACTGTTCTGTTATTTATCTTGGGCGACCTTACCCTAATGACTCCCCAGTAATAATAGTCGGCTATTTGATTACAGGAACCACCGTTTGCGCTGTTTGGTTTCTGACTCGAGATCCTGCTGCACTTGCTCCCGTGATTCCTTACCCTTTTTGCTAAGCCGACCAAGGCCAACCATCGCCAGAACTAGACCCGCTATCCCTGCGCCCAAAAAAGAACCTATGGCGCTCCAACTTATTCCTTGTTGATACGAGTCCGGATAATTCGGCGCGGTTAACCCAGGAATGCTAGGAAAATCCTGATCCCCACCGCCTACTTTCAATTGAGCCTTCATTCCTTTTTCCGTATGCTGAGCGATATCGCAATGGACAAAATAAGTTTTCTCCACGCTCGGTACGATAAAAGTTCCCGTGCGGCGGCCAGGGCCAGCTAGTTCAAGGTGGAACATTCCCTGAGGATAAAGATACGCGGGCAGCATGTGAACCATCCACTGGTGGCGAATATCATCCTCATTGATAAAAGTGACCGTGATTCGGGTACAAGGCTTGACCTTCCACTCATGCTGATCATAGCCAAATACCGTTCCCGGAAAATCTTTAGCATACTTAGTTCCCGCTCGCACCGTAATTGCCACATCACCTGCAAGTTTGGGGCAATCGCGGGGCAAATTATCCGTGTTCTCATTCATGACCATACCCTCAGCATCCATATCCATCATATGGTGCTCATGCTTAAATTCATGATGAATATGGCCCTCTTCTTTCTGAGGAGGGGAAGTCACCTTAACATCTGTTGTCTTTGCACCATGTTCATGATGGTGGTGATGCTCCGGTTCCCCTTCAGTTCCCACTGTTTCTCTTCCGGTCGAGGCATCTGTTGCCGGAACCTGGGTAGAAGTTTTTTCTTCCGGCGCAGCCTCAAGCTGTGACTTTTTCTGAGATTCCGAGCCATTAGGATGCTCATGGTGATGCTCCGGCGCGGCAGCCTCCGACGGCGACTTATTCTGCTTTGAGCCGTCAGCTGATTCCACGGCGGCGGCGCTTAACGACAACATAAGCGCCGCGCTGACTATGAATAATTGATAACCCGTCATGTTCTATTTATACCTCCTTGGAGCGCCGCTTCAAGATCATGATTGAGCGAATCCCAATAACGATACCCCCAAGCAATAATCCCACACCAAAAGCCAGCAAAGCAGGCTGAATGGAAAGTTGAGCTGGTACTTTGCTAATCTCGCCAAACAGATTTTCTTGATCAAAATTTGCCCATACCGGCACTTCCTTTTGGTAAAACTCCTTACTAAAATAGGGTTTTAAATCAACCCCCCTACCGAGGGGCATACCCTCTTCGCCAAGAAATGACTCATAAACAATGCTGCTCACGTCTCCGCCAGGATTCATCCCATCAGTGGTAACAGCCCGCTCCGTATGGTCATGAAAAAGCCAGATTCCTTCTCCATAACTATGCAAACCGTCAATAGTGGTATTCAAAGCAAGATCAATACGCTGGGCGGGACCCAGCTCATAAACATCCCGCGTGATCCAAGCTTCTGGGTTATGAGGAGCTCCATCATAGGCGGTAATCGTCATCTTATGGCCATGACTGTGGATGTAGGCAGGATCTTGACCCGCGTTCCCCATCCGAATCTTTACTAACTCGTTGGGTTTTACCACTATCAGCGATTCCCGTAGGGTATAGGGAAAAGAACGACCATTAAGCAAAAAATAATTAGATGGATTCTCGGTAATATTATAATCACGGTTAATTCCTTTAGCGATTAACCGCGCATCATTGGCTATCTTAATTTTATCCGCCAAGGTCTTGTCAACGCTCTGATAAAGAAGGTCATATTCTCGATCATAGGTCTCTTTCACCGCTACTGAGGGATAACGTACATGCCCTCCCCCTACATTCAGGGTCTGGACCCAGTTATTGGGACGATTTTCTTCCACCACCATCAACCCTACCAACCCCATTCCAATATGGGCATGGGGCTGAACATGACAGTGGTAAAGCATGGTCCCCGCATGCCGGGGAGTCATCTCGTAAGTACGGCTCTCTCCCGGCATCAAGGGCAGCTCGCTGGTTTGGGGAACCCCGTCGTTCCCTTCGCCCGCTGCAGTCACAAAAGGGTGGTCAACTCCATGGAAATGGATCGTATGGGGAAGATAATGGGTGTTCTCGAGAGTAATCTTTATGGTATCTCCCTGCTCAACGCGGATCACGGGGGAAGGCGCTCGCAGATAAGCATTAGCTTGTAAACTCTCGAAGTTAAGAGTGGACATGCCTTGAGTCTTGGGGGCGAAAACCCAGAACCCAGGCTGAACACCCGGAGCAATCGAATAAGCAGGAATGGGCTCCGGAGTATCTGGCGAGAATCCGTTCAACTCGGCCACTTCTAATCGAACATGGATGACATCTGGATCCCCATCCCCATCCCGATCCTCGCCTTTGGTGACCACATCCATCGCAAGCTGGGTCTCCATGATGGTGTCATGGGAAACATTATTCGCGCCTTTGACGAAGGTGGCGATATCTGCTGGATTATCCGGATCGCAAAGAGGCGATGCCTCCACCGTTATTCCCTCAATCACCTGACGTTCTCGCCAAACTGGATCCACATCGGGGCACATCGGCTCGATCTCCAGCTCAGCAAGATTGAAGCTCTCAGCTGCTGGGGGCTTTTGGTAGGGAGCCGACCGCACTATGGAAGGGAACAGGAGAACAAGACTCCCTAACCCTATCACAACGGCAAAGAAGGCTTGACGTATATTCATCATTTGCATACACATACAACCTTATCAAGAATTCAACTAGGTATTTAGCGGCAGCCCGAACTCCCTATCCAGACTTGCTTTTTAGCTAAAAATTAGTAATGTTAGTTCTCTTTACCGCTGCTTAGTTCCTTGATGGCAAATTTAAAGAATTTTCTATTTCAAGTCTGCTGTTAGTAAAGAGGAAAACGCAGGATAAGCGGAAACCATAATAGCTAAAAAAGCATGGGAAGGTTTCTGCTTTGAGTGAATGGTTAGAAGGCGCAGAGACACGCTGAATTAACCTAAATCTCCATCAACGCTTTTGTGCCCCTGCGTCTTCTTACAATAGATTAGATGTGGGATGCTTACTTTCTTAACTTGCTAAGGAGACTCCACTCCTAGAATTCAATCCCACTCTAAACAATATGCATTTCAATGGGAACATAGTCAGAATTCGGCAAAAAACGGCTATTTTCTATCCCCCTCTTATGCATGCTGGCTTTTTATCCTAATCCTTCATAAGCCAACGGACAAAATAGTAAATGCCGGCGATTATTCCTATAGTCACGACAAATCCAATGGGGGTGAACATTTTATCGACTAATTCGAGGATTGCTCCCATTCTATAATCTCCTTACATTTTGATGATTTTATATTGAGACAATTTAGCCCAGATAGCGACTAAAGTGCCGTAGTATAGTAACGATCATACTTCCTGACAAGCCCATCATTTATGGTCAACGAAAACGGCCTAGCGTTTTTTGCACAAATCCATCTTCCCCATAACCTAGGCACACTCTTCTGTCATTAATCCGGGTTTCTAGCCATACACTTCTGCCCCAAAGCTGGTAAAGGTAGGTAAGGGTTTTCTCGGCGTATTCCGTCTGGAGATCTCGACCATCATGATCATGCTTAAGGTAGAGCTGCCGATTGCGCCCATAATCAGCATCTTCAATCCGGATGACAGGGATACCCCCCATGCCTACATTTTTTAGCAAGGTTGTTTTGATCTCATGCCAATGTTCTTCATCAGAGACCTTGCTAATAACCAAGTCTTCTCCTTTAGGCTGATACTCAAACATATCCATCTCGCGCATCAGTTCTTCGGTCAGAAAACGGCGCAAAAAAGAAGTATCCCGATCAACCTCGCGAACCTGGAAAATTTTTTCATGTCCCTCCCTCTGTAGCTTACTGCCGCCCTCCTTTTCTGAAAAGATCTCCTGGTAACGACGGGAGATATCATGCCAAAGTTTAAAACCTAAATAGTATGGATTAATATCGCCAGGGTGGGGGCGTACCACCTGGTTGTGATGAACGAGAAATTCAAGATAGAGATCCTGAGGTAAATCTATGCTATTCATGATCTTATGATGCCAATAGCTGGCCCAACCCTCGTTCATAATCTTGGTTTCAATCTGAGGAATAAAATAGCGTGCCTGTTCATGCACAATGGTGAGCAAATCCCGCTCCCAATCGGCAAGATAAAGGTTATTATCCCGTATAAACAGCAGAATATCCTCTTCAGGAAACAAAGGAAAACGATTCAAATCAGGCTCTACATACTCACGCTGCTTATGCAATCCTTGGTAGGGATCGTGAGCAGGATGAGCGGCGGCCACAACCTGCTCTTTCTGTTCGTCAGCACTCAGTTTACGTATTGCTTGATTCCTGCAGCACTGCAAAGATAAAGCATGGGCCGCATCAAGCAGCCTTTCTGTTTTATGAAGTCCGATAGAGGGATCTTCAATATAGTCCCGTACTCGATCAGCGCGAAGTTTAAAGTTAGAAAGCGTTAATTCAGGTTGAGTATCGCGAAAGGTAAAATTATTTTTGAAAAAATCATTATGCCCATAGACATGAGCAATAGTCAGAATTTGTAAACACAAAGAATTCTCCCGCACTAAATAGGCCAAAGCAGGATTTGAATTAATCACCATTTCATAGGGCAGCCCGCTCATCCCATGCTCGTAAAGAGTTTGGAGCTTCTCGTAGGCTTTACCATAAGACCAGTGAGGATAATGGGCTGGCATACCCGAGTAGGCCATATAGCCTAGCATTTGGGTATGGTCGCAAATCTCAAACTCCTGGGGAAAACAAGAAAGGCCAAATTCATCGGCTTTTTCACGAATCTTGTCATCCCAATATTTAAGATCCTCAATTGTCCAATGACTGGCCATACCTTTTATCCCAGCCTTTCACTTCAACCAAATTCACTTATCATATTGGCTGCTCTCCGACTCTCTGGACAGCAGCTGCCTAAAACTAGGCCAGATATCTTCCTTACGTTGGATTAACACCGATTGAAAATTATCCACTCGTACATTACGGAACAAATCTAGCATGGTCCCTTCATAGAAGCCCGAGGGCCGCGGTTTAATTTCGCCATAACCAAATAAATTACAGACTTGGCATAATTCCTCGGCAGCTTTTAAGGTAGCAGCATTATCGCTATCAAAGTTGTCACCATCGGAGCAGTGAAAAGCGTAAATATTCCACAATGAGGGGTGGTAACGATTTTGAATGACTTCTAAAGCCTTGCTATAACCTGAAGAAATAAAGGTGCCTCCCGATTCGCCTTTATGAAAAAACTCTTCCTCCGTCACCTCCCGGGCTTTAGTATGATGGGCAATAAAAACCACATCTACATTAGCGTAACGGGAACGGACAAACTGGTAGAGCAAAAAGAAAAAGCTCCGCGCTAGGTACTTCTTTAACGTATCCATAGAGCCAGAAGTATCCATAATACAAAACACTACCGCATTCGACTGAGGACGCAGATCCTCCCGCAGCCGATGATAGCGCATATCGTCCCGATGGAAGGGGAAACGGTGCTTCGCCTCATTATCTCCCGTGGCTTTATCGCTTGCTAAGCGCCGTCGAATACGAGATTTAGCCGTGCGTCGCTTATCCATATGGACTCGCACGCCAACCCGGCGAAAACCCTTTCGTTTACTGGTACGCTCCGATAACACTTCACGGAAACGTTTACGTTCCATATCTGGCAGCTCCAGGTCTTCGAGCATGATCTCGATCAGCTCTTCCAGGGTGATTTCCGTCTCATAATAATCCATGCCGGGACGACCACCCGCATGACCCGGGCCGCCATCTCCTTGAGGGGCCTGGCCAACGGTTTGGCCTGGCTCCGAATCCCCTTGGCCTGTGCCTACCCCTGGCGTATTCTGTCCATAAACAAAACGATATTCCCGAATACCTCGAATGGGAACTTTAACAATACGATCACGGCTTCGGCCAATAATCGACTCCTCAGCAACAATGTCAGCTACATTATCACGGATGGCTTTGCGAACCTTCTGTCGATGCCGCAACCGATCCCTCGCGCTGCGATCAGAGCGCAAAGCATCGGATTGAGAATAAGCACGAAATACTGTCGTCATAGCTTTTTTATCTTTCGAGGACACTTCTGCTCCAAGCCCGGTGCAGGCAAGGTGCCTTCCCCATTATCCCTAATCCTTCCAAAGATTATTGGCAGCATATTTCAATACCACCTCCGCCGAGTGCTCGTTATAGCCCCGCTCAAGGAGATTTTTAACCAAATCATCGTACTTCTTGGCCTGCTCCTCGTCCCGGGTACGCGATTTAGTAATAATACGGCTTAAATCCCGGACCGAACTGGTCAATTTTTTCTCTATCGCTTCCTTTAGAGGTTCATAGGATTGATAGCTTACCTTCTCGCCACGGCGGGTAGCTGCCCAAAGAAAGGCGATCACTTCCTGCCGGAAACCATCAGCAGCACTGCCGACAATAGCGATTTGCTCTTCGACTGACTTCAGAAAATTCTCATCAGGCTGTAATTCCTCCCGCGTATCCCAATCTTTAACCCGACTCTTGTTCACATAAGCTTCAGCATGATCTAGATAATTTTGAAATAAGGTTTCCGCCTGTTGTTCATAGGAATAGACAAAAGCTTTGGTAATTTCTTTTTCTAGAATCTCAAGATAGACCTTGTGCAAGGTATCTTGGAGCAACTCCAAATAGTGCTTCCGGGTATCGTCCGCTAGCTCCGATTGTTTGACCATCACAATCAAGGCTTCGCGGACATTGATAGGATTAATCCCCTCTTCGCTATCCGCCAAGGCATTGTCTAGGGCCTTCATAATAAAGCGGGTCGAAATGCCAAACATCCCTTCCCGTGAAGCCGTCTCCTGGAGCTCTTTGGCATTAATCTTGAGCGTCGACCCTTTCTCTACCACTTCCTCGCCATTATAAAGCCGTAGTTTGGTTATTAAGTCGCATTTAGGGGTAGGCTCTAAGCGGGACAGAATCGCAAACATAGAAGCCATTTCAAGAGTGTGAGGCGCAATATGCGCCCGAAAATCAGAGTGATGTAAAAGCTTCCCGTAGATCTTGATTTCCTCTGATAAACGTAAATTGTAGGGCACTTTAACCACGACAATCCGATCGAGAATAGCCTCGTTGGTATGGTCAGCTTTAAATTTCTGCCATTCAGCTTCATTAGAATGGGCGACGATACAGGTATCCACATAGACAGTACCGTGGCGGCCGGGAGCGGGGACAAATTTCTCCTGGGTTGCGGTAATCATGGAATGGAGATATTCTGTCTCGTTCTTAAAGACCTCAATAAATTCCACCACGCCCCGATTGCCCACGTTGAAAGCGCCATTTAGATCCAAAACCCGGGGATCCCCTTCGGAATACAGGTCTAATTTGGAGATATCCTCTGATCCAATTAATACTGAGGTATCCTGGTTATTAGGGTCTACCGGCGGTACAACACCAATACCCCGGCGATCCCGCTTGGAAAAATCTACCGTGATAACAGGCACATCTTCATAACGGCCATCAAACTCTTCTTTGAGACGAAAACGGCATACCGGGCACAGATCACCCTCAATATGCACATCCAACATCTTTTCAAACTCCCTACGTAAGTGGCGCGGTAGAAGATGCAAGGGTTCTTCGCGCATGGGGCAGCCTTCAATGGCATAAATAGGCTCAACATTCTCCAAACCCCGATGCAAATGTTCGATAAGAGAACTCTTACCGGCCCCCACGGGCCCCATCAGGTAGAGAACTTGTCGACTTTCCTCCCCATGCAGGGATGCGGAATGAAAATAACGCACCAATTGAGCCAGAGTCCGCTCAATACCAAAGAATTCATCCTTAAAAAAAGGATATACTTTAAGCAGCTCATCCCCGTAGAGACGCTTGACATGAGGATCATCTGCGGCATTGATGTCTTCGGCCCCTTTTCGCATAACCATATCGTAAACTCGGGAATGGGCTAATTTAGCAACTAGGGGCTCCTTTTTGACTTTTTCCAAGTAATCAATGAACGTTCCCCGCCATTCTTGGCGCTCTCGCCTCGCCCGGTCCTTTTGAATAATTTCAGTAAATCCATTTCTTGTATCAGCCACACTCCACCTCCTCACCGAAAATACCAATTAGGACGCTACAACACCCGCTACAGTAAAGACACAACAGACCCCTTTGGAGTTCCAACCCTTTGCTTATAAAAAATGCTAAATAACCCAATAAATTTAAGAAGTTTTTTGAACTTATGAGACACGGCCATTGCCCCAAATTAATTTTCAAAACATTGGCAGCCGCACAGAATAGGCCTGCCCAAACACGGGAGTCCGTACCTTCAGTATAGCCCCTAAAAAATCTAAAGAGGAGAAGGAAAATAATCGTGCGTTGCCTAAAAGGCGCTAGCACGCATATTGCACCCGACTAATCAAAAGTAACGACAGTCCCATGCACTTATCTGTATCATTTACGCTCATAAGATACTCATAAACCTGATTCTGCAACGAATGCTGCCTGTAATCATCTGCACAGGACATCGTTAGTTGAGTTTATCTCTTGTAAGATCCTGCTTAAATACGCTTTAAACCAAAAAGAACACTCGATACCCTCATCAATATAATCTACCAAACCATAATTTTAGAGCCAAGGAGATCTCTTTAGTAAGGGGGAGAAAGTCCTCTCATCAGAGGTAATCGCAAGAAAATCCACCAAAATTAACTGCTTCGGGCCGTATAGCACCCCACTAAATTTAGGAGCAAAATTTATATTTCTAACCAGTAAATATTTCTGCACGGATACCCATCGTAAGCAAATACGGGACAATCCAGATAAGACAGGACATCTCGCTTTATCTTCCACTAAATAAAAAAGAAGCGGCTCCCGTCAGCTCCAGTAACATCTCCAACCCTAAGCCACCAAGGAAAATAGCAAATATCCTCTTTAAAGTTATTGAAGCCAACCTATGGGCGAGTCTTGCCCCTAGCGGGGCAAATAGCATACTGGTGGCTACAATACTCACAGCGGCGGGCCAATATACATAACCACTACTCCAGGCAGGTAATCCCAGCTTATCCCAACCCATCCAAACAAACCCACAGGTGCCGCTGACCGCAAGTGGAAAACCACAGGCGCTTGCTGTCCCTACCGCATTCCGCATGGGAATACTATGCCAAACAAGATAAGGTACGGTAAGGCTTCCTCCTCCGATTCCAAAGAGCGCGGAAACCGTCCCGATCAGGGCACCCATTAGTGCCAATATCCAACGCCGCGGGAGAGAATGGACTGCTGCCGGATGAATATCGACCCCCATCCGCCATGCAATCAGTAAAGCAAAACTGCCAAATAATCCTTTGAGGACCTGTCCGGAAAGAGCCTCGGCAATGACCGCTCCTAGCAATGCACCAAGTACAATTCCTGATGCCATTGCAGCCATAATTGGCCATAACACCCCTCTTTGTCGGTGATGCGCCCAAATAGCGGCTATAGACGTCATGACAATAGTAGCCTGGGAGGTACCGATCGCCATGTGCATAGTCAGTCCATTGCCGATCCCCTGGGCTGAGAACAAATGCACTAGGACCGCGACAATCACGAGCCCTCCCCCGATTCCAAGCAAACCAGCCAAAGTGCCAACAAGGGCTCCCAAAGCCAGATAAGCTATCACGTCAGCCATTTGTCGGTTAATGGATAATCAGGTTAATATTTAGTCTATCTTGGCCTTGGAGAATTTAATCCCATGCCAAACCAACGTATACTACTCTATCGTGGCCAAATCATCGATCTTGGTCTCGAACAGACTTCATTGCCCAATGGCCAACAGATAAATTTGGAGATTGTCCGCCACCCGGGTGGTGCGGTAATCGCGGCTGTCGATGATAAACAGCAAATTTGCCTACTTCATCAATACCGGCATGCGGCTGGCGGTTTTATCTGGGAAGTCCCCGCAGGTAAATTGGACCCTGGCGAGTCTCCACTTGCCACCGCTCAGCGAGAACTTGCGGAAGAAGCCGGTGTTTGCGCCAGCCATTGGACCGAACTGGGCGCTATTTATAGCACCCCGGGTTTTTGCGATGAAATTTTGCACCTTTATCTCGCTCGAAATTTAACTTCTACCTCTCGCGCTCCTCAGCCTGAGGAATATCTGGAAAGCTATTGGTTTCCCCTTACCAAAGCCTTTGAATGGGCTTATAACGGAAAAATCAAGGATGCTAAAACGTTAGTTATCCTATTCCGAGCTGCAGCTATCTTAGGCCAACCCCAGGCCGAGGAAATTACCCTTCCTCATCAATAAACTGCCCCCTCCCATCACAATCGAAAATAAAAAAACTCCCAGAAGAGGTAACCCAAAACGGGTTCCACCTATCCCCCAGGCTAATCCCCCTTTAACCAACGTATTGACCATGGCGGCCAGGAAAATCCCCATAGCGGCAACCGTCAAAACTTGACTATCCTCCTGGGCCATACGGGCTAAGACGAGGGAGATTGCATTGATATCGCTGATACCCGAAATTCCCGCAACCACATACAACCCAATCTCTCCAAACCACTCTTTTAGCGCATGCGAAGTTAAGAGCACTAGTGCCAGCAAGCCACCAAATTTTACCGCCATCCCCAGATCACAAGGATTATCCAGCACCAGATGGGGGGTAGATTGGCGTTTAGCGCCCCACCAGAGCCAGTACCCTCCTCCATAGATGCTAATACTCATCAAACCAGCGGGGAAAAGCAAATAAAGCGCCAGGGAAGGATAGATAATGCCCACCACCAATAAGAGCCGCACAAACATGGTAGCGGCAGCAAATGCGATTCCCGCGCTAAGTAAACGCTGGCCCTGAGGATTGGCATGGGCAATGCGAGAAAAATGCAGGGTCAAAGCCGTCGAAGAAACCAGCCCGGCGGACAGTGCGGTCAACAATATTCCCCGTCCCGCCCCCACAATACGGACTGCAAAATAGCCCATGAAAGACACCCCTGCAATCAAGACCACCATCCACCAAATCTCATAGGGGTTGAGAATTTGCCACGGGCCAAAACCTTGGTTAGGCAACACAGGCAACAACACTACAGAAATAAGCAGAAGTTTGTAAACAGCGTAGAGTTCTTCCTGGCGCAGCCGCGCCACCCAGGCATGCAAAACAGGTTTAAGGCCCAATAAGACGGTCACCACAACCGCCGCTGCCGAAGCGACTGCCTCGTAACCCACAACAGCCAACGCGCCCAAGGTAAAAGTCACCAAAGTAGCAACTACCGTGGTCAATCCGCGGGCTCCGCTCCGTCTTACGCTATCAAAATGAGAAATCAGCACCAATAAAACAAAAGTTAAAAAAGCAAACCCCAGGAGAACCGCTCCAAACTGCTTGGACAACAGGGCCCACAACCCCCCCAACAGGCTAATCAACCCAAAGGTACGCAAGCCAGCGATACGGGCACCTTCTTCCGCATCGCGTTCTTGCCACCCCCGTTCCAAACCCACTAGCAACCCTAGCACAAGCGCTAGCCCCAGTTGTTCAAGGAGCGCCATAAGCTTACTTCCCAAGGATTACAGGCAATTATAAATTAATCGGCTAAGTGTAAGGCTAGCAACAAAGCATCTTCACGGCCTTTGTGGGCCGGGTAATAACCTTTACGGGTTCCAATTTCATTAAAACCAAATTTATGGTAGAGACGAATCGCCGGGCTATTAGAAGGACGTACCTCAAGAAAAACAGTATTGGCGCCTCGCTTACCAGAAATCTTTAAAAGATGGCGGACGATATATCCTCCACAGCCTTGGTGATGGTAGTCCGGGTGAACACAAATATTAAGTACATGAGCTTCGCCGGCCTTTACCGCTACCATCCCGTAGCCATAAATCTTGCCTCCTCGCTCATAGACCCAGGCATCATAGCCAGCCTGTAAGCAATCAGCAAAGGTACCCTCAGTCCAGGGAAAAGCGCAGGCTGCCCGCTCAATCGCTCCGACCACTTTCAAGTCGGCCTCTCTCATAGGCCGGGGAGAAAAAAGCCGCAGCCTGCGCAGTAACTTTGGAAACAATTTCGTCACCCTTTCCTACCAACGGAACAGTTTGCTATCTTTGCCAGAAAATATATTCTTAAGCACTCAGGACAACACTTTTGATAATACCGCAGGCATTCTCAAAATTCCCGATATACCTTGAGTGCTAACCGCAAATCCTGCCATGCTCGACGTTTCTCCCGCGGTGCACGCAATAGGTAGGCTGGATGATAGGTTACGACTAAAGGAATAGCCGTCTCTGGGTATTGATGTACGCTGCCGCGCAAGCGCCCCAAGGGGAGCGAGGACTTGAGAAGATTTTGCCCTGCTACCCGCCCTACCGCTAGGATAATGCGAGGCCGCAGCAAGGCAATTTGACGGCGAAGGTAAGATTCACAATGGGCCACCTCTTCAGGTAGTGGATCCCGATTGTTGGGGGGGCGGCATTTGAGGATATTCGCAATATAGACCTGTCCTCGCTGCAATCCTACTGCCTCTAGCATTGCATTGAGCAGCTGTCCTGCCCGGCCCACAAAGGGCTCGCCTTGGCGATCTTCCTCAGCCCCCGGCGCCTCCCCAACAATCAGCCATTTTGCCGCTTGATCTCCTACCCCAAATACGGTTTGCGTACGGCTACGATGCAACGAGCAAGCCTTGCAACCGGCCACCTGGACAGCAAGCTCCTCCCATTCCGACATCACCCCGGCAGATGGGGCTACTGGAATAGGTTCTTCGCCCGTTTCCACCAGCGGCGTTTTCCCAGTGCTTGTAGGCTGGCGCTGTTGCCAAACCTGGATTCCCATCTTCTCTAAATAGTATCGCTGGCGGGAATCCATACATTTACCTCAAACCTGAGGGTAGGCACGCTCTACTGGGTATAAAATCTTGTTTAGAGCGTTGACGTAAGCCTTGGCCGAGGCCATCACGATATCGGTATCCGCGCCCTGGCCGTTTACAATACGCCCATTTTTCTTCAGCCGAACCGTTACCTCTCCCTGAGCATCCGTACCACTGGTAATACTATTGACCGAATAAAGCAATAACTCCGTGTTACTCTGAAGAATAGAATCAATAGCCTTATAAGCAGCGTCCACCGGCCCGCCTCCAGGAGCGGATGCCTGCCGCTCTATACTATCCACATTTAGGGTGACAGACGCTATTGCGGTTTCTCCCGTTTCTGAAACCACCTTAAGCCATGAGAGTTTGAAGCGCTCATTTTCAGCGGCCAAATTAGCATCGGTTACCAGCGCCTGAAGATCTTCATCATATATTTCGTGTTTTTTGTCCGCTAGCTCCTTGAAACGCTGAAAAGTAGTATTTAACTCTTCCTCGGTCTCGAGCTCAATACCCAATTCCCTTAAACGGGCCCGGAACGCGTTGCGCCCCGAATGCTTGCCAAGGATCATCCGGCTAGCATGCCAGCCCACATCTTCTGCATTCATAATCTCATAGGTTTGGCGTTCCTTGAGCACACCATCCTGATGAATGCCTGATGCATGGGCAAAGGCATTGGCGCCCACGATGGCTTTATTCGGCTGTACAGGAAAACCGGTAATTCCCGAGACTAAACGAGAAGTAGGAACGATTTGACTAATATCGATATTAGTGTCGCAAGGAAAGAAATCTTGGCGAGTCCGGACCGCCATGACTACCTCCTCAAGGGCAGCATTGCCAGCCCGCTCCCCCAAGCCATTAATGGTACATTCTACCTGGCGAGCGCCACTCATTACGGCAGCCAAAGAATTGGCTACCGCCATGCCTAAATCATTGTGGCAATGGACTGAGAAAACGGCTTTATCCGAGTTCGGCACCCGCTCACGCAGCGTACGGATAAGTTGAGCGAACTGGTCCGGGAGATTGTAGCCCACAGTGTCAGGAATATTAACAGTCCGAGCACCGGCAGCAATAACGGCTTCCAGAATACGGCATAGAAACTCGATCTCTGAACGGCCTGCATCTTCCGGGGAAAATTCCACATCATCAGTATATTCTCTCGCCCGCTTCACGGCTTTAACGGCATGTTCTAAGACTTGATCCGGCTCCATCCGGAGCTTCCTTTTCATATGAATAGGCGAAGTCGCAATAAAAGTATGAATGCGCGCAGACTTGGCCTCCGCCAAAGCTTCGCCAGCACGATCAATATCCGCCCCGAGCGCCCGGGCTAAACCACACACCGTGCTCTCCCGCACACTCCTAGCCACCGCTTGCACCGCTTCAAAATCACCTTGGCTAGCTACTGGAAAACCCGCCTCAATAACATCGACTCTCATACGTTCCAAGGCTTTGGCAATCCGCACTTTCTCTTCCCGAGTCATGGAAGCACCAGGACTTTGTTCACCATCCCGTAAAGTCGTATCGAAAACAATTAAATTATCTTTCATTATTGGCTAACCTACTCTTTATACACCGTTAGATGTACAACGAAATTAATGCACCGCCAAGTCTTGTGGACTTGCTGGCGCAACTGCTGATTGAATAATTGGATTGATTATTTTTTGCCCCTTAGCAGGGCAGCAGCAAGAGTAGGGCAGCCACATAAAGGCCACAAAGCTCTAGAATAGAGCCATTGAAAGGGTAAATAAAGGGTATTAATCCAGACATAACAACTACTATATCGCGGTTATTGGTAAATGCCAATGCCTCTATTTCTCATTGCCGTCCGGTAGTTTGGCAGCCCGGCGCTGCACTCGAGATTGTGCTCGATGTTGGTGCAGCCGCACCAAGGTCACTACTGGCCCTGATAAAGCATAAAGCAGAAAAGCGATGAATAATACCTTGGGCGGATCGGCTGATATTAAGACAAACACCAATACGACCGCCAAAATAGTCACAAAAGGGACCTTATCCCCATTCCCTAAACCTCTAAAACTATAGTAACGAATATTGCTGACCATAAAAACGGCTGTTGCAACGGTAAGGATGAAAGCCGGAATCATGAGATTATCCCCAGCTATACCGGCATCCGTGGCAAACCACACCAATCCTGCTAAACAAGCAGCTGCGGAAGGACTTGCCAAACCCTGGAAATAACGTTTATCGGCGATTCCTACCTGCGTGTTAAAACGGGCCAACCTTAGAGCAGCGCAAGCCGCGTAGAGGAAAGCGGCTAACCAGCCCAATTTTCCCAACCCATAGAGCGTCCATTCATAAATGACCAGTGCCGGTACTAGCCCGAAAGAGGCCATATCCGCCAAACTATCATACTCCGCGCCAAAAGCACTTTGAGTATTGGTCAAACGAGCAATTCTCCCATCCACTCCATCCATTAACATCGCTATAAAGATAGCCTCGGCCGCTGCGTCAAAATGGCCATTCATGGCTGCTACAATGGCATAAAAACCCGCAAACAGGCCTGCCGTGGTCAGCAGGTTGGGAAGAAGGTAGATTCCTCTGCGGCGCCGACCATTACCCCCCCGCTCAGCAATTGGACGCTTCTTATCCAAATTTACCGTCACTAGTTTTTACTTTTATCCACAATACGACTTTTCCCAATCCACGGCATCATTGATCGCAATCTTTCCCCAACTTGTTCAATTAGATGCTCTTGTCCTAAGCGACGTTTTGCCTTAAGAGTAGGGGCTCCTGCTTGGTTTTCCAGAATAAACTCGCGGGCAAACTCACCACTTTGGATCTCGCTAAGAATACGGCGCATCTCCATTTTAGTTTTATCATCGATAATGCGTGGGCCACGAGTAAAATCACCATATTCAGCGGTATTAGAGATGGAATAACGCATATTAGCGATACCACCTTCGTACATGAGATCGACAATGAGCTTAAGCTCGTGCAAACATTCAAAATAGGCCATTTCGGGCGCATATCCTGCTTCCACCAGTGTTTCGAAGCCCGCCTGTACCAGCGCTGTCACCCCCCCACAAAGAACAACCTGCTCCCCAAACAGGTCCGTTTCTGTCTCTTCTCTAAAAGCCGTCTCGATGATCCCCGCTCGTCCGCCTCCATTTGCCGCAGCGTAAGATAAAGCGACCTCTTTCGCCTTAGTAGAAAAATCTTGATGCACAGCGATCAAAGAGGGCACCCCCCCTCCTTGGGTATAAGTGGATCGCACCAAATGCCCAGGCCCCTTGGGAGCCACCATAATGACATCGAGATCAGCGCGCGGCTCAATTTGCTTAAAATGAATATTAAAACCGTGGGCAAATGCTAAGGTAGCATTTTGCTTTAGGTGAGGTTCGATATCTTCCTGATAAAGCTTTGACTGATGTTCATCCGGCGCTAAGATCATCGCCAGATCCGCTTCCTTAATCGCTGCCTCAATAGGCAAAACGGTCAAACCCGCATTCTCGGCTTTGGCCACAGAAGCCGAACCGGAGCGCAAACCGACCACCACCTCCACACCCGAGTCCTTAAGATTATTCGCGTGAGCATGCCCTTGGGAACCATAACCGATAATGGCAACCCGCATACCTTGGATCAAGGATAGATCACAATCTTTATCATAATAGATATTCATTGCTTCCTCATCGCAACGTTAATTTTTAAAAGTGTATAAAGTTCGAGATCGCTGGATAACAATTAAAACGACAAAACCGCCCCATCAAATAGCGGTTAATGCTTGCTTTTAGCGAACTCCTTTCGGCCTTTGTAACTAGGCAGGGATCGAAATCTTTATCGTAGCTTCAGAAGCAAAGGCAAGGAGAAAACCGTAAAAAAACAGCGGCCATTTATCTTTTGGCGCCACAACTAATCTCTGACTACAATTCACCTAGAGTTGCAACCCTTTTACACCACGGGCAATTCCCATCGCTCCAGAGCGGACAGTTTCCAAAATTTGGAATTCCTTAAGCACCTGAATAAAAGCGTCCTGTTTATTACCACTACCCGTAAGTTCTATAGTATAAGTATTATCGGCAACATCAATGATGCGGCCACGGAAAATATCGCTTAAACGTTTAACCTCATCCCTTTCAGCCGCCGAGGTAGCCGCCACTTTGATCAGCATTAACTCCCGCTCAATATGCGCTCCCTCGGTAAGATCCTCCAACTTAACCACATCAACCAGTTTGTTGAGCTGCTTCAAGATTTGCTCGATGATCTCATCCGAACCAGTGGTCACCAAAGTCATACGGGACAAGGAGGGATCTTCCGTAGGTGCTACGGTCAGGGACTCAATATTATAGCCTCGCGCGGAAAACAAACCTGCAACCCGAGATAAAGCCCCGGATTCATTTTCCATGAGTAAAGAAATGATATGACGCATGTCAGGCCCATTCTCTTTCCAGGGATTGGGGCACCTTACATTCAGGGGCCAAGTGCATCTCATGATGCCCCTTACCTTGAGCAATCATCGGATACACATTCTCCGCCTGATCAGTAATAAAATCTAAAAATACCAGCCGGTCCTTGAGCGCGAAAGCCTCTTTCAAGGCGGCGTCTACATCTCCCGGCTTTTCTATCTGCATGCCTACATGACCATAAGCCTCAGCCAGCTTCACAAAATCAGGTAAAGCATCCATGTAGGAATGAGAGTAGCGCCGGTCATAGAAAAATTCCTGCCATTGGCGCACCATTCCCATATAGCGGTTATTAAGATTCACGATTTTGATGGGCAAAGAGTACTGCATACAGGTGGATAGCTCCTGGATACACATCTGGATACTGGCCTCGCCGGTCACACAAACCACCGGTGCGTCAAGATAAGCCAATTGCACACCCATCGCCGCTGGCAAGCCAAATCCCATGGTTCCCAGCCCCCCCGAATTGATCCACCGTCTCGGCTTGTCAAACTTATAGAACTGGGCTGTCCACATCTGGTGCTGCCCGACATCGGAAGTAATATAAGCCTCTCCCTTCGTGATCGCATAAAGCCTTTCGATAATATACTGCGGCTTAATAAGCTCGCCATCTTGCTGGTAACGCAAACAACGACGCCCCCGCCATTCCTCAATTTGAGACCACCACTTGTTCAATGCCTCCCCATCAGGCTTCTTGTCCGCGCTTTTTAAGGCCGTGATCATCTCCTTCAGCACCAAACCCACATCCCCCACGATAGGGACGTCGACTTGTACATTTTTAGAAATACTGGAAGGGTCAATATCCACATGAATAATTTTGGCATAAGGGCAAAACTGCTCTAAATTACCCGTCACGCGATCATCAAAGCGGGCGCCAATAGCAATCAGCACATCACACTCGTGCATTCCCATATTGGCTTCATAGGTCCCGTGCATTCCTAGCATACCTACAAACTGGGGATCAGTGCCAGGATACCCTCCCAGCCCCATTAAAGTATTGGTGACAGGATAACCAAGCCATCGAACGAATTCAGTTAACGGCTGAGCCGCATTGCCGAGAACTATCCCTCCACCCGTATAAATCATAGGGCGGCGGGCAGACAAGATGAGCTCGACGGCCCTTTTTACTTGCTCGGGAGTTTCCACGGTCACCGGATGATGATAAGAGCGCAAGGTAAGCTGTTCAGGGTAATGGTAGGGGATCTTGACATTAGGAGCGGTGACGTCCTTGGGAATATCCACCACCACAGGACCTGGACGGCCAGTAGTAGCAATGTAAAAGGCTTTTCTAATCGTTAAAGCCAGATCATTAAGGTCTTTAACCAAGAAATTATGCTTAACGCAAGGGCGGGTAATCCCTACGGAATCCACTTCTTGGAAAGCATCACTCCCAATAGCCGCTCGTGGCACTTGGCCAGTAATCACCACCATAGGAATGGAATCCATGTAAGCTGTGGCAATCCCGGTAACCGCATTGGTAGCGCCAGGGCCGGAAGTGACCAGCACCACGCCAGGCTTACCCGTAGCACGGGCATAGCCATCAGCACCATGGGCCGCCCCCTGCTCATGGCGTACTAAGATATGCTTAACTGCTTCCTGCTGATAGAGCGCATCGTAAATATGCAATACGGCACCGCCCGGATAGCCAAAGATATATTCTACACCTTCGTCTTGCAGACACCGGACGAGGATCTCAGCACCATTCAAGAGATCCACGGCAGAAACCTCTCTAAATTTATCAAAGTTAATTCGCCCACAAACAGAACCTGCTGGTAATATTTAAATAGTTACTCAAACACACTAACTAGATCCTAACTTTGGGTCAAGATAGAATCCCTATCTCTAAGTCCTTATTGCAGGGGTACTAAAAGTAAAGGTTATCAAAAAAATATTGAGCGCACCCCGATAGCCCCCCTAGCATTCTAGATAAAAACTTCCCTCAAACTACTACTATCAATCACGCACTTCCATGGTAGATTACAAACTATGGTAACAACGCTACAACTGACTCGCCCTGACGATTGGCACCTGCACTTACGGGACGGAAAAATACTCACAGACATTGTTCCGGCCACAGGCCGCCGTTTCGCCCGAGCCATCATTATGCCTAATCTGCGGCCACCTATTACCACTACCGCGCAAGCACTGGCTTACCGGAAACGTATTCTTGCGGCCCAGCCTAAAAATTTAGGCTTTGAACCCTTAATGACCCTCTATCTTACTGATAATACCATACCCGAAGAAATCACTCGCGCTCGGAACAGCGGGCATATCTATGCGGTTAAATTATATCCCGCAGGGGCAACCACCAACGCCGATTTCGGCGTTAACCACTTGGGCAAACTTTATCCCGTACTAGAAGCCTTGCAACAGCAGCAATTGCCATTGTTAGTCCATGGCGAAGTAACCGATCCTACGGTCGATATCTTTGATCGAGAACGGGTTTTTATTGACCGCCACCTCAGCCCGCTGCTCCATGATTTCCCAGCCTTACGGGTAGTGCTAGAGCATATCACCACCCAAGAGGCAGTAGAATTTATCAAGGCAGGAGCACACAATATTGCCGCCACCATCACCCCGCACCACCTGTTGCTTAACCGTAATGCCCTGCTAGCAGGTGGCATTCAACCCCATTATTACTGCCTACCGGTACTCAAACGGGAAACCCATCGCCAAGCCCTGGTAGCTGCGGCTACTAGCGGCAACCCCAAATTTTTTCTGGGAACAGATAGCGCACCCCATGCCAAAACCGCTAAGGAAACAGCCTGCGGCTGCGCCGGAATCTACAACAGCCATGCCGCCTTGGAACTTTATGCCGAGGCTTTCGAAGAAGCAGGTGCTCTGGAAAAGCTAGAGGGATTCGCCAGCTTTCATGGGCCTGGTTTTTATGGTTTGCCCCGCAACCAAGACACGGTGACGCTCACCAAAATTCCATGGCAAGTACCGGATAGCTTGCCTTATGGGGATGATACGTTAATACCCCTGCGTGGGGGAACAATGGTTGCCTGGCGCCTTGCTGAGTAGATAACCATGCCGTTGTGCTACAAATACCTGAAAAGCATGCCTATAACGACATACCTAAGCGCCGAGCTACCTCCTCATAGGCTTCCGTAACCCCCCCTAGCCCATGACGGAACCGATCCTTATCCAATTTTTCACGGGTTTCCACATCCCAAAGACGGCAACCATCAGGGGTGAATTCATCGCCTAACAAAACCTGGCCTCGAGCATCACCGAATTCTAGCTTATAATCCACTAGCAACAACTCTGCCTCCAAGAATAATACTTTTAAGATATCATTAATCTTAAAAGTATATTCCTTCATTCGCTCAACTTGTTCCAAATTTGCCCAACCAAAAGTGCGGATATGGTACTCGTTAATCATGGGATCATGGCGGGCATCATCCTTAAGGAAGAACTCAAACACGGGAGGGACTAAATCAAGGCCATCTTGCACGCCTAATCGCCGGCACAAGCTACCAGTCGCAATATTACGCACCACACACTCGATGGGAAACATCTCCAAGCGCTTAACGAGAGATTCTTGTCCACTCAGCAGTCGCTCGAAATGAGTTGGAATACCTGCTGCCGCCAGTTTTTCCATAATGAAGGCGTTAAATTTATTATTGATTTCTCCCTTACGACTGAGCTGCTCAATTTTCTTCCCATCAAAGGCAGAAGTATCGTCACGGAAATGCAGAATTAGCAGGGTAGGATCATCCGTTGTGTAAACGGTCTTGGCTTTACCAGAATAAAGCTCAGATTGTTTTTTTATCGACATATACTTCCTTCTCTCTACTCAGTCAATTGCTCACCTAGCAAGGATAATAAGCGTTTCGCGGTAGCTGACTCATCGCGCCGCCCCTCAGTATCAAGGATAACTACCCGAGTTGCCGCACCGTCCGAGATTAACTTTATCTGGTAACGACTTTGCTCATCTTCATCTTCTTCATCATCCTCCCAAAAGGCCAGCTTGGAAAACCAGCCTGAATCCGCTTCTTGCGGCTGCGTAAAAGGATCTTTATAGCGAATATAGTAAACGCCTCGGGAGCGATTTCGGTCTTCTACGGAGAACCCTTTTTGATCAAGCACCAACCCCACCTGGCGCCAAGCGCGCGAGAAGTCTTCAGCCATCTCCATAGCCGTGCCCCCATCCAGCATATGGATACGGCTAGGGCTGGCAGTAGTCCGCCGGCTGTTCTGCTCGGCCCGGGCGAGATCCTGTGCATACAATGCCCCCAGATATTCAGCTAAACGGCGGAGCATAGTTTCTGCCTGCCGCAGATCAGGCTCAGCAGTAATTTGTTTTAAGTGAATAACAGTGGACCGAGGAGTCTCTCCACGCTCAATACGAACCCGATAACTATCCTGCTCAGAAGGACCGGTGGTATCCATAAATCCAATACGGATATCCTCAGCCTTGATTTCAAGGCCATTTTCATCCCAGAAGCTGCGTACCCGTTCCCATACTTTCTTCTGGTCTTCCGGAACCAGCAACCGTTGTTCTTCCCCCTCACCTTCCAAACGGGGTTTTCTATCTGACTCCACCCCATAAATATCCATCAAGGGGTTACGGCCTTGCTCTTGATATTCTAAATAGGTCGCTGTACCGCCATCGTCCTCTATGATGTTAGTCCGAATAGCTTCAGCGCTTAGATCAGGAGGAATATCCAGGGGTGGTAAGATTTGGGCCTTACGGTATTCCTTAGTATTATCAGGCACTAACTCATCCAGCGCAGAAAAGATACTGCACCCCCCCAAGGCTAGGGGGATTATCCACAAAATAGCGTAGTATCTCCATATCCTTATGCCCATATTCCGATACTTTTAACCTTACTACAGAATCTGCTCTTGGCGTAATGCTTGCCGTAGCGATTCATGATAACGTTCCGACAACACGGTCAAGGGTAAGCGGATACCCGGAGTAATCAAACCCATCTCAGACAAGGCCCATTTCACGGGAATAGGATTGGCTTCAACAAATAGGGCAGCATAAAGGGGTCGTAACCTAGTATTGATGGCTTCCGCAGCCTTGCGATCACCTTGTAGCGCCGCGGCACACATTTCATGCACAGCCTTAGGCGCTACATTAGCGGTTACCGAAATCGTTCCCTGGCCTCCTATTAGCATATATTCCATAGCAGTACTATCTTCACCACTATAGAGATCGAGCTTATCGCCACACAATTCTAGAATTTGGTGCCCTCGGGCGATATTTTCCGTAGCCTCCTTAATGCCAATAATATTGGAAATATCCGCCAAACGGGCTACCGTCTCCGGCAACAAATCACATGCCGTCCGAGCAGGCACATTATAAAGAATCTGAGGGATGGGGACGGCCTCGGCGATGGCTTTAAAATGGAGATATAAGCCTTCTTGAGTGGGTCTATTATAATAGGGGACCACGAGCAGGCAAGCATCGGCACCCGCCTCTAAGGCCGCTCGAGTCAGTTCTTCGGCTTCACGGGTAGAATTAGCGCCTGTTCCTGCAATTACCGGCAACCGCCCCTGGGCTTGATCCACAACTTCACGGATAACCCGAATATGTTCTTCTACTTCCAGCGTAGGGGACTCTCCCGTAGTCCCCACCGTCACTATCGCGTCAGTTTTATTTTCTATATGGAAATCAACTAACCGCCGTAAACTCTCCCAATCTAGGGTGCCGTCGGGATGCATCGGTGTTACCAAAGCAACCATGCTGCCATGAAACATAGCACTATTCCCATAAATTAATAATAATTAACCGCGCATGGTACCCATGGACTTAAGGAATGGCAAGGCTCTGTCGCAGTTCACCGACAGGCAATTCAGATTGGTGACGACTGTGCTGTAATCGGCTAAGCTAGTTAGCTATTTCTTTAAAAGGGTACAAGCAAAAACACGATGCAGCAGCATTTGGTAATCTCGGCAATAGGACATGACCAGCCTGGGCTTTTAAAGGAATTAACTAGCGCCATATTGGATAGCGGCTGCAGCATCGAAGATAGCCGTATGGTCCTGCTTGGAACAGAATTTACCATACAGTTGCTCGCCTCTGGCAGCTGGAGCGCAGTAGCTAAATTAGAAGCCATGCTGCCCGGTTTAAAGCAACGGCTTACCTTAACCATGCTTAGCAAACGCACTAAAGCCCGCCCCAGCAACCACGCCCTTATGCCCTATGCGGTAGAGGCTATATCAATAAACCAACCTGGTATCATACATGAGCTAACTTATTTTTTTGCCAGCCGCAATATTACTATCGAGGAACTTAGCACTCGTTGCTATCCCGCACTGCATACAGAAGCACCTTTATTTTCAGTTAGTCTCATTATTCACTTGCCTACCGATCTATCCATTGCCGTTCTAAGAGAACAGTTTATGGAATTATGCGATAATTTAAACTTGGATGCTATTTTGGAGCCTGTTCGAGGCCGTTAAACCCTACATTGTAGAGATTCTCATGTCTGAAGTAACCATAGGAAAAGCGGTCCCCGATTTTGAACTTCCTGCCACCTCGGGGCAAACCATCAAGCTGTCGCAACTACAAGGCCAAAACGTAGTGCTTTATTTCTATCCTAAGGATGACACACCAGGATGCACCCAGGAAGGGCAGGATTTCCGGGATCTCCACTCGGCATTCAAGCGCCTTAACGCCGTTATCCTGGGTATTTCCCGTGATACCCTAACATCCCATGAAGCGTTCAAAGCGCAGCAGCATTTCCCGTTTGAACTCTTATCGGATAAGGATGAGAAGGTTTGCAGGCTATTCGATGTTATCAAACCCAAGAAAATGTTCGGCAAAGATGTCAAGGGCATAGAGCGTAGTACTTTTCTCATCGATCAAGAAGGAATTCTGCGCAAAGAGTGGCGCAAGGTAAAGGTTGAAGATCATGCGGCGGAAGTGCTAGCAACAGTCAAAACTCTCTAAAAAGCCCTTTGGGTACTGAAGCGGTGTTGAAGCGCATTTTGTAATGCTTAAGCACTAAACTAACCTCCAATAAGGCTGCTACCTTCATCTTTCTTTTTCCTCTGAGTGGCCGTCAAAATTAAGTATTATAAAGGGAACGTCCATCCAGCCAGGCACGGCGCCACTTATCCACACGGCGCCAAGCAACGTCTACCCAATTACCGCTTGCACTTCACCTAAAAACACCCTATGTTGTGTTATACAAGTTGATTAACCACATCTTCTTGTGTTTTTACGTTAGCTTAAAAACAATCCTAAACCTCTATTTTAGTGCCTGAGAGTCTGCTATGAAACCGGAATCCTCTACTATGTCCTACCACCAAGAACAGATTCCCGACCCTGAAACCTTGGACCCTGCCATCAGAGTCACAGCCCCTGGCCAATACCGAGTCATTCGCCGCAACGGCAAAGTCACTGGTTTTGATCCCAGTAAAATTGCCGTCGCCATGACCAAAGCCTTCCTGGCGCTAGAGGGGAACGGTGCGGCAATGAGCAAACGCATCCACCAAACAGTAGAAGACTTGGCGGAACAAGTGGTGGAAGCTTGTACCCGCCGTTTAGAGACGGGGGGCACCGTCCATATCGAAGGTATCCAAGATCAGGTGGAGCTCGCCCTCATGCGAGGGGGGCACCACAAAATAGCGCGAGCCTACGTGCTCTACCGGGAAGAACGAGCCCGAGAGAGAGCCCAAGGCGCAGCCAAAAATAAGAAAAAGGCCACCGAACCGCCAATCCAAGTCACCTTAGCTGACGGTCACACTGCACCATTGGATAAAGCCCGGCTCACCCACATTATAGAAGAAGCTTGCCAAAATCTACCGGAAACCCAGCCCCAAGCTATTCTTAACGAAACCTTGCGTAATCTTTTCGACGGTGTTGCGGAACAGGATGTGGAAAGGGCCCTCATCATGAGCGCCCGCACCTTCATCGAAAAAGAACCCAATTACAGTTACGCTACCGCCCGTCTATTGTTAGACAGTTTGCGTCGGGAGGCGCTTTCCTTCATCCATGGCATGGAAACCCATGCCACTCAGCAAGAAATGATCGAACGCTATCCAGAATATTTTGCTGCCTATATCAGGCAAGGCGCTGAAATACAATTGATTGACAGCCGCCTTACCCAATACGATTTAACCCGACTAGGCCAAGCCTTGCGGCCGGAACGGGATTTTCAGTTCACTTATCTTGGCTTGCAAACCCTCTACGACCGTTATTTCATTCACTCCGGCGGTACTCGTTTTGAGTTGCCCCAAGCCTTTTTCATGCGAGTTGCCATGGGGCTAGCCATCAATGAAATTGAACGGGAAGAGCGGGCCATCGAATTCTATGAGCTATTGTCCTCCTTTGACTTTATGAGCAGCACTCCCACTTTGTTCAACTCAGGCTCCTTGAGACCTCAGCTTTCCTCCTGTTATTTAACCACTGTGCCCGATGACTTGGATGGGATTTATAGTGCCATCAAGGATAATGCCCTGCTCTCCAAATATGCGGGCGGGCTCGGCAACGACTGGACTCGGGTTCGGGGAATGGGCGCACACATCAAAGGGACCAACGGCAAATCCCAGGGCGTCGTGCCTTTTTTAAAGGTAACCAATGATACTGCCGTGGCGGTCAATCAATGTTTTGCGCCAAACACTTTGGTACATACGGCCGAAGGAATAAAGTCCATCAAAGCCATCCAGGCAGGGGATTTAGTATTGAGTCAATGCGGCGAGTACCGGGAAGTAACCCGCAAGTTTGCCTATAATCAGACTGAAGCCATGGTGGAACTCAGTATCAAGCACGGTATCGAGCCACTCAAAGTCACCACTGGTCACCCTTTTTGGGCACTGCGCGGCGTACCCATGAAACAATCCAGCTACCGAACCCTGTCCTGGCTTGCCCGCGGCAAAATACAGCCTGAATGGGTCGAAGCCGGAAAGTTGTCCAAAGGGGATTATGTGGCCCAAGTAATACCGAAGGAGATAGTGCCGGTAGCTGGTTTTACCGAAGATGACGCTCGCCTATACGGTATATTGCTTGGCGACGGGCACCTCTGTAAGAAGGGAGGAGAATGGGGGGTTTCCGGTAACCCTCGGCGAGACCACCACCTCCAGTTCGTACGCCATTACCTAGAAGGGCGCGGAATTCACTACTGGGAAATCAGCCGCGGCACTCGCTATGCTCAGATTCGTTGGGCCAGCGACCGTGGCGCCGCCGTTCGCAATGCCACCACCGGCCGCATCGTCGGCGCTGGCGCCCCCACTCTTCCATTTACCCGCGACGATCTCTATGATCACACTGAAAACAAACGCATCCACCATCGGCTCAGTCACCTTCCTCGCCGCCAGACCCTAGCCTTGGTACAGGGACTACTAGAAACCGACGGTGGTGTGAGTCGAAATAAGGAGATCTATTTTACTAGTACCTCATTTTTACTTGCGGAGGGGCTACGCTACCAACTATTGCGCTTAGGCGTACCTACCGCTGGCCAATACCGTGAACGCCAGCAGGGTCACAGCGGCCAGCGTAGCGATAGCAGTGAAATCCGTTTTAACGGTATCTGCCGAGCAGTGGATGTGAGAATTCCCGCCGTGTCTGAAATCGCGGAACGCCTCGGCTGCCGCGCACTCACCAAGCACAACTGGATCGAATATAATGGTTGCCTATTCACCCGCCTGCGCAGCGCACGTAATATCTCCCCCCTACCCTTCGTCTACGATCTCAAAGTCGAAGGCGATCCAAGCTATATGACCACTACAGCCCTGGTTCACAACGGTGGCAAACGCAAGGGCGCGGTCTGCGCCTATCTGGAAACCTGGCATATTGATATCGAAGAATTTCTTGATCTGCGCAAAAATACCGGCGACGATCGCCGCCGTACCCACGACATGAATACCGCTAACTGGGTACCGGACCTGTTTATGAAGCGGGTAGCTGAAAACGGCGGCTGGACCTTGTTTTCCCCCGATGAAACCCCGGATCTCCATGACTTGGTAGGCCAAGCTTTTGAAGCAGCCTATCTTGGTTATGAGGGCAAGGCTAGCCGTGGCGAAATCAAGAATTTTAAAAAGCGGCGTGCCGTGGATCTATGGCGCAAAATGCTCTCCATGCTATTCGAGACGGGACATCCTTGGATCGCTTTTAAAGACCCCTGTAATCTGCGTTCCCCCCAACAGCATGCGGGCGTGGTCCACTCTTCAAACTTATGTACCGAAATTACCCTGAATACCTCCGATGATGAAATCGCAGTATGTAATCTAGGCTCTATCAACCTCCCTCAACATCTGGATGAAGACGGCCTTAACCTGCCCAAATTGGAGAAAACCATCACTACTGCCATGCGCATGCTGGATAACGTCATCGATTATAATTATTACAGCGTACCTACGGCACGGCGCTCCAACCTGCGCCATCGACCCGTCGGTCTGGGCCTCATGGGGTTTCAGGACGCTCTCTATAAACGCCGTATCCCATATGCCTCAGAAGCCGCCGTGGAGTTCGCCGACCATTCCATGGAGGCGATCAGTTACTATGCCATCAAGGCTTCCAGCGACCTTGCCGCAGAACGGGGCAGTTACCCCACTTTCAAAGATTCCCTCTGGAGCCAAGGCATTCTGCCCATCGATTCCATCAGCTTGCTCGAAGAAAACCGTGGCGGTTACTTCCAGCAAGACCGTTCCCGCACACTGGACTGGGATAGCCTACGGGAACAGGTCAAAACAGTGGGCATGCGTAACTCCAATTGCATGGCCATCGCGCCCACTGCGACGATTTCTAATATCTGCGGCGTCAGCCAGTCCATTGAGCCGACTTACCAAAATCTATTCGTAAAATCCAACCTCTCAGGCGAGTTTACGGTGATTAACCCCTACTTGGTCCGGGATTTGAAAGCCCAGAACTTATGGGATGAGGTCATGGTCAACGATCTCAAATACTTTGATGGTAGTGCCCAGCCCATTGACCGCATACCGGACGAACTCAAAACCCTCTATGCCACCGCCTTCGAGATCGATCCCCGCTGGCTGGTGGAGGCGGCCTCCCGCCGTCAAAAGTGGCTCGATCAAGCTCAAAGCCTTAACCTTTATATGGCCGAACCCAGCGGTAAAAAGCTTGATAACCTCTATAAACTTGCCTGGGTCCGGGGCCTCAAAACCACCTATTACTTGCGTTCCCTGGGCGCTACCCATGTGGAGAAGAGCACTATGACCTCGGGCCAAGCGAACAAGCTCAATGCCGTCCAATCGAGCTATATTCAGACATCGGAAGCGCCGCAAGCATGTTCCATCCTGGACCCGGACTGCGAAGCTTGTCAGTAGGTAATCTCTTCGTGTCCGTACGGCACAGGTAAATCGAGCCTAGTCAAAAAATTTAATTAATAATGAGGAGCTTAAAGATGCTGAATTGGGATAATCCACTTGCAGGCGTTGATAGTGAAAAAACCAAACCTCAGAAATTGCCTCCCATCGGCGCGTACGACAATGGGAGTGGGGAGGAGATGTCAGGCAACTTAAAGGAAACATTGCTGGCGGAAAAGCCAACGCCCCATACAGCTTCAACTGCTGGGAGTAATAATGGCACTGGCGTTTTAGGGGTTGAAGACATTGAAATGGGCGCGGCCCGGATTCAGGTGGATGATAAGCGGATCATCAACTGTCGGGCCGATTTGAACCAATTAGTACCCTTTAAATATCATTGGGCCTGGGAGAAGTATCTCAGTGGCTGCGCTAATCACTGGATGCCGCAAGAAATTAACATGAACGCGGATATTGCCCTATGGAAAAGCGCCGATGGTCTGACCGAGGATGAACGCACTATTATCAAGCGCAATCTCGGCTTTTTCGTCACCGCTGACTCCCTGGTAGCTAACAATTTGGTGTTGGCCGTCTACCGGCATATTACTAACCCCGAATGCCGCCAATACTTGCTCCGTCAGGCTTTCGAGGAAGCGGTGCATACCCATGCTTACCAGTACTGCGTAGAGTCCCTAGGGCTGGATGAAGGCGAAATTTTTAATATGTACCGGGAAGTACCAGCCGTCGCCCGCAAGGCCGAATGGGCCCTGCCTTTCACCCAACACCTGGCTGATCCCCAATTTCATACTGGCACTGCGGAAAACGATCAAAAACTGCTGCGGGAACTCATCGCCTTTTACGTCATCTTCGAGGGTATCTTTTTTTACGTAGGTTTTGTCCAGATTCTTTCCATGGGTCGCCGCAACAAGATGACCGGCACGGCTGAGCAGTTCCAGTACATCATGCGCGATGAGTCCATGCACATGAACTTTGGTATTGATGTTATCAATCAAATTAAGCTTGAAAACCCCCACCTATGGTCAGACTCATTCAAGCAAGAAACCCTCCGGATGATCCAAGAAGCTGTGAGTCTAGAAACCCAATACGCCCATGACACCATGCCCCGGGGCGTGCTCGGGCTCAACGCGCCCATGTTTGAAGAATATCTTAAGTTCATTGCCAACCGCCGCTGCGCCCAAATCGGGCTGCCGGAACAGTATCCTGGCGCCAGCAACCCCTTCCCCTGGATGTCCGAAGTTCTAGATCTGAAAAAAGAAAAGAATTTCTTTGAAACCCGGGTCACAGAATACCAAACTGGAGGCGCTTTGAGCTGGGATTAAATGAATCATCAATCAACCATAGCGGGCACTCAGCCCGCTATCTCATTTACAACTCCTGGGGGCCAAATGACTTCTGGTCTAGTTGCGCCAAAAAAAATATAGGGTCATCTACGCCGATCCGCCTTGGACATTTAAAACCTATTCAAAAAAGGCATTGGCCGCAGCCCGGAAGCCCACTATAATTGTATGTCCATCGCAGAAATCTGCCGTATTCCGGTACGGGAATGGACTACTCATGATGCCCTCCTCTTCCTCTGGGTAACTGATCCCCTTCTTCCCCGGGCCATGGAAGTCATTGAGGCTTAGGGATTTACCTACAAAACAGTAGGATTTTATTGGATAAAACCCAACAAATCAGCCCAAGCCGACCACTTATCTGAAAAGGATTTTTTTACGGGTCTAGGCTTCTGGACTCGGGCTAACCCGGAAATATGCTTACTGGCGACAAGGGGCCATCCCCAAAGAAAATCCTCTAACGTACGCCGGCTGATCATGGCTTCGCGGCGGGAACATAGCCGCAAACCGGATCAAGCCTATGATCGCATTGAGCAATTAGTGGACGGTCCTTACCTGGAAATGTTCGCACGCCATATTCGATCCGGCTGGGATGGGTGGGGAAATCAAACCGCGCTGTTTAGCGAAGGGCCGGTTGAAACCCGCCGACTACCCTCTGATCTTCGCCGCTATCCCTTACAGGAAGCAGAACAGTAAAGAACCAGGCTAGCCGCCTAACCTCTACCTCCAATACCTGCCTGCTCCTCTCACCATGAATAGCCGCCCCCTAGTTGAACCCAATAAATACTACGGGCTCGTTCCGTAAGTGGTATCCCGATAAAAATCCTCAAAGACATAAGTAGGGTGAACAATTTTAGCAGTCGGCACGAAAAAAGTCGCCAATTCACCCACGCCCACGAGCGTACGGCCAAGGGTTTGGCCAATTCCTTTAAGCAATCCCCAACTTACCCCAATGCCTACATTACTATCCTTGCTGGTATTGATTATATTTTTAGGAATTTCCACCCAGCCAGTGGCCACATTGGCTAAGCCACGTCCCAATTTCTCACCCACTTCCGAGCCATAGCTTTCTCCCGCTAGGGCTGATGAGGTAAAACCCAATAATAAGGCCAATAAAGCCATGGTCCCTATTGATCTAATCATATTATTATCCACTATCTTTACCTCTTCCTTGTAAAACCTTAACCATAGTTGACACTATTAAAATTCGCTAGAGAGGTTGATAATATACGCAAAAAAATAGAGCTAACAGCAGGCAAATGAAAAAATGGTTTCTCTATAACAGTATTGCATTGGTACTACTCGGGCTGTCCATGGGAAGTCATGGCCATGAAATCCAAGTGCCCATACAACTCAATAATGAGCTGCTTCGTCATATTCTTATTAGGGAAGTTTACGCCGGTCCCCATCACACGGCCCAGGTCTGGAATGATAATAGCGGCTGCAATTCCTTAGTGCTTTCCAATCCCCGGGTTGGTAATGCTGGCCAGCAACTTCGCATTCTCAGCGACGGCATAGCCAAGCTCGGAACGCCTATTGGTAACAGCTGTATTCCACTCCTAGATTGGAAAGGAACGATTGAAGTATTCCAAAAGCCCATGCTTGGACCTGAGCTGACTACCCTCTATTTCCAAACTGTACAATCCAATATTTATAATGCCGAAGGGCATAAGGAAACTGCCACGGGCCAGCTTTGGGATAGGATCAAAGAATATGTACACCCCCGACTCTCGCAGGTACGGATTGACCTCCAGCCCCAATTAGCGGAACTACGAAATCTACTGCCCTTGGTGTTATCGCCCCAGGACCGCTCGCGGATTCAAACCGCCATTGATTCCCTAACACTAACCGAAGCACAAACAACCCCGGACGGGATTAAGGTCACCTTACGTTTTACCCTTCCGGATCTCAACCCCCCCTCTCCCTCTCCGGAGCCGGCCCTCTCGCCCGAGGAAATGCAGCGCTGGGAGGCAGCGTGGCAGCAAGGGGATGCATTTCTGACTTTTATTATCAAGCAGGCAGCGGCTGAAAATGAGCTAGAAGAATTGCGCCCGCTTTTGCTGGAAATTCTTTTAGACGCCCGTCACGATATAGACAAAGCCCTCACTACTTCAACCCCTAGAACGGCCGATCCCATCCGCGCACTATTTCTAAGGACCTGGGAGCGCCTAGCGCCGGTATTGCGCCGTTTAAGCCTCAGCATGCCCCATGAAACGGCCCTGCACTACCTAAGCTTTATTGCCGCCAGCGATGTCCTAAAAACCATTGACCGGCTTGGTCCGGCGTCTGGCCTCGATATCTCCACCGATGGGATACGCCGGCTAGCCCGGATTATTGCCCCCCAAGCGGGACTCCATCCTTTGCTTTACAACTTTAAGGTCGATCCTGAGCTGCGTCGCTTATTAGGATTTAGCCCCGCTCCATCCTCCTCCCAGAAAAACTCACAACTCAACCTGAGCAAGGGGTTATGGCGAAATGCCTGGGCTGCTGCTGATAACGTTGATCAGCCCCTAGCTTCACGGCTCAACCAGTGGGCTCCCGCGGCGAAAGACATGGGAGCCTACTTACCAATGGTCCACCGACTCCTGGATCAAACCGTCAGCCATTTACTCCTAACCCATCCCTTAGAAGACCAATACCACTCACTGTATCGCTGGCTCCTGCTAGCCACCGCCTGGCAAGAAAGTTGCTGGCGTCAATTCATCAAAAAGGGAGACAAGCTCCAACCATTCCGCTCTGGTGGAGGCTCGGTAGGTCTGATGCAGATCAACCAAAATGTTTGGCGGGGTTTTTACGATGTGCACGACTTGAACTGGGATATTGCCTACAATGCGCAAGCAGGAGGAGAAATCTTAATGCGCTACCTAGTGGACTACGCCATCAAAAAGGGCGAGCATAAAAAAACAGGCGGTCTCGATAATCTGGCTCGCGCCACCTACGCCGCTTATAATGGTGGACCAGGACACTTAAGCCGTTACCGTAAGGGGGATACGCCAAAGTCCTTACATAAAGTGGATGTTTCCTTTTGGGATAAATATCGAGCCATCAAACAGGGTAATGAATTGGCTGTCGCGCAGTGCTTTGGAATAGATGCCTCCTCCTTATCGCTTCCGCCAGGAAATAGAAAATAGGGAGATAAGGCCTTCCCTCAAAATAAAAGCAGACCGCTATTCAGCAAGCCCATAAAAAAGGAATAAAAGGCGCGTTCTCCCTCCAATGGATATGAATATAAAAAGCGCCCGCGTCTGCGTTACTTAAAAACGGAGAAATCGTGGATATTCTTATTGGAGTTCTTATTGGTGGTCTGATTGCAAGCATTGCACCGCTCACCACCATTATCGCTGATCATCTACGATGGCGGCGTGAAACCAAGTTAATGCACTTAAAAACCGAGCGGGATAAACTCGAGCAACGCTTCAGGGAAACCCTGGAGCAACTATCAAAATCAATGGCACGGAATAGTTATCCCGCTGAAATGACATCGGACATCATGATTATGCTGCCAAAGGAAATTTCCGATCCCTACCTAGCCTTTTTAGAAGAAAAGGATAAATCAACCCCCCAATGCCGCCAAGCTTACCTCATTATAGCTACCGCCATGAAAGAGTATTTAGGCAGGTTCGAGCAACAAATAGAAGCCCTAATAGCGGACTAATATTGATAGGCTTTTCCAATATATTTTTTATCCTTCATTAAGCAAAAACTAGTTTTTATTAAAATAAATAGTATCTATCCACTATTTAAACTAGACTATGACTTAGAAAATGGGTTAAAACTTATGACTTTTAGAGATAAAGTCCAAGTTAGGGAGGAAAATATGAACAAAAAAATCATGGCAATAATGGCGATATTTACGCCCCTATTGCTGACTG
The DNA here is from genome assembly GCF_000143085.1 of Nitrosococcus watsonii C-113. Taxonomy (NCBI): domain Bacteria; kingdom Pseudomonadati; phylum Pseudomonadota; class Gammaproteobacteria; order Chromatiales; family Chromatiaceae; genus Nitrosococcus; species Nitrosococcus watsonii. Next base: position 619,691 of record NC_014315.1, on the reverse strand, counting down.
CTTATACATCCGCGCTGGCGGACGATCATCCCCTGTATGCCCCCTATAAGGGCTGGCCGCCATGCGCTGTTATGACGGGGGAGGGAGAAACGGATCGTCTCGGTCGGTCAGTCACGGGAGTGATTTGCCGCTCGACTCTCTTTGTTCCCGATAGCGATAAAGACGGGGTTTCGGACGATAAAGATCAATGCCCCGATACGCCCCCAGGCGTTGAAGTGGACGAAGTCGGCTGCCCTCTGGACAGCGACAACGATGGCGTACCAGATTACCTTGACCAATGCCCTGACACACCCCCAGGCGTGGCGGTCAACAACGAAGGCTGTCCCGTAGATAGCGATGGCGACGGCGTGCCCGATGATCTAGATGAGTGCCCGGATACGGCGCATGGCGTTAGCGTGGACGAAGTTGGTTGTCCCAAGCCTGTTGTCCTCCAGAGCGGTGTTCATTTCGGGTTTGATTCCGCCAAACTGTCTCCCAACGCCCATACTATCCTGGATAAGGTCGCGGAAAAAATGCGCGCTCATCCTAATCTAAAGGTTACCATCACCGGCTATACGGATAGCATCGGCAATGCAGACTACAACATGCGCCTTTCCAAGCTGCGCGCCGAAGCGGCCATGGACTACTTGTCTTCCGAGGGTATCGATCCGTCGCGGATGGAAGCGGTAGGCCGCGGGGAAGAACGCCCGGTTGCCTCCAATTCCACCAAGGAAGGCCGGGCCAAAAATCGCCGGGTTGAACTTCAAACCCATGAGTGAGATTAAATCACCGTAGCGTTCGATGAGGGCCTAACGGCCCTCATCCTTTTCCAAGGCACCTTATAAAAGCCAGGTTAACGTTATTTCCCTTTACCAATATCCACTCTCCCTAACTAACTACGATCAGCAACACTGGCGATGGCAAAGTACGAGAGCCAGGCGCCGCAGGCGCCTCTTCCTCCTATTGGCCTGAAGCCGCTGCTGGCACTTGCTATTCCCAGCGCTGTTTTCACTTTGCTTACTAACGGTTTTCGGATCGTTGATCAATATTTTATTCAAGATGTGTCCGTCGAAGCGCAAGCTGCCATCGGCTCGTCCGCCTTCGTGGTTATTTTTACCTATGCCTCTTTTGAACTGCTCGCAGCAGGGGCAAGTCCCCTTATCGCCCGAGCAACCGGCGCCCATGATCCGGTAGCCCGCCGGGCATTGCTTGGCGAAGCCCTCTTTGGCGCCCTCCTCCTGACTGTGCTGTTAATGATTCTGGGAAGCCTGGGAGCACCGCTGATGACCCATACCTTGGGCCTTGAAGGCCAGGCAGCCATTGAGTGCAATCGTTATTTGCGCACCCTTTTCCTAACCGTACTGCCCTTGGTGCTGACACCCCTCATCGATCAGGCATTTATCAGCATGGGCTCGGCCCGGCCGCCGTTAATCCTCCATGCTCTTTCCCTGGGTCTAAATATTATTTTGACCCCGTTCCTCATCCATACCGCGGGACTTGGCGTTGTAGGAGCCGCTTTGGCCTCTAATCTTGCCCGCGGTATCAGCGCTGGCCTGGGACTCCTGTTACTCAAAAGGATAACAGGATTAACCCTTGAAGACTTCAAACCTCGCGGACAACTGCGCCGGATTCTGCGGATTGGCGCCCCCATGGCTTTAGGAACGGCCTTTTTCGCCTTGGTCTATTGGGGACTGCTGAAAACCTCCGTCTCGCCCCTAGGGACTCATGTCAACGCAGCTCTAGGAATTGGCTTTTCCGCCCTTGAAGGGTGCACCTGGCCGCTCTTCCACGGTCTCTCTCTTGGTGCCGCTTCTCTTGCTGGCCGCTATCTAGGAGCCCAGCGACCCGATCTGGCCCGCCAAACTTTTTACATGGCCCTACCCTTCGCTACCCTACTGGGCCTTGCGGCGTCCCTGACGTTTTTCTTTGCCGGCGAAGCGCTCACCGGTCTTTTTACCGATGACCGGGCTGTCCATCAGGCAGCAACGGAATATGCGGTAATTCTTGCCGCCTCTCAGCTTTTTCTCGCTTGGGAAGCCTTGAGTACTGGCATTCTGGCCGGCGCCGGCGATACCCGAACGGTGTTCTGGTACAGTACTCCCTTCAACCTCATCCGCATTCCCCTCGCCTGGTTATTGGCCTTCCCCTTGGGTTTTGGCGCCCCTGGGATTTGGTGGGCAATTAATCTCACCACCTATGCCAAAGCAATTTGCAAAGGATGGGCGGTATGGCGAGGACACTGGTCCACCATCGAGCCTTGAGCTCATTTTCAACCCATTACATTCCATAATGCCGCGTAACGGGCACCTTTACCCACGGCCATAAAAACTAGCCCCAACAACACATTTAAACGCAACCAGCCAGCAACAAAGCACAAGGGATCGCCAATAATCGGCATCCAAGCCCCAAGCAAACCAACAGCACCATATCGACGCAGCCACCGATAAGCTCGCCGGTGGGAAGGCCGCGCCAGCACCCGCAGGGGATAACGCCGCGCCACTAGCCATCCCATCCCCAGGGTCACCATGCCCCCCAAGGTATTGCCAAGGGTCGCAATCCCAATCAGCATCGAAGGAGAATAAATCTCCTGGGACACCAATAGAGCAAACACCACTTCCGAGCCTCCTGGCAGCAACGTTGCCGCCAGAAAACTACTACCAAAGAGGGTCCAAAGATCTGAATTAGCTGGAAAACCCAATATTAAGTCCTCGCTACCGCAACTCAACCTTACAATCGGAAGGGCCACCAAATCACATCTGATGCAACGAATCAACGAAAAGAAAGCACTAGAATTCAGGTAATACTTGATGAAAGCAATTTAGCTATTAACCCGGTCACGAAATAGAACTGTTATAATTTGTGCATGGAAGGTATTGATGCACGTAGGCTGGCGTTATCGGCGGTAGAGGAAAAGCGGCGTCAAGCGGTTAAGCTTCGAGGCGGTCGCAGATCGGAGAGATTGTCGGCGTACATGCTGATACGGTTGGTCGTTGGCTGAAGGCCTATGAAACACGGGGGAGCAGAGTCGCTGAAGCTGAAGGTGCGCGGTCGCTGTGAAGGCAGTGGGCACAGACTGGAGCCAGATCAGGAGCGCGAGATCCAAAAGCTGCTCCTGGACAAGACGCCGGATGAGCTGAAGATGCCCTATGCGCTCTGGACCAGAGAGTCGGTGGGGAGTTGGTCAAAGAGAAAGTGGGAATGGTGTTACCCATTCGAACCGTGGGGCCTTACCTCAAGCGGTGGGGGGGGGGGGGAACGCCGCAGAAGCCGGTGAAACGGGCCTACGAACAACAACCGGCACGCGTGCAGAAATGGCTGGATGAAGAATACCCTGCCATTCAGATGAAAGCGAAGGAGGAGGCGGCAGAGATGTACTGGGGAGATGAAACCGGATTGCGCAATGACTGCCAGCGCGAAAGGGGTTACGCGCCGAGAGGCAAGCCACCAGAGGCGTTTCGCATGAAGGGCAGGTGCATCCACATCCACTTCCCCTGGGAACGCTTGCTACATCTACAAGCTCACCGGATGCTTTATGCAAACCGAATGGAATTAGAGACTCAATGCCGATTATTCACTCTCCGTGAAACATAACGCCTCACATCACCGGCAGTAAAAAGCGATGCTCGTTCCTCGCTCTGCTTTTTACTGTCCGAGTGCATGTGTTTGTTAGGTGACAAATGTTTCATCTAATCTGATATACAGTGACAGGCTCATCCGAATCAAAGTTAATCAATGTTGTTCCATCTATTAGCAGCCCATCAGAGATCCCAAGCCAGAGAGATGTGTGGATTTCATCAATAGAGTCCACTTCATACATACTGCCATCCAACATAATAAGGATTGTTCCGTTACCTTTCACTTCGGAGATATGTACTTCTTTCGCTGGCTCTCCTTTTCCTTCTGGAGCCTTAAGCAAATCGCACTTATATGACTTTTTGCTAGCAATCCAAATACGGCAGCGATGTCCATTCCCATATAAAACAGCATTTTTTCGATAACCTAGATAGCCAAAGTAGCTGGAAACTTCAAGAATAGCCCCGTTCTCAAACTTTATAATGTCTCCTGAATCAGAATCAATTTTAGTCTGATAAGCAACTGTGCCATCGGACATCGAGGCTCTTTGTTTTTCCCTTGCGCTTTTTAAAGCCTCTATTTCCGATGAAGTCATTTCTACGCATTTGCCGCTTTGCTTTTTATATCCATCATTGCAGTACCAGTTGTTTCCTAATACATGAGCATTCTTTGGTATATCCAATTTTATACAGTCATCTGTTTGTTTTTTGTAACCATCATTGCAATACCAGTTATTGCCTAGAATGTGTGAATTTTCTGGAGCCGAGTATACACTCGCAGGAATAACAAACAGCAAGAAGGTAAAGACTAATTTCGTGGAATTACGCATGTTTCCCCTTGTCACCTAATCGGGGAGTTGACGGGCGGGTTCTCCTGCATACATAGGCGCACGGCGTCTGATTATGCAGGGGGTTCTGCCAGTCGAACGGTTGTTCGCGCCGCGCAGCGGCGCGAACAACTTATTCTCAGGCATATACACCCTGATAAGTTGATATTAGCTAGTAAATTAGGCATTTTTGCCATGATAACTTTATTTTTAGGCAAATTTGCTTTGATAGCTTGATATCAACTTAAAATTCAGGCGAGTTTGCCTGCAGCATTATCTACCGGAATATCAAAAATGGTGCGCTAGTTTCCATTAATTTCGCCTCCTTGCCAGCAAACTTTAATCACCTAAAGCAGGAAGTCTATAAGAGAAAATTGAGAACGATACGGCTCGCGAATTTCTCAACCTAGGGCAATGGCGGTGGCACACGTTCAACGCGGAGGCTGGGTAGGTGGGAGGGCGGTTGCGATTCCTAAAAGCGGCGATTAAAACGGTAGCTCAATTTATTGAGGCATGCTTGCAAAAATAAAAAATCGTTGCTCTTGTCACCAAAACTTGATGGCGACGGCTTGCGCATTAATACAAAGCGCAGGTCGTTATAGAGAAAGGGCTGGGAATTCGTGAAAAGCTTTTTTATAATCGGAAAATGCTAGCGGTTATTGCTTCCCCAGCGTAAACAATGCCCTTTGTATTTTTTCATGGCAGTCCGTTAACGCGGCAAAAAACACCATCAGGTACACGCCGACCAAACTGGAAGCATAGGATGGCCCTAGCTGGGCAGCGGTAAGAATAGCCGCGCTAGCAGAGAGCAACAACCCGATCTGTCGTCGATGCTCAGCGGCTGATTTTCGCCAATCCCGCCACCCTCTGAATAGCATAAATAAGAGCCATCCCGTCATGGCGGTCAAGCCAAGCAGTCCCGTTTCATACCAAACATCGATAAACAAATTATGAAAATGGCGGACTTGTCCCTGCTCGCCCATAGTCAATGCCTCTTCAGCATAACGAGCATTGCCCATTCCTGTCCCGGTTATCACTGACTCAGGCGGGTAAACAAAAGCCTGACGCCAAAGCACGGTCCGCCCACTACTGATTCGGTCCACAATTTCAGTCCATGTTTCTTTATCTTTTTCCGGAGACTCCACATGGAGCACGGTCATCATACCTATGAGCGCAACGGCTGCTAACATTGCTGGTAATAACAAATTCCTCAGGCGCCATCCCATCACGAGTGCTCCATAGCACACGAGCGCAACCGCCAGCGCTAATAATGCTGCCCTGCCCTCGGACAACACGGTATAAAATAATACCCCTGACAACAAGGCAGCGCCTAGCAAAGCGCGGTATTTTCTAGACTCCGCCTGCAACAGCCCATGGAGAAGAAAGGGCAGCAAAAACGGGAGATCGTCTTCCTTAAGTTGCTGGGCAGGATCGAATTCTACGCTGCTCCACAACACATAGGCTAAATGCAAGTAAAGCACTACCAATAACCCCACCCCCGCCAGAGCAAAAGCTCGGCAAAGACGCTCAAAGTTCTCTTGCGCTTGCTGCAAAGCCACTAAAGTGAATACGAAACTCATGGAATAGACCAGAAATTTAAGCCATTTGTGCCATGCTCTTCCCACATCCTCAGCCCCCGGAATACTCATGAGGAAGGCTAACAGCAAGCCAACAAATAACCCTAATACGGGGCGCTCTATACTTTTTTGCTGGCCATATAAACTAAGCGTTCCCCATAAAAAATAAAGCACGATCAAAATGCTAAATACTGCTCTCCCTAATACCTGAGCAACAGGCAAAACGGCAGGCAATAACCATCCCCAAGAAAAAAAAGCGCGCTGTAACCGTCTATGCAAAACCACCATGGATTACTCCGCTGTTACGCAATTCAGCCACCACATAGGCAGGGGTCATAGCTTCCATACCGATACCTCCTGGCGGAGGGACAAGACAGTGGATATAGCGGGAATGATGCAAGGGAGGCGAAGCCCCAAACAGTCCCCAAGCGGGGGTCTCCACGGCTGCCGCCATATTTAAGACCCCGGTATCATTACCCACATACAGGGTACACATTGCTAGTAAAGCGGCTGTTTCCTCCAAAGGTAGATTAAGCGCCTCTCCCATAGGGATTCCCCATTGGCCCACTTGGGCACTAATGCGCTGCCCCATCGCTTGCTCCGCTGTGCCGCCTATTACCAGAATAGAACCTCCGCTCTCGCTAAGATGCCGGGCCAACTGAATAAAATTCGCTTCGCCCCATTGTTTATAAGGCTCGCTGCTGCCAATACCCAGCGCAATCCATGGCTGTGGAAGCTTTTGGTAGCGACCAGCCACTATCCGTTGCGCCAAGGGATCAATCACCAAGCGGGGTTCTTCTTCTATGGGGGGAATATGAGTGAGCTTCAGCAAGCGAGCCGCTAATTCTAGAGGATGACCGTGGGTTTGGGTCGGCGGCAAGCTGGCTAAATGATTGAAAAAATATCTTTGCAGCCCGCGTCCATAGCCAATCCGTTCAGGGATTCCAGCCAGCCAACAAGTAAGAGCATAACGCGAGCTTCCATGTAATACCCATACTTGACGGAAAGACTGCCGCCGCAAAAGCTTCACCAAACGTCCTAGACCTAGCAAGCCATCATGCTGGCCGGGATTACGTTCTAGCCAGAGCACCTGCTGAATAGAGGGGTCTGCCTTAAGTAAGCGATCTGCTTGACTGCGGGGCTTAGTTAACACGGTCACGCAGCCCTCCGGTGATGCCGCGGCAATAGCATGGAGGATGGGCAAATGCCAGATCATATCGCCAATCCCAGGCAACGGTTGGATGACTAAAACACCCTTCCGGGACGGGGATCGCATGGGCATTACCATCCTGCGGCATCAAGCAGCTGCTGGCATCCCCTAGGGCAGCCCTTAGCCCAAGCGCAAAAGGCTAGAGGGTAGACCCGTATAGCGTACGATAACATTGTAGAGTTTGCGCTAACATACGCTGCAAAGTGTAGCACTGCTGCCTTGGGACCTTTGGCGGCACCTTTATAAACTGGGCAATCCGCTCAGATAAGCTGTTTAGGTTGGCTACAGGAACGCGTCCCTCCGGAAACAACTGCCCTAGCACCTCCCCCACGCCCCCATGATCGTAGCCAATGACGGGTACTCCCAGACTCAGGGCTTCCAGTACGGTACGGCCAAAGGATTCGGGTTTTTTGGAAAGCGAAAGCACCAGATCCGAGATGGCATAGATTTCCCGTAAATCACCGCGGTGGCCCGTAAAAGTCACCGCTCCTTGGAGCCCTTTGTGGTCAATCTGCTGCCTTATTTCATCCGCATAACGCCGCCGCCGAGGGTCCTCGCCCCCGACAATTAAACCATGGACGGGACATCCCCTCTCCCGCAGCCGTCCAATAAGTTCAATAAAATCCTGGTGCCCCTTAAGGCGGGTCAAACGGCCTGGCAAGATGAGAATCTTTTTTCCCTGGAGCTGAGGATAGGCCCTCTCCCAGCGGGCAAGCCATTCCCTGCTTGGTTGATACCCATAGGGATACAGTTCAGGATCAACCCCCCAAGGGATTACCATAAGCTGCTCCAGCCTGACTTCAGGATAATTTTCCAGCACATACTGACGCGCGCTTTCGGATACGGTAATGACTTTTTCTCCCCGAGTCATGATACGGCTGTACCGATTCACTGAATAGAGGCCATGCACGGTAGTCACAAAGCGCGGCCGGATTGACTCAGGCATCTTCCGCCAGGCTAACCAAGCTATCCAAGCAGGCACCCGGGAATGAGCGTGGAGGATATCTACTTGCTGTTCGGAAAGAAAACGCCGCAACCGAAGGACTAAGCCTAAAGTCCAAGGAGATTTAGCACCGATAGGCCAAGTGTAATGCTCGCTCCCCCCGCGTTTGAGTGCTGCGGCCAGATACCCGCCTGCCGAGATGATGAGGGAACGATGCCCTTGCTGAACCAGCTCCGCGCCGAGCTCCAAAACACCCTGTTCCACGCCCCCTGACTCTAAGGCAGGCAAAACCTGTAATACAGTTAGGGGCTGCTGAGCCATCGTTCCACGAGGAGCCGGGCACAGCGATCAGCCTCATTAAATTGTTGCCGGGGTGGCACTAATTTTTGACCTTGGCGCCAAGCGGTAAAAGTCGTCACGACTCCCTTCTCAGCAAGGCTGTCCAGGCCCCGTACTACCCGGCCCCAAGTCTTGCAAGGCACGTTAAGAACGCCTACTGCCGCTCCACAAGTAAGCGCCTCATAAACCATGGAAACACTGTCCTCCGACACCCATACTCGCCCCGCAAGGGCCAATTGTTCCGTGATCCAACCAGGTGGAGTTGTTTCCCCGGCAAATACTTGCAAGTTCGAAAATCGCAAATTTCGGAGTGCCGCGAGCATGGAGGTAGGCGTCCGCCGTGAGGTGCTCAGCACCCACTGATACGTCTTCTTCTCTTGTTTCAACAGACTTTGTACCTGCCATAAAATACTTTGAGGGTCCCAATTATAATGGCGCGAGGGCCCCCCTAGAAGGATTAATCCTCGGCCCGGATCATGAATACCTCCTGAGGCTATCCTGTTAAGCACTCCCCGGGTAAGCACCACATTGGCTTCGGCTTCTATCCCGTCATGTTCGGGAATTAAACATAGGTCATACCAGGAAGAGGGCACGCTAGGGCGCATTAACACCACCGTCCGCCCGCCACGAGCACGGCGCGCCGCAAGCAGCGGTAGATGGGTTCCATGACCCGCGCCAATGATAAGATGCGGATTAGGGAGATCCTTGGCGGGCGGGAAAACTTTCAAGGCCCACCATCCAATGGTTACCAACCCAGAAGATACCGGTATCCCATGGGCTTGCACGGGTACATAGCGAGCCAGTGCGCCCAACAACCCTAAACTTTGATTTTCATGTCCAGGTTTACCGTCGGTCAGATACCAGGTAATAAAAGGCTCCGCCGTGTTCCGCATACTTATCAAGCGCCACCCTCTTTTAAGGGCAACTTATTATTAGCTTTCTTAGAGACATTCCCCCAACGGGATTGAGGACTTATCCCCATCCTCTATGAGGACTCTTCCGTCTGCCGTAGAAATTCTGGAATAGCCAGGGAAGCCCGGTGGATATCCACATTATAATAGCGGGTTGGAAAATTTTTAGCCGCGGCATCTTGCTCTCGGAAGCAGGGCAAGGCATGCCCCGCCAAAGTCGCACTCCACCAACCAGAAGGGTAAACGCACTGAGGGTAAGTCAAAGTCCGCACCTGGGAAAAGCCCCCCTTCTTCATTTCCGCCCGCATCTTTTTGAGGAGATCCAAATGGATCAGGGGAGATTCGCTTTGATGCACGAGAATCCCCTTGTCCCCCAATAACCGTTGGCAATCAGCATAAAACGAAGCCTGAAAAAGACCCTCCGCGGGGCCGATCGGATCGGTACTATCAATGATCATAACATCGACGCTGTTGGCGGGCGCTTGGGCCACAAAGCGCAGTCCATCACCGAAGTGGAAATGGGCCCGGGGATCATTATTACTCTGGCACAGTTCTGGAAAATATTTTTCCGCCAACCGGGTAACCTGCTCATCAATCTCTACTTGCTGGACTTGTTTGACGCCCTCATGCTTAAGCACCTCTCGCAAAGTCCCGCAATCCCCTCCCCCGATGATCAGTACCCGCCGGGGATGAGGGTGGGTAAACAACACCGGGTGAGCCATCATCTCATGGTAGAAAAAATTATCCCGTTCAGAAAGCATAATGAAACCATCAATGACCATCAGTCGACCGAAAGCTTCGGTCTGATAAATCTCAATATGCTGATAGGGAGTGGTCTGCGCATGGAGTTTTTCCTTGATGGCAAGCGAAAAAGCGAGGCCGCCTTCCTTACAAATCTCAGTGAACCACCTCTTCGGATCTAACTGCATACTGCCTCCCCAACCGACGCCCTCAATATATTTTAACTGCTTGATAAAAGGTAAAATCAAGGGATAATAGCCGCCTCATGTTACCCTGACAAGTGCCCGTTCATCAGCAAATAAACGGGCTGAGCGTGGACTGGAGCACTGCGGAAGGCAGGCGCCTGGCAGAAAAACAAGCCATTATTTTCTATCCTCTAACATTAAAGAAGGCTCCGATGCCAGCAAACTGGAATATCCAACATTCGCAAGAACTCTACAATATCACCCAATGGAGCGAAGGTTATTTCGATATTAACGCCCAAGGCCATCTCGTGGTTCGCCCTGATGGCCCCAACAGCCAAACCACCATCGATCTCTACCAAGTAAGCCAGGCACTCTTGGAAGCAGGACTTTCTTTACCCGTATTAGTACGTTTTTCGGGAATTCTCCACCATCGCGCCCAAAGCCTGCGGGCCGCTTTTACCGAAGCCATGACCGCTACCCATTATCAAGGGTCCTTTAGTGCCGTCTATCCCATCAAGGTGAACCAGCAGCGGCAGGTCATTCAGGAAATCCTGGCAGCGGATTCTGACCGCCTAGGGTTAGAAGCGGGAAGTAAGCCCGAATTATTGGCGGTCATGGCTTTATCCCGGCCTGGCGCCCTGGTTATTTGTAACGGCTACAAAGACCGTGAATATATCCGTCTGGCTTTGATGGGACGACAATTAGGATTACGGATTTATCTGGTGGTGGAAAAACCCTCTGAGCTAGAACATATTATCCGCCAAGCCCAGGCTCTAAAGGTAGAGCCGCTACTGGGGGTACGAGTCCGTCTTGCTTCTATTGGAAAAGGCAAATGGCAAAACACGGGGGGTGAGAAGGGTAAATTTGGCCTGTCTGCCGAACAAGTCCTCATGATGATCCAGCGGCTTCGCCAAATCGGCATGATCCATTGCCTTACCCTGCTGCATTTTCATATGGGCTCGCAACTTCCCAATATCGCCGACATCCAGCGGGGCATCCGGGAAGCGGGGCGCTATTACGCCACCCTGCGGGAACTGGGTGTTCCTTTGCGCAGTGTCGATGTGGGCGGGGGACTTGGCGTAGACTATGATGGCACCCACACCCGCGGTCTTTGCTCCACCAATTATACCCTCCCAGAATATGCCCATAAAATCGTTCATGGATTGTGGGAGACTTGCGAAACTCACCAGCTACCCCACCCCGAGATTATTACCGAGGCAGGACGGGCTATGGTGGCTCACCATGCCATTCTTATCAGCAATATCATTGACATCCAACCAGCTCCTGGCAAGGAAGAACCTCCCGCCCCCGCTGTCGACGATCCGTCTATCACGCAAGGATTATGGCAAAGCTACCAGAAGCTTACCCGACGCTCGGCTATCGAAGCCTATCATGATGCCAGCCAGGGTATCGCTGACGCCCTGGATATGTTCAATCATGGGATTCTGGGCTTGCAACAACGAGCCCAAGCGGAGCAGCTTTATTTTGCCCTTTGCCGCCGGATTCGCTCGTTCCTCAGCCCCCAGGTTCGCGCCCACCGGGAAATTTTGGACGAACTAGAGGGAAAGCTAACGGCAAAGGCTTTCTGCAATTTTTCCCTATTTCGCTCCCTGCCTGACTCCTGGGCTATTAATCAGATCTTTCCCATCATGCCCCTGCACCGTCTGGAACAACCACCGACCGAGCGGGTGTGGATAGAAGACTTGACCTGTGACTCCGATGGACGCATCGATCTTTACGTCGATGGGGAAGGCATTGAAACCAGCTTGCCTTTACATCCTCTCATTCCCGGTGAATCCTATTTATTAGGTTTCTTTCTGGTAGGCGCCTATCAGGAAATTCTCGGTGATATTCATAACCTATTCGGCGCCACCGATTCAGTCCATGTGGAGGCCGATGGGCAAGGAGGATTCCGCCTGCGCCATGCCCTCAAAGGAGACACAGTGGAATCGGTCCTCCAGCAAGTGCGCTTTGATGCCGCCGAAATAAAGGAACATTTACAGGCTAAACTCAGCCACGCGGCCCTTGATAAGCAGCAACGCTGCCTCTATCTTCAGGAGTTAGAAGCAGGGTTGAAAGGATACACTTACCTGGAAGACTAGCTTATGAATACAAGCGCGTGCTACCAGCGAAAAATAACCCAGCTAGGAATCAGCATATCTGAATTAACCGGCCCTTCAAAACGACTCTCAAAGTCACCATCACCATCCGCATCCACAAGAAAATAGGACGGGCCAATACTAGGCGTTACCTTAATTTGATAAAGCTTTCCATTGAGGCGATATTCTTCAATCATATTCTCCCCCTTTTGAATAATTTTGATTTCAGGCTCCATGGTGTCAGCTTGCCCGGGCAAGGAAGGAAGATCGGGTAGGGGAACAAGATCTTCCGGCTCTTCCGAAAAAGCCGGTGCAGACACCAGCAAGAACCATAAAAAATTTAGATATATTAGCACCCTAGGATAAAGTATAAACATGGGCTGTTCCCTGGAAAAGTTGCTTACAGGTTGAGCAGTCGCTCCCGCTCTTCCGCCGAAGGTTCAAAACCACGGCTTTCGTAAAAACTAAAAATAGCATCCACGACCTCCTGAGGCTTGTCCAGGACTTTAAACAAATCTAGATCATGGTGGTCTATCATTCCTTCCTCTACCAAGTATTCCTTAAACCAATCGATCAACCCCGCCCAAAAGGAGGAATGCACCAAAATAATTGGAATCCGCCGCGATTTACCAGTTTGCACTAAAGTTAGAATTTCCGCCAACTCATCCAGCGTCCCAAACCCGCCGGGTAACACCACATAAGCAGAGGCATATTTGACAAACATCACTTTACGGGAGAAAAAATGGCGGAAATTAACAGCAATATCCTGGTATTCATTAGCGCTCTGCTCATGGGGCAAGCTAATATTGAGTCCTACACTGGGGGAGACACCTGTAAAAGCCCCCTTATTAGCAGCTTCCATAAGGCCAGGACCACCGCCACTGACAATGCTAAATCCGGCATCGGACAGAACCCGGGCAATCTCCTCAGTAAGTTGGTAGTAGGGATGTTCAGGTACCATACGGGCCGAGCCAAAGATACTGACCGAAGGGCGAATAGTGGCTAAACGTTCAAATCCCTCCACAAATTCCGCCATGATTTGGAAAACTTTCCATGACTCCCGGGTAAGCAAAGAATCATTGATAGCCCTTCGCTCCGTAAAGAAGTGCTTATTTCGTTTGCCCATAATAGGTCCTGGTGGTACTAATGTTTATCATCGCATTTCCTGCTTAGGTGAGATACCTTACGCCTAATAGCATACTACGCCCTGGCTCTATAATTTTCTTTGACTGCGTTCTAACCATAAACCGTTATATCTTAAATAGGCTCTATGTGATCATGGCGCAAAACCCGGTGCTTATTTTAATCGACGGCTCCTCCTATCTCTTTCGTGCTTTCCATGCACTGCCATCCTTAACGACTTCTAAAGGCCAACCTACCGGGGCAATCTACGGGGTCATCAATATGCTGCGCAAGCTGCTTGATGAGTATCAACCCCAATACATAGCGGTAGTTTTTGATGCCAAGGGCAAAACATTTCGTCATGAGCTCTTTGAGCAATACAAAGCTCATCGCCCTCCCATGCCAGAAGAGCTTGCCTGTCAGATTCAGCCCCTCCACGATCTCATCCGGGCCCTTGGCTTGCCGCTGCTCTGTATGAAAGGGGTTGAGGCTGACGATGTTATCGGCACCTTGGCCCGGCAAGCAACCGCGCAACGGCTGGAAACCCTCATTTCCAGTGGCGATAAGGATTTGGCCCAGCTAGTCAATCCCCATGTCAACCTGGTCAACACCATGAATCTATCTAAATTGGACCCCGCTGGCGTGAAGGCCAAATTCAATGTTTCCCCGGAACAAATAGTCGATTACCTGGCACTGGTGGGCGATACGGTAGACAATATCCCCGGTATCCCTGGAGTAGGTCCTAAAACAGCCGCCAAATTGCTCTGCCAGTATCACAGTCTGGATCAAATCATGGCATATGCCTCCGACATCAAAGGCAAGATGGGAGAAAATCTACGATCCCATCTCCCTCAACTTCCCTTGGCAAAACAATTGGCCACCATTCGTCAGGATGTATCCCTAGATTGGAGTCCTAAAGAGTTGCAACGTGCGCCGCCTAATATTTCCGCCCTGCGTGAATTGTACGCTGCCCTGGAATTCAAAAGCTGGCTCCGTGAACTTCTGGACAACGAGAACAGTCACGCCTCAACCCCTCATCCTTCAACGAACCCTGCTCCTGCTTATGAGACGGTGTTTTCCGAAGAAAGCCTCGAGCATTGGATTGCCCGCTTGAAAACAACTGAATTATTTGCCTTCGATCTAGAAACCAATAGCTTGGACTATATGGAGGCCGAAATCGTCGGCCTCTCTTTTGCCATCCAGCCCCATGAAGCCATGTATATTCCTCTCGGTCATGAGGATGCCACCGCTCCCCCCCAGCTACCCCGTGAGCAGGTTTTAGCGCGACTCAAGCCGCTCCTAGAAGACCCCCGCCACGGCAAAGTAGGGCAAAACCTTAAATTTGACCGCAATGTGCTCGCTAATTACGGCATCGAGCTGCAAGGAATTCATCACGATTCCATGCTGGAGTCCTATGTGCTTGACAGTACCGCTACCCGGCACAATATGGATTCCCTAGCCCTAAAATATCTCCAGCGAACCACCATTACCTATGAGATGGTAGCGGGCAAGGGGAGCAAGCAGCTACCCTTCAACCAGGTTACCATTGAAAAAGCCGCTCCCTACGCGGCGGAAGATGCCGACATCAGCCTTCAGCTTCACCGCTATTTCTGGCCTCGTATTCAACAGGAAGAAAGCCTCCGCCGCCTTTACCAGGAATTGGAAATCCCTCTCATTCCTGTACTTTCTCGTATGGAACGCAATGGGGTCCAGGTGGATACAACGCAACTTAAAACCCAAAGCGATGAATTGGCCGCGCGCTTGAAAAAACTCGAACAAGAAGCTTTTGATCTGGCGGGAGAGTCCTTTAATCTCGCTTCGCCCAAACAGATTCAGGCTATTCTCTACGAGAAGTTAAAACTGCCGGTAACCCGCAAGACCCCCACTGGCCAGCCCTCGACAGCGGAAACGGTGCTGCAGGAACTGGCCCTTGATTATCCCCTCCCCCAACGGCTCCTCCAATACCGTACCCTGAGCAAGCTCAAATCCACCTACACAGATCGCCTGCCGCTGCAGGTCAACCCTCATACTGGGCGAGTCCATACTTCCTATCATCAAGCCGTTACCGCTACTGGACGCCTTTCTTCTTCCGATCCTAACTTGCAAAATATTCCCATCCGTACTGCTGAAGGCCGGCGGATTCGCCAGACATTTATCGCCCCACCCGGTTACCGCTTAGTCGCCGCCGATTACTCTCAGATTGAATTGCGTATCATGGCCCATCTCTCGGAAGATGAAGGGTTGCTGGCTGCTTTCGAAGCGGAAGAAGATATCCACCAGCGAACAGCCACCGAAGTTTTCCGCACTCCCCTGGAAGAAGTAACCCCTGAACAGCGACGCAGTGCCAAGGCCATCAATTTTGGCCTTATCTATGGTATGTCTGCCCACGGGCTTGGCCGGCAATTGGGAATCAACCGTACTGCCGCACAGCACTACATAGAGCGCTACTTTCAACGCTACCCTGGCGTTAAAGCCTATATGGACAATATCTGCCAGCAAGCCCGCCAGAAAGGTTATGTGGAAACTCTCTTTGGCCGCCGACTGTATCTGCCTGACATCCACTCCCGGCAAACCCAACGCCGCAACCAAGCTGAACGCACCGCCATTAATGCCCCCATGCAGGGCAGCGCGGCGGATATCATCAAGCGGGCAATGATCCACACTGATGGCTGGTTACAAAAAAATAGCGACAACGCCCGCATGATCATGCAGGTTCACGATGAGCTGGTATTTGAAGTGGCGGAAGATAAGCTGGAGATTACGATGAGAGCAATCCGGGAGAACATGACCGCAGCCGCCCAACTCAAGATACCGTTAATCGTGGAAATAGGAAGCGGCGCCAACTGGGATGAAGCCCATTGAATGAACATCGCGAACTGGAAACTTTGCCGAACTTTCTATTGAGTGAATGGTCTTTAATTTATAAGAGCGTAATCTTTAATTTGTTGCGCTCTCCCGCCCGCCTCCCTGGGCGGGATTGTCCTCTGGTCCGAAGCCCCCTAAGCCGGACCAGAGATTGCCCCGGTTTTCCCCTTGAGCCGGGGCTTTTTTATGGCCACAGTTTATCCCGCCAGCCCAAACCATCCACCAAGCTGGGCCTGTATCGCCTCAACCCCCATACGATTGACGGCTGAAAACAGTTGCACCCGTGCCGTGGGAAGAACTTCCTGCAAGTGCGCGGTTGCCTTTTGGAGAGCTTGATTGGCAGCCCCCCTCTTTAACTTATCGCTCTTAGTCAACAATATACGGACCGGCAACTCCCTGGAGCGGCACCATGCCAGCATCTGAAGATCAAAGGGCTGATAAAGACGCCGAATATCCACCACCAGCACGATTCCGCATAAGGCGCGGCGTTGCTCCAAGTACGCGCTTAGAGTCTGTTGCCACTGCTGCTTTACCGCTTCTGGCACCTTGGCATATCCATAACCGGGAAGGTCTACTAAATAGCGGCGAGCATCCAGCTGAAAAAAATTGATCATCTGGGTGCGCCCCGGCGTCTTGCTGGTTCGTGCCAATCCTCCAATACCCGTGATAGTATTAATGGCGCTTGATTTTCCTACATTGGAGCGCCCCGCAAACGCCACCTCCATCCCTTTATCGGGAGGTAATTGGGATAAAGTATAAGCGCTTCCCTGATAATGGGCCTTACGATAGAGGGAATTCATCGCCTTTTTATTCCTCAAAAAATGCCTGCAAAAGCCATGGCCATCGCCTTGAGAGCACTGGAACAGGCTAGAAAAATCTCTCTAAGCAGTGTAGCATGCACATCCAACTTTTAAGGTGCCTTGGCGTGACCATCATTACCAATATTACTAAGAACTGAGGATCTGTTAATGACATCAAAACGTTTCGCAGTCGCCGTTGCCTGTCTCCTGTTTGCATCTTCCGCCAGCTCCAGCGCCGCCCCGGTAACGGGCGACCCGGAAGCTGGTGCGGATACAGCCACAGGCACCCCTTGCCAAAGCTGCCATGGCTCTGACGGTAACAGCCCCAGTGCCGAATGGCCTAAGTTAGCGGGCCAAAACGTCAATTATCTTAAAAAACAATTGCAGGATTATAAGTCCGGCGCCCGGATGAATGCGATTATGTCATCAATGGCAGCCAATCTTAGCGATAAAGATATCGCCAATCTAGCGGCCTATTACTCCCATCAGACGATGACCGAAGGAAGCACGCCAGAGCAATATCTTGAGCTAGGGCAAAAAATCTACCGACAAGGCAATAAAGAAAATGGCGTTCCCGCTTGTATAGCCTGCCATGGGCCCGCAGGGCAAGGCAATCCTGCGGCAAGCTGGCCTCGTCTCTCAGGCCAGCACGCAGCCTATGTGGAAAGCCAACTTAAAAGCTACCACAGCGGCGATCGTAGCAATGGCCTCAACCAAATGATGCAAGGGGTTGCCAAAAAAATGACCGATGAAGAGATCACCGCAGTGTCCCACTATGTGTCAGGCCTGCAGGCGGCCCATTAATATTGGAATTTTTTCACTGTTAGGGGACTTATTTAAATATGTTGCGATTCGTCTCTGGCTTATTACTGGCATTTTCCCTCCTGCTCCTCTCCCCATTAGGAGCGGCAGCGGAGCCAACCTTCACCGAGGGGGTACACTATAAAAAAGTCTCTCCCCCCTTGCATGCTATGGAACCGGGTAGAGCTGAAGTGCTCGAGATATTCTGGTATGGATGCCCCCACTGCTATCGCTTTGAACCGATTCTGGAGCAGTGGGCGGAAAATAAACCAGAGGACGTGGACTTTATCCGCGTCCCGGCAGTATTCCGGGATTCCTGGCAGCTCCATGCCCAGGCTTTTTATACTGCTGAAGCCTTGGGCGTGCTCGATAAAGTTCATCGCCCTTTATTCGACGCCATGCATCTGGAAGGACGCCAATTCAAGACCAAGGAAGCACTGGCAGACTTCTTTGCTACGCTAGGGGTTCCTAAAAAGGACTTCTTGCCGACTTTTGAGTCCTTTGCTGTTCAGGGTAAAGTTCAGCAAGCAATCGCTACTACCCGGGCCTCGGGTATTACCGGGGTTCCAGCCATCGTCATCAACGGTAAATACCGCACCGATGCTAATATGGCAGGTGGCTTTGAGCAAATGCTGGAAGTCGCCGACTATCTCACTGCCCAGGGGAAGACGTCTTCAAACCAGACAACCACAACTACTGAATAGTCCTCTGCTTTTGCTTGCGCTAGTCTAGCTGCTCATAAATTCTGGGAGTAGAAAAAGCACCTTGCTGCTGTTTTATACCCATTTCTTGCCATAGCAGGTATCCTATAGGGGTAACAGGAGAGGTACCGAAGCGGCCATAACGGCACCGACTCGAAATCGGTCGGGGCTATTGCAGCCCACGCGGGTTCGAATCCCGCCCTCTCCGCCATTGTTTAAGAATACGCTATAGTCATTCCAAATAATTTTGTGATGTTATGAGCTGACTGAGAGTTTTTCCTGAGTACTGCCTTCGTTTTTTGAGCAGGGCGAAGGATTGTTCGATGGGGTTAAAATCAGGCGAGTTGTAAAATTCTAGACTTAATCTGATAGACGCACTATTAGAGGGCGAAGATTTCGCTGTCCGCTAATTCTGGTGCGAGGGAGGCATTTTCCTCTCCCTTTTCTCCCCTATGATAATACAGAGAGACACTTTTCTTTGGCCACATGCACGTTTTCCCTGAAGGTTTGCATAGGTGTTTTACCCTAGCAGTACCGGCCCGAGCGCAGTCTTTGTTCATGATAGTTCATAAGCCAGTGCTCCCGATCCGTTTGCAGCTCCTCCAGTGAGCGGTACAGTTTTTTGCGAAAGGCGATGTCATAGACTTCATGCCTGACGGTTTTGTGGAGGCACTCACAAATACTGTTGGTCTGCGGATGCCTTGTGGTTTTACTGTGGTCGATGTTTTCCACGGCCAGATAGAGCTGGTAGGCGTGACTTTCCACCTTCCCACAATATTCCATCCCTCGGTCGGCGAGCAGGCGCAGCAAGAGAACACTTTGTCGTTGAGCCTATCCGCCACGGCGAGGGCGCTTTTTTCCGTATGGGGTTTGCACAGGGCCACGCCACGCGGGAAGAGGTATCGACGAAGGTCTGCTGATAAATGCACCCCACCCCTTTCATCGTGCCCACATAGTAGGTGTCTTGTGAGCCCAGATAACCGGGATATTCCGATTCGATCTCCCCTTTGGCCTCGCGC